>NZ_CP141212.1:2645000-2945000 GCF_035610345.1 Sinorhizobium meliloti | reverse complement strand
ACCGCCAGACATTCCTCAACTCGCCGATCCCGCCCGTGTCGTCCGAGACGATCTCGAGGCGGGCTTCCGCGAATATATGCGGGTGGGCGAAGGCGAGCGTGGGCGCGAGGAGCGTCGCAAGGCCGGCCATGACGAGGCTTTGTATTTTCATGGGAATGGGAATCCTTTCGGCCGGGGCCGCGCGAATCGTCCCCGAATGTACCGTAAATGAGACGGAATTGGGACTTGCAGCGCGTCGTTCCAACGCGTGAGGAAGGATCGCAGTCGCATCAGCGCGTGCTGCGGAACCAGCTGTGGAGGAAGTCGACGAAGGTGCGAACCTTGGTCGGGAGGTAACGACGATGCGGATAGATGGCGTAGATGCCGCGATCCTTGGGCAGGAAATCGTCGAAGAACGTCACGAGCTCGCCGGAAGCGATCTTCGGCCGGGCGATGAAATCGGGAAGGACCGCCACTCCGATGCCGCTCACCGCGGCCCGCGCCGCGGCAAGTGGACTGTTGACCTCGATCTGCCCGCTGACCGGCACGGTGAATGGCGAACCGTCCTTTTCGACGAAACGCCAGCTCGAATAGGATCGGCCGTTGGTGTCGAGGATGCACGGCAGCTTGGAAAGTTCGCTCGGATGCGCAAGGGCGCCGGCCTTGGCCATGAAATCCGGCGAGGCGCAGACCAGCACCTGGAAGTCGTCGAGCTTGCGGGCGATCAGCGTCGAGTCCTCGAGCCGGGTGATTCGGATGGCGACGTCGAATCCTTCCTCGACGAGGTCGATGAACCGGTCGTCCGAGACGATGTCGAGCGACAGTTCGGGATGCTCCTTGCCGAAGTCGATCAGGGACTGGCCGATATCCGCGTCGACGAAAGTCCTCGGCACGGTGATTCGCAATCGGCCCTTGAGGTCGGAATTGTTGGCACGCACGAGATCGGCGAGGTTGTCGATCTCCTTCAGGATTTCCGATGCGCTGCGATAATAGGTGTGGCCGGCCTCGGTCAGCGAGAACTGGCGCGTCGTGCGGTTCAACAGCAGCGCGCCGAGCTCGTCCTCGAGTTCGCGTACATATTTCGACAGCAGCGCCTTGGATTTGCCGATGCGCCGGGCCGCGGCCGAAAAGCCTTCCGCGTCCACGACATCGATGAAGGCGCGGATGCGGGTCAAGGTATCCATGGTTCGTCTTTCTCTGGCGTGCAGGCGAAAACGCGCTTGGGTAGGCGGGTCTCGGTTCCCGCCCGCACACACGGCCTGCTGCGATCGTTCAGCCAAAGTGAACACTGGCGCCGTTGCCCGGTCCAGAAAAAATTAGTGGCGAGATGGAAAAACCTCTTGATTACGACGATGATTTTTCTTACCTACGCCTTGCCCAAAGTCGCACGTGCCTGTGGGTGTCCGCCGACCCTCGATTAGGTGAGGTTATCGGTAAGGTACCTGGAACTAACCCCTCCAGTCGCTATTCCGGCCAACCGGGAAATGCGAGGACATCTTGAAGCAACGACGGTGCGGGCCTTTCTGGTGTCTGCCGGCTTTCCAACAGCCGGGGTTACTGAAGAGGCACACCTTCATTGCCGGAAGTGCGGTTGGGTTATTCCCTCCAATCCATGGCAGACAAAGCCGAATCCTAGCCTTTGCGGGCTTTGATTCACATTCGCGCATCGAGCGCATGCATGGTTCCGGGGTCTCCACCGGCTGGTTCCAGTGCAGGCGTGCGTATGCCCTTTGTCCTCCACAAATGTGGAGTCTAATGGATCGGGGAATATGGCCATGACCACCGCACGTATCATCGACTTCCTCAACACCCGACGACCCGAAGGTCCTTGCCTCGTTGTCGACCTCGACGTCGTGCGCGATAATTTCAAGGCCTTCCGTCATGCGCTGCCCGACAGCGCGATCTACTATGCCGTTAAGGCAAACCCGGCGCCGGAAGTCTTGCGCCTTCTCGCCGGCCTCGGCTCCAACTTCGATTGCGCGTCGGTCGCCGAAATCGAAATGGCGCTCGATGCAGGCGCGACCCCGAACCGCATCTCCTATGGCAACACCATCAAGAAGGAGCGGGACGTTGCGCGCGCCCATGCGCTGGGCATCAGCCTCTTTGCGGTGGACAGCCACGAAGAGGTCGAGAAGATAGCGCGCGCCGCTCCCGGCGCCCGTGTCTTCTGCCGCGTGCTCACCGATGGCGAAGGCGCCGAATGGCCGCTGTCGCGCAAGTTCGGCTGCGTGCCGCAGATGGCGGTCGACGTGCTCGTCTATGCGCACCAGCTCGGGCTCGTTTCCTACGGCGTCTCGTTCCATGTCGGCTCGCAGATGACGAAGCTCGATGCATGGGATGCGGCTCTTGCCGATGCCAAGCGTGTCTTCGTCCAGCTTGCCAAGCAGGGCATCGAGCTCAAGATGGTCAACATGGGCGGCGGCTTCCCGACGAAGTACCTCAGGGACGTTCCGTCGGCCGAAGCCTATGGCCAGGCAATCTTCGGCGCGCTGAAGAAGCACTTCGGCAACAACATTCCGGAGACGATCATCGAGCCGGGCCGCGGCATGGTGGGAAATGCCGGCGTGATCAAGGCGGAAGTCGTTCTCGTGTCGAAGAAGTCGGACAACGACAGCCACCGTTGGGTCTTCCTCGACATCGGCAAGTTCGGCGGTCTCGCCGAGACGATGGACGAGGCGATCCGCTATCCGATCCGTACGGCCCGCGATGCCGATGCGATGGAACCCTGCGTGCTCGCCGGCCCGACCTGCGACTCGGCCGACGTGCTCTATGAGAAGAACATGTATCCGCTGCCGATCTCGCTGACGATCGGCGACGAGGTTCTGATCGAAGGCACGGGCGCCTACACGACGACCTACTCGGCCGTCGCCTTCAACGGCTTCGAGCCTCTGAAGGCCTATGTCATCTGATCCTGCTCGCTCCCGCTCAAGCGGGAGCGGCTTTCACAATTCATGTCCGGTCCGCCTGAAGCGGTTTTGATGACGGGAGGCCCAGATGGCCGCTGTTGTTGATTCCCTGCGCGCGTTCTTCGCGCCAACCACCTTTTTAATCGACTCGGAAAACCCGGGCGATGTCGTTGCGCGCGAGAACCTGCTCGACCGTGCCATGGGCGCGGGTCGCCGCAGGAAATCGTCGGAGAAGCTGCGCCGCGGCCGCGTGCCTGCCGAGGGCCTTGCCCTTGTCGCGCGGGATGCGGACGGTCACGTCATCGGCACCGTACGCCTCTGGAACGTCGAGGCCGGCGTCAACCGCGAGGGCCAGGCGGTGCCGGCGCTGCTGCTCGGCCCGCTTGCGGTCGATCCGGCGCATGAGGGCAAAGGTATCGGCGGCATGCTGATGCGCGCGGCGATCCAGGAAGCCAAGAACCGCGGCCATGGCGCTGTCCTGCTCGTCGGCGACGCCGCCTATTACGAACGTTTCGGCTTCTTCGCGCAGCGCGCACAGCATCTCGTGATGCCCGGTCCTTTCGAACGCAACCGCTTCCTGGCGCTCGAGCTCAAGGAAGGCTGGCTCGACGGTGCTGCCGGGATGCTGGTTCCCAGCGGCCGGAAACTCGCTTTGCCGCCGCTTCGCCGCGCGGCCTGAATTTCTTCCGCCTCCCACCCTGCGGAGGTGGATTATCAGCAGCGCTCCTGCCGCCCATCGCGGCGGGAGCGCTGTGGCGCTTCAGAGCACTTCCAGGAAAGTGTGTAACGGTTTTCCGTCCGGAAGTGCGTTGGATCAAACGGTTGAAGCATTTCAGTGTTTCTATCAAACGGTGAAATGCTCTAAAGCACGGCCATTCCCTTCGAATGACCATGCCACACGTTGTGCCGAAGCCTTTCAATTCGCAGCGCGGCGATAGAGCGCCAGAGATCCGGCGAGCGCCAGCAGTGCGCCGCCGCAGATGCGGTCGAGCCAGATCGCGCCGGAGCGCCTCATGAAGCGTACCGCCTGCGACCCGAGCAGGGCATAACCGAACATCACCACGAAATCGATCGACGCGAAGACGATGGCCAGCATGGCGTATTGCGGCGCCTGTGGCAGGGCGGGATCGATGAATTGCGGCAGAAAGGCCGAAAAGAACAGATAGCCCTTGGGATTGGTGACGGCGACGAGAAGGCTCTTGGTGAAGATGGAGCGCGTCGCCCCGGCATCCATGGCCTGCGACGCTTGCGGCGGGAGTTCCAGCGTCCCGCGCGATCGCAGCAGCATGACGCCGAGATAGGCGAGATAGGCGGCGCCCAGCCATTTGATCACGGAGAACCAGAATTCCGACGCTGCGAGCAGTGCGCCGAGCCCGAGTGCGACCGCGCCGATCAGCACGAAATCCGAGAGCATCGCGCCGATCATTCCTGCCGTTGCCCGTTTCACGCCATAACGCGAACCATTGGTGAGGGCGAGAAGCACGGTCGGTCCAGGCGTTGCAATGCCGATGAAGGCGATAAGCGCGAATGCGAGAATGGTGACTTCGCTCATGATGTGCTCCCCGGATCACTTTTCCTCATCCGCTCTTGGTGGCGCCAAGTCGTCCCATGGCGGTCGCTTGCGTGCAAGTGGCATCGCCGGCGGCCCCGCGCGTTTGACAGCCTGCGTCGTTTCCCCTATTTCAGGCGCCGGGCGAGGGCCCCTGCCGTCCGCGAGCGTCAAGCTTCGGTGAAGTCTCTCTTTTCGACACGGTCACGCCGCGGCATGCTACCGATGGCAATGCGGACACCCATCCCGGAAATGCATGCCGTAACAGGAGACCCTGTCATGACGCATGAATTACGAAGCCTTCCCTCGCTCGATGCGCTGAAGGACCAGGCCAGACGCCTGAGATCGCGGCTTGTGTCGGAGGGTGACGAAGTCACCCACTCCAAGTCGCTCGAGCTGATCGCCGCCCAGTATGGCTATCGCGATTGGAACACGCTGCACGCGGCTGTCGGCAACCGACCTGCTTTCAATCCATGGATGCTCGGGGCGCGGGTCAAAGGCCGTTATCTCGGCCAGCCTTTCGAAGCGGAAGTCCTCTCGGCCCAGGCGATCGGCGCGAAGCCGGGACGTTATCGCCTGACGTTCAAGTTCGACGAGCCTGTCGACGTCGTCACGTTCGAGAGCTTCTCCGCCTTCCGCCAGCGGGTCACCGCCACCATCGATGAGAGCGGGCGGACCGTCGAGACGACATCGGACGGGCGGCCGCATCTGGAACTGGAATGGTGAGAACAGGCGGAGCCGGCCCCCATCCGGCTACCCCGCCTTTCGCCGCAGCGGGGGCATGCATTCACCCCCGCTACCCGGCGATATCCACCACACCGCAATCGCCCGCCGCCGATCCAAAAGCGAGTTGGCGGCCGCTCTTGTTCCAGGCCATGGCGGTGATCGCGCCATTGCCCGGGCGACGCAACAGGACTTCCTTGCTGTCCGCGAAGCGGGCGGCAAGGATCATGCCGTCCTCATAGCCGATGGCGACGATATCGTCCGCCGGGTGGCAGGCGACCGTCGTCACCATGATGTTGGCGCGGGTGCCGAGCTCGAGCGGCGCCTTGCCCATCGGCCCGTCCTTGCCCTGAAATGGCCAGACGATCGCCGCCGGCGCCCCGGACGATGCGAGCCACTTGCCCTTCGCTGACCAGGAAAGCGACTTCACCTTGGCCGGATAGCCGGTCATGCGCATGTGGCGCGCCTCGGCGCCGGGCTTCGCGTCGAGCTTCCAGCCATGCAGCGCATTTTCCTGCATTGCGGTGACGACGAAGCGTCCGTCGGGAGAGAAGGTGACGGCGGTGTGGGCGCCCTTCCATTCGAGGTCGACCGGCTGGCCTGTCATGGCCACCCAGTGCAGCGAGACGCCGTTGTAGCGCGCGGAGGCGATCCTCAGGCCCTTGGGTGCGAAGGCGATGCCTTCGACGGTCCGCTGCTCGGGAAAGTCCCTGGTGGTACCGTCGGAAAGGCGGACATGCGTCGTCTTGCCGTAGGCGTAAGCGACCGCACCCTGCGGTCCCGCAGCAACTTGCGAGATCCATTTGCGCCCCGTGTCGGCAACGAGGCTCGCCGTGCCGTCTGCCGAAATGCGCATTACCTTGCCGTCTTCGCCGCCGGTCAGCAGCGTGTCGTTCGCCTCGTCGACAACGAGGGACAGCAGCCCGTCATGTGCTTCGGTCGTCTTGTGGCCGTGATCGAGCCGGTGGATCGTGCCGGCGGCCCCGGCGAAGAAGGGAACATCCTTGAGGAAAGCCACGCCGACGACGTGACCTTCGAGATCGAGCGGAGCGACGGTCGGCATCAGTTTGACGGACTTTCTTTTTTCAGCATGGACTTATCCGGGATCATGCCGGGACTTCGCAGGCCTTGAAGGTGCGCTCGATCTTCTCGCGGTCGAGATCGCGGCCGATGAAGACGAGCCTGCTTTCACGCTTCTCGCCGTCTTTCCACGGGCGCTGGTGATCGCCTTCGATGATCATGTGAACGCCTTGGACGACATAACGCTCCGCGTCGCCGGCGAAGGCGATGATGCCCTTGAGGCGCAGGATGTTCGGACCGTCGGTCTGGGTGATCTTCTGGATCCAGGGGAAGAAGCGATCCGGATTCATTTCGCCCCCGCGCAGCGAAATCGACTGCACCGTCACGTCATGGATCGGCGAGGGGCCGTCGTGATGGTGATGGTGGTGGTCGTGATCATGCTCATGGTCATGATCATGATGGTGGTGATCATGATGGTGGTGATCGTGGTCGCAATCGGGACCGCAGACGTGGTCGTGATCGTCCTGATCGAGGAAGTGGGGATCGTTTTCGAGCGCCCTGTCGAGATTGAAGGCACCCTGGTCGAGCACCTTTCCGAGGTCGATCTCGGAGCGCTGCGTGCGATAGATGCGGGCGGACGGATTGATGACGCGCACGGTCGCCTCGACGCGCTCGAGTTCCTCCGGCGTCACGAGGTCGGTCTTGTTGAGGAGCACCACGTCGGCGAAGGCGATCTGGTCCTCGGCCTCGCGGCTGTCCTTCAGACGCAGCGGCAGGTGCTTGGCGTCGACGAGCGCCACGACCGCGTCGAGTTCCGTCTTGGCGCGAACGTCGTCATCCATGAAGAAGGTCTGCGCGACCGGCACCGGGTCGGCAAGGCCGGTGGTCTCGACGATGATCGCGTCGAAGCGCCCGGGACGGCGCATCAGTCCTTCGACGACCCGGATCAAGTCGCCTCGAACGGTGCAGCAGACGCAGCCGTTGTTCATCTCGTAGATTTCCTCGTCGGACTCGACGATCAGGTCGTTATCGATGCCGATCTCGCCGAATTCGTTGACGATGACCGCATATTTGCGGCCATGATTCTCGCTGAGGATGCGGTTCAGAAGCGTCGTCTTGCCGGAGCCGAGATAGCCCGTGAGCACGGTGACGGGGATCGGCTTCAGCGCGGATGTTTCGGTCATGGGAACCTCGAGGGTTGGCGATGCGCCGCAGGCATCGATGGTTGGGTTCTCATATAAGAGATGAGGTGGCGATGCGCAAATACAGACCTGTGTCGCGATCGACGCGAAAGAAAAAATCAGTCGAGCTCGCCGGCATCGAAGGCGTTCACATCCTCGAGCAGTTCGATGATGCCTTTCGCAGCATGCGCAAGCAGCGCTTCGCCGCGCTCGGCGGTGGCGGCGGCGGCATTGCCGGCGGCGCCGTCCGGGCTCAGATCCGACATCTTCCAGCCGAAGGCGTGCGGGCCGTAGGCGCGCAAATGCTTGAAGGAACGCGCGAACTCGCTCTGGCGCGAGGCGAAGTCGCGCGTCTTCGCCATGTCCACCTTGTCCGGATGGAGCGCCAGCATGACCGAGGTCTCGATATCGCCGCCATGGATGTCGACTGCCTTGTCCTCCGCGCCGATCCAGCCATCCGGCTGTCCGAAGCGTGTCCAGCTCGTCGCCACGGCGAGCATCCCGAAGCGTATCCGCGCCTCCGTCGCTACGATGGTCATCAGGGGCGAATTGCCGCCATGTGCGTTCAGCATCACGAATTTGCGGAGGCCGAGTCCGGCGAGGCCCTCGGCGATGCCGAGCCAACGTTCGACCGCCTCGTCATAGGCGAGCGTTCGGGTGCCGGGCACGTCCATGTGTTCGATCGAATAGCCGACCGGTTCGACAGGCAGGAAGGTCACGGGCAGGGCTTGGGGGAGTGCGGCGAGAACGCGTTCGACGATGCCCGCCGCAATCAGCCGGTCCGTTTCGAACGGGAGATGCGGCCCGTGTTGTTCATGTGCGCCGAGCGGGAGCACCGCGATCCAGTCCCGCCGCTCGACAGGTTCGAGTGCGGCGGAATTGTCGGTCCATCGGGGCTTCGGCAGCGACATTTCTACTCGGACCTCGGCGTGGTTTGTCGTAAAATCGTTATTTGAGTCATACAGTTCGTAAACTCAAGCCTTATTGCTATAAGTGTAGTGTAGGGGATTCGGCGGGAGGTCCAATGGGCAAGAAGAGCAAAGCCGAAAGGAAGGGCAAGAACGGCAAGAAGAAGGACGAGATCGTCGCCGAGGCGAACGATCACGATCTGGCTTCGGTTCTCGTCCAGGCGGCCCGCTCGATGCGCACCGTACTCTCTCGCAACCTCGTCGCGAGCGGCCTTTATGCCGGGCAGGACGGCGTCATGCTCGCCCTTGCCGAAACCGACGGGCTCACGGCCGGGGCGCTGGCGGGCAAGCTCGGGGTCAAGGCACCGACGATGACGCGCACGATCGGCCGCATGGAAGCGCAAGGCTTCCTCGAACGCCGCCCGGACAGGGACGATGCCCGGCTGACCAAGGTCTATCTGACAGAGCTCGGCCGTGATCGCCTGCAGATCATCGCGGAAGCGGGCCAGCATTCCGAGAAGCTCGCAACACGCGGTTTGACCGACAAGCAGGTACGCACTCTCATGAAGCTCCTGCGCGCTGTCGACAGCAATCTGCAGGCCGCCAGAGCTGCGGATTGAGCCGCGGTGTGAGAACCGGGCGGCTTGAACTTCCCGATTGCAGCGATATTTTAAACAGTTTAAAGGAATTTAAACTGGCTGACGGCAGCGACTGCAACGGGGGATATGGTGGCGCAAAAGGTCAAGCTTTCGACAATCGCGGAAACACTCGGCCTTTCGACGGCGACGGTATCCCTGGCATTGCGCGACAGCCCGCTGGTGGCGGCGGTCACCCGCGACAAGATCAAGGAGCAGGCGCGCGCACTCGGTTATATCTACAACCGCCGTGCCGCAAGTCTCAGGACGTCGCGCTCGGGCATCATCGGTGTCGTCGTGCACGACATCATGAACCCGTTCTACGGTGAGATCCTCAAAGCGATCGAGGCTGAGCTCGATCGCGACAAGCAAACCTTCATTCTGTCCAACCACTACGATTCCGTCGAAAAGCAGCGGGATTTCATCGAGACGCTGCTGCAGCTCGGCGGCGACGGCGTCATCATGTCGCCCGCCATCGGCACGCCGCCGCAGGATATTCAGCTTGCCGAGGACAACGGCATGCCGGCGATCCTGATCGCCCGCTCGATCGAGGGGCTCGACGTCCCGATCTTCCGCGGCGACGACGCCTATGGCATTTCGCTCGCGACCAATCACCTCATCGGGCTCGGCCATCGCTGCGTCGCGATGGTCGGGGGAACCGACCAGACCTCGACCGGCCGCGACCGCTATCAGGGTTACGTCAATGCGCTTCGCAAGGCGAATATCGAGGTCGATCCGGACCTGCGCATCCCGGGGCCGCGCTCCAAGCAGGGCGGTTTCGAGGCCGCCGTGCATCTCCTCTCACTGCCGCAGAAGCCGACCGCGGTCGTCTGCTGGAACGATCTGGTCGCCATCGGGATGATGAACGGCATTGCCCGCGCCGGCCTCGTGCCGGGCGTCGACATCTCGGTCACCGGCTACGACGACCTCGAGGAAGCGTCGATCGCGACGCCCGCGCTGACGACCGTCTGGAACGGCCAGGCGGAGGTGGGCCGCAGCGCTGCGCGCGCGCTCCTCGACAAGCTTTCCGGCAGCCATGAACCGGACGGCATCCATCTGATCAAGCCGGAAATGCGCATCCGCCAGTCGACCGGCCCGCTGCGGGTAACGGCTTGATCGATTCCTCCGAGTCTGAACAGGATGCGTGCGTGTTCGCCCGCATTCCCGCTATGTCCGGAAAGGAAACCCGATGAGTCGTCCCAGAATTCTCGTGCCCGGCAAGATCAACCCGAGGGTCCTCGAACGATTGCCGGAAATGTTCGAGACCGTATGCATCGAGCGCGCCGATGCGGCTCTCGTGACAGCCGACATGCGCGACGTTTCCGGCATCGCCGTTTCGGGCAAGCTGCCGGTGCCGCTGATGGATGCATTCCCCAGCCTCGAGATCGTTGCGAATTTCGGCGTCGGCTACGACGGCGTCGATGTCTCGCGCGCAGCAGCCCGAGGGATTGTCGTCACCAATACGCCTGATGTCCTGACGGAGGAAGTCGCCGACACGGCCATCGGCCTCCTCCTCAACACGCTGCGCCTCCTGCCGCAGGCCGAGCAATGGCTGCGCCAGGGCCGCTGGGCGCGCGAGGGCGCCTTCCCGCTATCGCCGCTATCGCTCCGCGGCCGTACGGTCGGGCTGTTCGGCCTCGGCCGGATCGGCCTCGCGATCGCACGGCGGCTCGAAGCCTTCGGCGTCTCGATCGCCTACCACACGCGAACGCCGCGCGAAGGGCTCGCTTTCACCTATCATCCGACCCTTTCGGGTATGGCCGAGGCCGTCGACACGCTCATCGTCATCGTACCCGGGACGGCGAGCACGCTGAGGGCTGTCGATGCGGATGTCCTTTCGGCGCTCGGCCCGAAGGGCGTGCTGATCAATGTCGGCCGGGGATCGACCGTGGACGAGGCGGCGCTCATCGCCGCGCTTCGCAACGGCACCATTGCCGGAGCCGGTCTCGACGTCTTCGAAAACGAGCCGCATGTTCCCGAAGCGCTGCTTTCGTTTCCGAACGTCTCTCTGCTGCCGCATGTGGCGTCGGCGTCGGTCGTCACGCGCAACGCGATGTCCGATCTCGTGGTCGACAATCTGAAGGCATGGTTCTCGACCGGCGAGGCTTTGACGCCGGTGGTCGAGACGCCGTTCCGGCGCAGAGTGGTCTAACCTAACTGGCCTTGCTCTCACGATAGGCGCGCGCGGCATCTCCGAAGGCCTTGAACAGGGCGGCTGACGGGGCGTCGGTCCGCACCCAGTATTCGGGATGCCACTGCACGCCGACGGCGAAGGCCTTGGCGCCGATGACCGAGACCGCCTCGATGGTCCCGTCGTCGGCCACGGCTTCGACTGCGAGGCGCGGAGCAGCGGCGCCGATCGCCTGGCGATGCAGCGAATTGACCCTTACGCGGCCGGTGCCGAGGACCGGAGCAAGGCAGCTTCCTTCCTTCACGACCACATCCTGGCGAATGCCATAGGCGACATCGAGATCCGGAACTTCCGGCTTGCGATGGTCCCAGATGCCGGGCTGCTCCTGGATCTCGCTCGCAAGCGTGCCGCCAAGCGCGACATTGAGCTCCTGTATGCCGCGGCAGATCGCGAACAGCGGGACGCCGCGATCGATTGCGCGGCGGATCAGCGGCAGGCTGGTCGCATCGCGGCCCGGGTCGAAAGGCCCGTCCGCTTCGGTCGCCTCCCTGCCATAGAGCGAAGGGTGGACGTTGGAGCGAGCGCCGCTGGCGAGCACCCCGTCGACGCGGTCGAGAATTTCGTCCACATCGTTCCCGGCCTGCAGTGCGGGAACGAGAAACACCATCAGCCCGGCGCCCTCGACCGCCGCGCGGACATATTGGTGGGCGGCAACATGCCAGACATTGCCGTCGAATTCGCGGAAATCGCAGGGGATGGCAACGACAGGTTTCGACATCGTCAGACTCCGGTTATTATCCGCAAAAGCCATGCCGCCAGAACCTTTAAAAAGTCAACGGGAGAAGCGCGGTACTCCCTCGTCTCCGGCGGAACGGCTTGGGCAATGAAAAGACGAGCCTGCGCACTTCCGACGGACCGCCATGCACTTTTCCTGAAAGTGCTCATTCGATTATGCCGCAGGCTTGCGGGGCGGTTTTCGTTGCGAATGGCCGGCGCATTGTGTATGCGGAGCTAAAGGAACCGATTGCGCCTCGCGGGCAAGCGGTGATGGGTGGATAAGACAGGGCCGCCATCGGCGGCGCCGCAGAATTTTGGAGAATTGGACGATGGCAGAGCATCATTCGGGACCGGTCGAAACGGGCGCTCCGATGGACTATTCCGAGCATGAGAAGACATATGATTTCTTCATCAGTGCCACGAAATACGGCACTCTGTTTTGCGTCGCGCTGCTGATTGCGATGGCTGCTGCTTTCTTTACGACGATGGGCTTCTTCAGCTCGCTTGTTCTTTTCATTCTCATCAACGTTGCCGGTTACTTCTTTCTTCGCTGACCGGCGTCGCTGATCCGTCCCGCCGAAGATGGGGAGGGGTCCCCATCCTTGTCGCGGGCCCATCGCGTTTTTCCCGCACCACGTGGGAGTATCGTCTCGGCGGCGGATGTTTCCGCCCCCGCAGGAGGAGTTTCTGTCGCTGCGACGACGCCCCGTAAGGTGCACTAAGGTCGCTGTAGCGCATCGAGGTGCCGCATGGTTCTCTTCCGAAATCGGCTCGATTCGGGGACCGTGTGAGTGAAGAGGCGGCGTGCAATGCTGTCGTCTGGAGGACAACGTCCGCAACCCGGCCAGCCGGGGCGGACCGGGGAGGGGGATTTGTGAGCGAGATCGTCTTTATCGCCAAGGAATCGGATCCGAACGAGGGGCGCGTTGCCGGCTCCGTCGAGAGCGTGAAAAAACTGAAGGCGCTTGGCTTCGACGTGGTTGTCGAAGCGGGTGCGGGCCTCAGTTCACGCATACCAGATCAGGAATACGAGAAGGCCGGTGCGCGGATCGGTACGGCGGCGGATGCGAAAACCGCCGACGTGGTCCTCAAGGTCCGTCGGCCGACTGCGCAGGAGATTTCCGGCTACCGGTCGGGCGCTGTCGTCATCGCCATCATGGATCCCTACGGTAACGAGGAAGCGATATCGGCCATGGCCGGCGCGGGCCTCACGACCTTCGCCATGGAGCTGATGCCGCGTATCACCCGCGCCCAATCCATGGACGTGCTTTCCAGCCAGGCAAACCTTGCCGGTTATCAGGCGGTGATCGACGCCGCGTACGAATATGACCGCGCGCTGCCGATGATGATGACCGCGGCCGGCACCGTACCGGCGGCCAAGGTCTTCGTCATGGGCGCAGGCGTTGCCGGCCTGCAGGCGATCGCTACCGCCCGCCGCCTGGGCGCGGTCGTCTCGGCGACGGACGTTCGCCCCGCCGCCAAGGAGCAGGTAGCCTCGCTCGGGGCCAAGTTCATCGCCGTCGAGGATGAGGAGTTCAAGGCGGCCGAGACCGCCGGCGGCTATGCCAAGGAAATGTCTGAGGAGTATCGGGCCAAGCAGGCGGCGCTCGTCGCCGAGCACATTGCCAAGCAGGACATCGTCATCACCACTGCGCTGATCCCCGGCCGCCCGGCGCCGCGGCTCGTTAGCCGCGAGATGCTCGATTCCATGAAGCCCGGATCGGTCGTCGTCGACCTTGCAGTCGAGCGCGGCGGCAACGTCGAAGGAGCCGAAGCCGGCAAGGTGACGGAGGTCGGGGGCATCAGGATCGTCGGCCATCTGAACGTGGCGGGCCGCATCGCCGCTTCCGCCTCGTTGCTCTATGCCAAGAACCTCGTCACCTTCCTGGAGACGATGGTCTCGAAGGAGACGAAGGCGCTGGCATTGAACATGGAGGACGAGCTCGTCAAGGCCACGGCGCTGACCCATGGAGGGGCAGTCGTGCACCCGGCCTTCGGCGGTGCCATGAGGGGGGAGAAGTAAGATGGCGAACGAACTTCTGGACAAGGCACTGACCGATCTGGAACGGGCGGTCGAGGCGGTGAAGACCGCCGCCGAATACGTGCCCGATGCGGCCGGAGCGGTGGCGCATGGCGCGACCGGCGGCGCGATCGATCCCTTCGTCTTCCGCCTCGCGATCTTCGTGCTGGCGATCTTCGTGGGCTATTACGTGGTCTGGTCGGTGACGCCGGCGCTGCATACGCCCCTGATGGCGGTGACCAATGCGATCTCGTCGGTAATCGTCGTCGGCGCCTTGCTTGCGGTCGGGATTTCCGCCTCGGGGCTTGCCACCGGCTTCGGCTTCGTCGCACTGGTGCTTGCTTCGGTGAACATCTTCGGCGGCTTCCTGGTCACCCAGCGCATGCTCGCCATGTACAAGAAAAAAGAAAAGTGAGGCGGGCCGATGAACGCTAATTTCGCTGCCTTCCTCTATCTCGTCTCGGGCGTGCTCTTCATCATGGCGCTGCGCGGCCTGTCGCATCCGACCACCAGCCGCAAGGGCAATACCTACGGCATGGTCGGCATGGGCATCGCGATCGTCACGACGCTGTTCCTGGCACAGCCGTCGATCGGCGGGTTTCTCCTGATCGTCGTAGGTCTGGCCGCCGGCGGCGGTGCCGGCGCCTATATCGCAAAGCGCATCCCGATGACGGCGATGCCGCAGCTCGTGGCCGGCTTTCACTCGCTCGTCGGTCTCGCTGCCGTTCTGGTGGCGGCCGCCGCACTCTATGCCCCGTCCTCCTTCGGTATCGGTGAGGTCGGCTCGATCCACGCCCAGGCGCTGGTCGAAATGGCGCTTGGCGTGGCGATCGGCGCCGTCACGTTCACGGGCTCGATCATCGCCTTCCTGAAGCTCGACGGCCGCATGTCCGGCAAGCCTATCCTTCTGCCCTACCGCCACGCGATCAATCTCGCGATTGCCGCACTCGTCGTCTTCTTCATCGTCGGGTTGGCGCTCAGTGAAAGCCATTTCGATTTCTGGGCGATTGTCGCCCTGTCGCTGGCGCTCGGCGTGCTGATCATCGTTCCGATCGGCGGCGCGGATATGCCGGTCGTCGTGTCGATGCTGAACTCCTATTCCGGCTGGGCCGCGGCCGGCATCGGCTTTACCCTCGGCAACCTGGCGCTCATTATCACCGGGGCGCTCGTCGGCTCGTCGGGTGCGATCCTCTCCTACATCATGTGCAAGGGCATGAACCGGTCCTTCATCTCGGTGATCCTGGGCGGCTTCGGCGGCGAGACGGCGGCTGCCGGCGGCGACGACGGGGTCCAGAGGACGGTGAAACAGGGCTCGGCCGACGACGCCGCCTTCCTGATGCAGAACGCCTCTAAGGTGATCATCGTGCCGGGCTACGGCATGGCAGTCGCCCAGGCACAGCACGCGCTCCGGGAGCTTGCCGACAAGCTCAAGGAGAACGGCGTCGAGGTGAAATACGCGATCCACCCGGTCGCCGGCCGCATGCCGGGCCATATGAACGTGCTGCTCGCCGAAGCGAATGTCCCCTATGACGAGGTGTTCGAACTGGAGGACATCAATTCGGAATTTGCCCAGGCCGACGTCGCCTATGTCATCGGCGCCAACGACGTCACCAATCCCGCGGCCCGGGACGACAAGTCCTCGCCGATCTACGGCATGCCGATCCTGGACGTCGACAAGGCCAAGACCTGCCTCTTCGTCAAACGCTCACTCGGCTCCGGCTATGCCGGCATCGACAACACGCTGTTCTACAAGGACGGCACGATGATGCTGCTCGGCGACGCCAAGAAGATGACCGAAGAGATCGTCAAGGCGATCAATCACTGAGGATATCGACTCCATTTAACTGGAGGCGACCTCCGGATCCCAGGTGAAGAGCTCCTTCGCCCTGGCGATGCCGCGTAACGCGAAGCGCCCGAGCGAAACGGCATTTGCCCGATGCTCGGGCGGACAGGCGGCGATGAATTCCGAAGACATGATCACGTGCCGCTCGACGGAGCGGCACATGGCGGAGATACGGCTCACCTCGTTGACGGCCGGTCCGACGACGGTGAAATCCAGCCGGTTCTGGCTGCCGATATTGCCGTAAAAGACTTCGCCGATGTGCAGGCCCAGATAGACGTCGGTAGTCGGCTTCCCCTCGTCGAGCCGCCTTGCGTTCAATTCCGCGAGCATGACCCGCAGCTGACGCTCCGCCGCGATGGCGGCGCCGCAGTCCTCGGCCGGTTTGCGGCCGTTGAAGATGGCAAGCACTCCGTCGCCGATAAGCTTCAATACGCTGCCGCCATGATCGTGGACGGCGGTGATCACCATGCCGGAATAGTCGTTCAGAAAGGGGATGACATCCTCCGGCGCGACGCTGTCGGCTATGCGCGTGTAGTTCCGCAGATCGGAGAACCACATGACTGCTTCGATCCGCTCGGCCGAGCCCCGTTCGATGCTGCCCTCGACGACGCGGCGGCCGGCGTCAGGGCCGAGATATACATCCGCAAGCGTCCCGATGATGCGCATGCACGAGGCTGCCTTCACCGCGAGCGCGAGTGTGGGCAGCAACACTCTCAATGCCGCGATGTCCTCCTCACGGAAGCCGGACTGCTTCTTTGTGGTCCAATAGGAGTACAGGCAGTCCATCTGCCCTATGCGGCCGCGGTCGGTGAAGTGATGAATCATGCTGACGCAGTCGGTGTGGCCCTCTGCCTTGAGCGTGTCGAGCATGGTGAAGGGAATATGCTTCTCTCCGGCAAGGCGGGTGCGGCGCTCGGTTTCATTGTTCTTGAGCATATGGAAGAAGACGGAACGCTGCCAGTTGGTCTGGGCCTCGCCGCCGCTGGTCGACCCGTATTGCACGACCTCGGGAACCTCGCCGCTTTCGCTGTTCCACTGGAAGGCGCGCCCCTCGAACTCCGGGTGCAGCGTATCGATGATGCCGAGCGCACGATCTATGGGCAGGCCCGCGGCGTGACACCGTTCACAGAAGCCGGCAAGAAGGTCCTGCTCCTTCAGGCCTCGAATTCCCTCGTCCGACATCCACACAACGATGTCGCGGATCAGCTGTTCCTTCATCCTGCATCCCGTCGTGCCGGCGTTACCGCGTCCGGCAACGATCATCACCATCACAGTGCAGCGACTTGCGGCGCCGCGCAAGGTGGGCCGTGCGGATCACGCAATGTGGCTCGGACAGGGGGATGGGAGAGGAGCCGGCCTCACCGCTCACCCCGCGATCAACCGGCCGGCGCCAGGACCAGATGATCCACGCCAAGGGCGACATTCAGGCCCTCTTGTACCTGGACATTGACCGGTTGCAGCATGAAAGCCTTGTTCGTGCCGCCGGCAATGACCTTCGCTCCGCCACCGACTGCGAAGCTCGCATCAGCGCCGACGCCGACATATTCGCCAGCCAGTGCATATTCGTTCAGCGGAGTGCCGGTTTTCGCCAGCACGTCCCAGATCATGACGGTTTTGCCGGTTGAGCCGATGTCCAGGCCGATCTTGGTGATCTTGCCCGCGTAGACTCCTCCAGGCGAGCCATCCGCCGGCGAGAAGGTGCACATCAGGTTCTTGGTAGAGGTGACGATCAGCCCGGTGCCGCCTTCCGAGCCGCATGTGAGACGCCCGAGCGTGACGTAATTCTGGGCGCTGGCAGCTCCGGTGAGCGCCGCAAAGGCGATTGCCGTAATGAAGGTCTGTCGAATCATAGCTCGGATCTCCGTGCTGGACCGTTTCACTGTTCATTCCAACTGCGAAACGCTCTAAACCCGCTGAAACCAGGCACTTCCGGACGGAAAACCGCTACGCACTTTTCCTGGAAGTGCTCTAATCCTTTGGCCCAACGCACTTCCGGACGGAAAACCGTTACACACTTTTCCTGGAAGTGCTCTGGTCCAACGCACTTCCGGACGGAAAACCGCTACGCACTTTTCCTGGAAGTGCTTCTAGGCCATGGTCAAACGGATTGAATTCAGGATGGTTCCGCGACCCTGTTCGGCTTTGATGAAACGACGACGCCCGCGACAGGCGCGGGCGTCTGATGTCTAACGGAGAATGGGCGACGTCAGGACATCGCCTTGGCGCGGGCAAGGCCGGCACGCGCCGGCTCGTATTTGGGATCGAGCGACAAGGCATGCGAATAGGACTTCGCCGCCTTGGCCTTGTCACCGCGGCGCTCGTAGATCAGCGCCTGGTTTGCCCAGGACTCGGCCAGCTTGCCATTCAGGTTGATGGCCGTGTTGAAGTCGGAGAAGGCATTGTCGTCGTCGCCCTGGGCCACATAGGAGATGCCGCGGCCGTTATAGGGTTCGGGTGAGCTCGGCGAGAGCGAGATTGCCTTGGAAAAATCTTCGATAGCCTGCGCGTGCTGGTTGCGCGCCTGATAGATCAGGCCACGATTGTGGTAGGCGCGGGGGTCCGCCGTATCGAGTTCGATCGCCTTGTTGAAGTCGTTGAAAGCGGCGTCGAGCTGGTTCGCCTGACGGTAGAGATTGCCGCGGCCGATATAGGCGACATCGTAATTCGGATTGATCTGCAGCGCTGCATTGTAATCGGCAAGAGCGGCCTGCTGGTTGCCCAGGTTGCGCTGAACCAGCGCCCTGTTGGCATAGGCCTGATAGAAGCGCGGGTTGAGCTGGATCGCCTGGTCGAAATCGGCGACCGCGCGGCGGAATTCGCCGGCGCGCCCGTAGGCCGAGCCGCGCACATTGTAGCCCTCGGGGTCGCTCGGATTGGACGCGATGACGCTCGAGAGCGAGGCGATGTTTTCTTCCGAGCCCTGTGCCCGTTCGACACGGAACATCGATTCGGGCTTGTCGGTCTGGCATCCTGCGATCAGCAGGGCCGAGCCGAGCACGAGAAAGGCGGCAAGCTTCGGCTTGCGCTGGTGGCGGCGGTTCGCCTCCTCGGTGATGAGGCCGGAGACGTCCGCAGTCATGGCAGCAAGTGTCAAAGTCGATCCCTCAATGCGACAAGGCCCGAAAGCCATCGGCTTTCCGTTTACAGAGCACGCAAGTGCGGCGGCTGACCGTCGCCAGCTGTCACGCTAGACTGTCGACGGACTGGGTGTCCATACCAAAATGGCGGCGGCGATCCCTCGCCTCCGCCACTTGCATTGGAAAGCGTCGAAAAAAAGACGATCAGCGGGCCACGAGGCCTTCGCGCTGCGCCCGCTTGCGGGCCAGCTTGCGAACGCGGCGGACGGCTTCTGCCTTTTCGCGCGCACGCTTCTGGGACGGCTTTTCGTAGAAGTCACGCATCTTCATTTCGCGGAAAATGCCTTCGCGCTGCATCTTTTTCTTAAGAGCGCGGAGCGCCTGATCGACATTGTTATCGCGGACAAGTACCTGCACGTGAATCCCGTTCCTTTGCTTCGAGTTGGCAAGCCTCACCATCAGGTTTGGAGAGGCAATAAATTTGCGTTCGCTGGGCGAGAACCCTACGATTGAAAGAGCGGATAACAGATCGCGTGCCGAAAGTCCAGCGGCGAGAGAAAGCGCGTGGGGAAAAAGCGCCAATACCTCTGCGGCGGCGGGCCGTCGATGTCGCAAGACCGCGCAAGTCCGCCTGATCGCGTCGCAAAAGAAACGTTGCGTGGTCCTCGGATTTGCGATTTCTAACGCCAACGAACGTTACCGGGTTCATGGAGTAGCAGGCTGATGCGCAAATATTCTGTTTTTGCCGTGGCGCGCGAGGCGCTGCGCGGCCACAAAGGGTGGGGCCCGCACTGGGCTTCGCCTGAGCCGCGCAAGCAATATGACGCAATCATCATCGGCGGCGGCGGCCACGGCCTCGGCGCCGCCTATTATCTCGCCAAAGAGCACGGCATCACCAACGTCGCCGTGCTCGAGAAGGGCTGGATCGGCGGCGGCAACACCGGCCGCAACACGACGATCATCCGGTCCAACTATCTCTATGAAGAGAGCATGGACATCTACGAGCATTCGCTGAAGCTCTGGGAAAACCTGTCGCAGGACCTGAACTACAACGTCATGTATTCGCCGCGCGGCGTGATGATGCTGTCGCACAACATCCATGACCAGCAGTCTTTCAAGCGTCACATCAATGCCAACCGGCTCTACGGCATCGACAACGAATGGCTGACGCCGGAGCAGGCCAAGGCCTACTGCCCGCCGCTCGACATAGCGAAGACTGCCCGCTACCCGATCAACGGCGCGGCACTGCAGCGCCGCGGCGGCACTGCGCGCCACGATGCGGTCGCCTGGGGCTATGCGCGCGCGGCCTCGGATCGCGGCGTCCACATCATCCAGAATTGCGAAGTGACCGGCATCCGCCGCGACGAAACCGGCCGCGTGACCGGCGTCGATACCAACCGCGGCTTCATCGGTGCGAAGAAGGTCGGCATCTCCGCTGCGGGCCACTCGTCGGTCCTGATGCAGATGGCGGATGTGCGCGTGCCGCTGCAGAGCCAGCCGCTGCAGGCGCTCGTCTCCGAGCCCTTGAAGCCGATCTTCCCCTGCGTTGTCATGTCGAACTCCGTGCATGCCTATATCTCGCAGTCGGACAAGGGCGAGTTCGTCATCGGCGCCGGCACCGACCAGTACAATTCCTACTCGCAGACCGGCGGCCTGCAGATCATCACGCATACGCTGGATGCGATCTGCGAACTTTTCCCGATGTTCCGCCGCGTCAAGATGATGCGGCAATGGGGCGGCATCGTCGACGTCACCCAGGATCGTTCGCCGATCCAGGGCGTGACGCCGGTGCCCGGGCTCTACCTCAATGCCGGCTGGGGGACGGGCGGCTTCAAGGCGACGCCGGGTTCGGCCAATCTCTTTGCCCATCTCATCGCGCGCGGCGAGCCGCACCGGCTTGCCGCGGGGCTCACGCTCGAGCGCTTCCGCACCGGGCGGCTCATCGACGAGGCGGCCGCGGCCGCCGTTGCGCACTAAAGCATGATCCGACGGAGCGAAGATCGATAGGATTACGCTTCAGAGAAAGAACGGAGAGCGGCCTTGCGCCTTCCAAGGAAGGCGCGGCGCTCTGATCGAGGACATTCCAGATGCTTCTGATTTACTGCCCCTATTGCGAGGAAGAGCGCTCGGAGCTCGAATTCCGCAATGCCGGCGATGCCCACATCGTCAGACCGGCCAACATCGCCGAGATCAGCGACGAGGAGTTCGAGGAGTACTTCTTCCTCCGTCAGAATCCGAAAGGGCTGATCTATGAAAGGTGGCGGCATATCCACGGCTGCGGTCGCTTCTTCAATGCGGCTCGCGATACGGTGAGCGACCGCTTCCACGTGACCTACAAGGCCGGTGAGCCGAAGCCCGATCTCAACGCCGAGCCGAAGACGAGCGAAACGGTCGAGACCTACGAGGCGCTGGAAGGAGTGGCAGAATGACCGGGGTCAATCGAATTTCGGGCGCCGGGCGCCTGACGCCGGCGCGCACCGCCCGCTTCACCTTCGACGGCCGGACGCTGACGGCGCTCGAGGGCGACACCATCGCCTCCGCGCTCATCGCCAACGACATCCATCTCGTCGGCCGCTCGTTCAAATATCACCGCCCGCGCGGCATCCTTTCGGCAGGCGCCGAAGAACCGAATGCGCTGCTCGACGTTTCGCGCGATGCCGCGCGCCGGCAGCCGAACGTGCGCGCGACCGTGCAGGAAGTCTTCGACGGCATGAAGGTGTCGTCTCAGAACCGTTGGCCGTCGCTCGCCTTCGACGTCGGCGGCTTCAACGATCTGTTGTCGCCCTTCTTCGCGGCGGGCTTCTACTACAAGACCTTCATGTGGCCGAAGGCCGCCTGGCACAAGATTTACGAGCCCTTCATCCGCCGCGCAGCCGGTCTTGGCGTGGCGCCCACGGAGACCGATCCGGACCATTACGCAAGCCGCTACGTCCATTGCGACGTGCTGGTGGTCGGCGCCGGCGCTGCCGGACTTGCGGCCGCACTCGCGGCCGCGAATGCCGGTGCGAAGGTGATCCTGTGTGACGAACAGCCTGAAGTCGGCGGAGCCCTGCATTACGACAGCGGCACCGTGATCGACGGCCAGCCCGGCTATGACTGGGCGCTGGCGACGGGCAAGGCGCTTGCGGCGATGGACAATGTCACGCTGCTGACCCGCACGACGGCCTTCGGTTACTACAACCACAATTTCGTCGGCCTCGTCGAACGCGTGACCGATCACCTCCCGGCCCCCGACAAGGGGCTTCCGCGCGAGCGTCTATGGCAGGTGCGCGCGAAGAAGGTGATCCTCGCCAATGGCGCGATTGAGCGCCACATGGTCTTCGCCAACAACGACCGCCCTGGAATCATGCTGGCCTCGGCCGGCCGCACCTATCTCAACCATTTCGGCGTCGCGGTCGGCAAGAAGGTGGGCATCTACACGGCCCATGATTCCGCCTATGAGGCGGCCTTCGACCTGAGGAAGGCCGGCGTCGACGTCGCCGTGATCGTCGACTGCCGCGACAGGCCGGGCGACATGGTGCTCGCCGAAGCCCGCAGCCTCGGCATCGAGGTATTGAGCGGCCACTCGGTCGTCAATACCGCCGGCAAGCTCAGGATTGCATCCATGAGTGTGGCTCGCAACGGCGGCGGAGCATCGCGCAAGATCGCGGTCGACGCATTGCTCGTCTCGGCCGGTTGGACCCCCTCGGTGCATCTCTTCTCCCAGTCGCGGGGCAAGGTGACATTCGACGCGGCGACGGAGCGGTTCCTGCCGGGAACCTATGCACAGGAATGCCTCTCCGTCGGCGCCTGCAACGGCACCGACGACCTGCAGGCGACGATCGACGAGGCACTCGCCGCCGGTGAACTGGCGGCCCGTGCCGCGGGTGCGGAAGGCGGCGGTCAGGTCGCGCTCTCCGGCCACAACGCTTTCGAATGGACAGGCGGCATGATCGGCGCGGCGGAAGGCGCGGGGCGAGACACGACGGTGAAGGCCTTCATCGACTTCCAGCACGACGTCTGCGCCAAGGATATCCGGCTCGCCGTGCGTGAAGGGATGCATTCGATCGAGCACATCAAGCGCTTCACCACCAATGGCATGGCGTCCGACCAGGGCAAACTTTCCAACATGCACGGGCTGGCGATCGCGGCGGAAGCGCTCGGCAAGGAAATCCCACAGGTGGGGCTCACGACCTTCCGCCAGCCCTATACGCCGGTGACCTTCGGAGCGATCGTCAGCCACTCGCGCGGAAACCTCTTCGATCCGGCCCGCAAGACGCCGATCCATGCCTGGGAGGAGGCGCAGGGCGCCGAATTCGAGGATGTGGGCAACTGGAAGCGTGCCTGGTTCTATCCGAAAGCGGGCGAAAACATGCACGAGGCGGTCGCGCGCGAGTGCAAGACGATTCGCGAGGTGGCCGGCGTCTTCGACGCATCGACCCTCGGCAAGATCGAAGTGGTCGGCCCCGATGCCGCCAAGTTCCTGAACCTCATGTACACCAACGCCTGGGACAACCTGAAGCCCGGCCGCTGCCGCTACGGGATCATGCTGCGCGACGACGGCTTCGTCTATGACGACGGTGTCGTCGGCCGGCTTGCCGACGATCGCTTCCATGTGACGACGACGACCGGCGGCGCGCCGCGCGTCCTCCACCACATGGAGGACTATCTCCAGACGGAGTTCCCGCATCTGAAGGTGTGGCTGACGTCGACGACCGAGCAATGGGCCGTCATCGCGGTCCAGGGTCCGAAGGCGCGCGAGATAATCGCGCCGCTCGTCGAGGGCATCGACCTCTCGAACGAAGCCTTCCCCCATATGAGCGTTGCCGAAGGCAGCATATGCGGTGTGCCGACCAGGCTCTTCCGCATGTCGTTCACCGGCGAACTGGGCTTCGAGGTCAACGTACCGGCCGACTACGGCCAAGCCGTGTGGGAGGCGATCTGGGCTCGGGCCGAGCCGATGGGCGCCTGCGCCTACGGCACCGAGACCATGCACGTGCTGCGCGCCGAAAAAGGCTACATCATCGTCGGCCAGGACACGGACGGAACCCTCACGCCGGACGATGCCGGCCTTTCCTGGGCGGTATCGAAGAAGAAACAGGACTTCGTCGGCATTCGCGGCATGAAGCGGCCCGACCTCGTCAAGGAAGGCCGCAAGCAGCTCGTCGGCCTCCTCACGAAGGACCCGCAGGTGGTGCTGGAGGAAGGGGCGCAGATCGTTGCCGATCCGAACGAAGCCAAGCCGATGACCATGCTCGGTCATGTGACCTCGTCCTACTGGTCGCCGAACTGCGGCCGCTCGATCGCGCTCGCGGTCGTCGCCGGCGGCCGCGCACGCCTCGGGCAGACGCTCTACGTGCCGATGGCCGACCGGACGATCGCCGTCGAGGTGAGCGACATGGTGTTCTTTGACAAGGAAGGAGGTCGCCTCCATGGCTGACCACGCAATCGCTACACGCAAAGCTCCGCTTGCCGGCCGCCGTGGCGGCTCGCCGGCGGCGATCCTTACCCCTGCGGAACCCGCTTCGCGGATATCGCTGCGCGCCGGGCCCGACGCGGTTCCCGCACTCTCGGCAGCTCTCGGCGTGACCATTCCCGTGCGGTCGAAGACGTCCGCGTCGACCGACCGGCGTCATGTCCTCTGGCTCGGTCCCGACGAGTGGCTGGTGATCGACGAGGACGGCGCCGACCTGATGGCGGCGGCCGCATCGAGCGGGACCGTGCATTCGGCCGTCGACGTTTCGCACCGGAACACTGCCGTCATCGTCAGCGGGGCGGGCGCGGAAGCGGCGATCAACAGCGGCTGCCCGCAGGACCTGTCGCTCGCGATTTTCCCCGTCGGTGCCTGCTCGCGCACGATCTTCGGCAAGGCGGAAATCGTTCTTTTCCGAACCGCCGAGGATACGTTCCGCGTCGAGTGCTGGCGATCCTTCTCGTCCTTCGTGTTTGGGCTGCTGGCCGAAGGCGCGGAAGACGCGGGGCACTGAGGAGGCATTTTCCGGCCCCTCATCCGGCCTTCCGGCCACCCTATCCCCGCCGAGCGAAGGTGACTCGCGGCAAGCTCCAGTCCTCTTCGCCGCCCTGGAAAGAGGACGAGGCGGCGCCCGCATGTTCCTTCTCCCCGTAAAACGGGGAGAAGGTTGCGGCAGCCGGATGAGGGGCATTTCCTCCTCAGGAGCGATCGCGCTAAGTTCTGCCGGTCGAACCGGGATTCGTGAACGGGAGGAGCGACCTTGAAGACGCGTGCGGCGGTGCTGAGGAAGTCACCGGTCGGAAGGCCTTATGCCCATACGAGGCCGCTCTCGATCGAAACGATCGATCTCGATCCGCCGGGACCGGACGAGTTGCTGGTGAGGATCGGCGCCGCCGGACTCTGCCACTCGGACCTCTCGGTCATAAACGGCGACAGGCCGCGGCCGGTGCCGATGGCGCTCGGCCACGAGGCCGCCGGCACCGTGGAAGCGGTCGGAAGCGGCGTAAGTGACATCGCCCCGGGAGACCGGGTGGTGATGAGCTTCATGCCGAGCTGCGGCCATTGCCTCCCCTGCGCGGAAGGCCGGCCGGCGCTATGCGTTCCCGGAGCGGAAGCAAACGGCAAGGGCACGCTGCTTTCGGGGGAACGCCGGCTGCATTGCGGCGAAGTCCCCGTGAACCATCACCTCGGCGTCTCCGGATTTGCCGATTATGCGGTGGTTTCGCGCCATTCCGCGGTCAAGATCGAGACGGACCTGCCGATGGTAGAGGCGGCGCTGTTCGGCTGTGCGGTGCTGACCGGCGTCGGAGCGGTCGTCAATACGTGCCGGGTTCGGCCGGGCGAATCCGTTGCCGTCATCGGGCTGGGCGGGGTGGGATTGGCAGCCCTTCTGGGTGCCGTTGCCGCCGGCGCCCAGCGCGTCGTCGCGATCGATCTCGCCGAGGACAAGCTGAAGCTTGCCCGCGCGCTGGGCGCGACGGACACGTTCCTTGCAGCCGATCCGGATGTGGCCGAGACTGTCCGACAGGCGACCCGCGGCGGCGTCGACCATGCGGTCGAGGCCGCGGGCTCCGTAAAAGCCTTCGAGCTCGCCTATCGAATTACGCGGCGAGGCGGGCTGACGGTTTCCGCAGGGCTCGCCCATCCTTCAAGCCAGATCGCGATCCCCGCGGTGAGCCTGGTTGCGGAAGAGCGTAGCGTGCGCGGCAGTTACATGGGAAGCTGCGTGCCCTCCCGCGATATCCCGCGTTTCATTGCGCTCTACGAACGCGGCAGGCTGCCGGTCGACCGGCTGCTGTCGAGCACCGGACCGCTGGAGGAGATCAACGAGGCATTCGATCTTCTCGACCAGGGCCGCGTGATACGCCACGTGATCACGTTCTGATACGGCCGCCACACGGTCAGCCGTCCGCCGGCCATCCCTGCCAGGCGATCCAGCGTCCGTGGAAGTCGGCGCGGCCGACGAGATGCCTTTCGCCCTTCGGCCAAATCTGCAATGACAATGCGGCACCCGGCGCCTGTCCGTCGGCTTCCATCTGCAAACGGGCGAGCGGGGCCTCGGATGTCGCGGTCGCCCCGGCGGCAGCGATCAGGGCCTCGCCCTCTTCCCGCGCAGCTTCCGGCAGATACTGCCAGGCGATCGAATGATAGACGACGTGGACAGCGCCCGGATGGACGCGCGCAAGCCGTGTTTTCAGCCAGTCGATCGCGTCCGCCTGCTCGACAAGGCTCCGTTGGGAGGCGGCAAGCTCCAGCGCCTGCCGCGTACGGTCGATCCGGTCTTGCTGATCGGCCCAGACGTAGGAGAGGAGCCGTAGCCGATCCTCGCTATCGGCCGGATCGAGGGGGTTGATGTCGCAGCCGGCGCGTTCGGTCACTTCGACGGGTCGCAGAGGCGGCGCTGCTCCCGACCACTCGGGTGCTATGCTCACGGGGCTCGCTGCATCGCCCCAATGGCTGTTCGCGAGATCGTAGCGGTAGCGGTCCCAATGGAGATTCAAGCCGGCGCTGGCGCCGATCTCGGAAAGGATCAACGGCTTCCCGAAAAGCTGTGCCACGGTGAGGAAACCGGGAAGCAGGGCGCCCGAGCGGCGCACCTCGTTCGTCTGCGGCGCGGAGGTGAGACGGTCGAGGATGAAGGGGGCTTCCCGCTCCATAGCCTGAGCGATCGCCTGCCAGAGAGCGTCGTCGTCCGTCCGGTTCGGCGGATAACACGCGCTGAGGGCCGCGCTGCGGCCGGATAGAACCAGCGCGTGCAGAGCACCGGCAAGGCGGAGCGCGACGGAATCGCCCTTCGAAGTCGAGTCGCCCGACCAGCCGAGAACACGCTCGCCCACCGGCGAGCCCGCATCGATCCGCTCGGCGACGAGACGGCAGAGTCGGGCCGTA
Organism: Sinorhizobium meliloti; assembly: GCF_035610345.1. The sequence continues at coordinate 2,917,910 of NZ_CP141212.1, read as the reverse complement.
AATGGCGATCCCAGCTCGTCACAGGACTTCGCCTGGCCGCGGAAGGCATGGCGAACGTGGGTCCCGTCCGGTCTCCCCTCAGACATCGTCCGGCCGATCCTTCGGGTCGAACTGGATGATCGTCTGCCAGGTGGCGGTCAGGGCAGGCTTTCTTTCGCCTTCGATCTCGACCGTGACGTCATAGGTGATCATCAGCATGCCGGCCCCGCGGAAGCGTGCGTCTGCCATGGTGAAGCGGCCGCGCACGCGCGCGCCGCTCTTGACCGGCGCCACGAAGCGCACCTTCTCGAAGCCGTAATTGATGCCCATCGTCTGCTCGCGGATCTTGGGCAGGCAATTGTAGTTCATCGCCGAAAGCAGCGACAGCGAGAGGAAACCATGCGCAATGGTGCCGCCGAAAGGCGTCTCCGCCGCAGCGCGCACCGGGTCGGTATGGATGAACTGGAAGTCACTCGTCGCCTCGGCAAAACGGTCGATCGTCTGCTGCGTCACGGTGATCCAGTCGGAGACGCCGAGCTCCTTGCCGATCAGATCCTTGATATCGGAAAGTGAAATATCCTGCGGCATATGATTTTCCTGAAAATGGGGCCTCCCCGCTGATCTATAGGCCGGCTCGGCAAGGTCTAGCAAGTGGTCCTAAGTCTTGAGATGGTTCACTGTTTTCTTGAAACAGCGAAACCATCCAACTCTCTGGAGCCGGGCACTTCCGGGCAGAAAACCGTTAGACCCTTTTCTTCGGAGCGCTCTCGAAAACCTCGGCGAGAAAGGTGACCGAACGGGCCGGTGCGAGAGAAGGAGCGCTAAGGTCCGAGAGTGCGTCGCGCCATTCGCCCATAAGGCTCGAAGGCAGGCGGAACGGATGCGGCGAGTGGCTGCGGTTGATGACCACCGCAAGTCGGGTCGGGCGCCCCTGACGGCGGTCGTCGGTCGCGAGCATCACGACGAGATTGTCGGTTGCGGGATGCTCCCAATCCTCCACCGTAAGCGGCTCCCCGTCGAGGCGAAGCCAGGCGACGTCGCCGCTGCCGGTGAAGAACCCGGTCTCGCCGAAGACCGAGAAGCGCCGGCGCATGGCGGAAAGCCTGGCGGTATGCTCGACGAGCTTGCCGTCGAGTTTGCTCCAGTCGAGCCAGGTCACGGCATTGTCCTGCGCATAGGCGTTGTTGTTGCCACCCTGGCTGCGCCCGCCTTCATCCCCGGCCGTCAGCATGATTGCGCCGCGCGAGGTGAAGAGCGTGCCGAGGAGCGCCATGACATCGCGTTGCCGGAAGGCGGCGATCTCCGGATCGTCGATCGGACCCTCGGCGCCGTTGTTCCACGAGAAGTTCTCGTCGTGGCCGTCCCGATTGCCTTCACCGTTCGCCTCATTGTGCTTGCGGGCGTAGGAAACGAGATCCATCAGCGTGAAGCCGTCATGGGCGGCGATGAAGTTGACGCTGCGCGTGGCCGTCTCGCCCCAGCGGGAAAAGCTGTCCGAGGAGCCGGCGAGCGCGGTTGCAAGGACGCCGATCGCGTGCCGGTCGCCGCGCCAGTAGCGGCGGATGTCGTCGCGGGCACGGTCGTTCCATTCGAGGAAGGAATGGGGGAAATTGCCGAGCTGGTAGCCGCCGGGGCCGGTGTCCCAGGGCTCGGCGATGAGCACGCGGTCGCAAAGGACGGGGTCGGCGCAGATGGCCGAGAAGAGTGCGGCATCGCGGCGGAAGCCGCCCATGTCGCGGCCGAGGATCGATGCGAGGTCGAAGCGGAAGCCGTCGACGCCGGCGGCAAGGACGAAATGGCGCAGGCTGTCGAGGATCAGACGCTGGACGACCGGATGGTCGCAGGCGATCGTGTTGCCGCAGCCGGTGTCGTTGATGAGCTCGCCCGGGCGGCCCGTCGCGTGGCGATAATAGGTCAGGTTGTCGAGCCCGCGCATCGAAAGCGTGGCACCGAAGCGATCGCTCTCTCCGGAGTGGTTGAAGACGAGATCGAGGACGACGCCGATGCCGGCCTCGTGCAGGACCTCCACGGTCATGCGCAACTCCTCGATGCCGCCCGGCACCAGGCGTGGATCGAGCGCCATCGGCGCGATCGGATTGTAGCCCCAGCCATTGTGGAGACCGAGCGGAGGCAGGTGCCGCTCATCGATCCAGGCCGTGATCGGCATGAGTTCGACCGCGGAAACGCCGAGCCTCGTAAGGTGATCGATGACGACGGGTTCGGCGAGAGCAGCCACCGTGCCGCGCTTCCTTTCCGGCACGTCCGGATGAAGGATGGTGAACGGCTTGACTGCAATCTCGTAGATCAGTCCCCCGGCCTGAAATAGCGGCGGCTTCGGCTCCAGCGGTCTTGCCTCGGTCACGATGGCCTTCGGCACGAGGTGCGCCGTCTCTTCGCCGAAGACCGTCAGCCGCTGGTCGTGGCGAAAGGGCCGGTCGAGCCTCACCGCATAGGGGTCGACCAGAAGTTTCGACGGATCGAACCAAAGCCCATGGTCCGGCGAGTAGACCCCGTCGGCGCGAAAGCCGTAGCGGGTGCCGGCAGCTATGTCGGGCAGCGCGATGCTGTGGACGTCGCCCTCGCGCAGCATAGGCAGGCGGCTGAGTTCGGTGTCGCCCGCTTCGTCGAACAGGCAGAGATCGATGCGGGCGGCATTGTGCGACCAGACCGCAAAGCGCCTCCCGTCGGGTGTGCGCGTCACGCCGAGAGGTGAAATTCCGGTCGTCGGCATGGGAGCCTCTTTCGAAGTCTAGTATCGCATGGGCTTGCCACGAGGCGATCTCCCCCCTTGTGGGGGAGATGCCCGGCAGGGCAGAGGGGGTAAGAGGGGGCGCAGGAAGTGGCGCTTGGTACAGCACCCTCAGGTGATTACGCTCGGTTGGTCGCGGTTGGTACGCTCCTTGATCTCGGCGATCTCGTCGGCAACGGCGATCAGATCGGCAAGCGCTTCCTGCGTATCGAGATCGTGGCGCGCCGGATCCGGCTCGTAGCGTTCGATATAGACGCGCAGCGTTGCCCCCGACGTCCCCGTGCCCGACAGGCGGTAGACGACGCGGGATCCGCCCTCGAAGAGGATGCGTATGCCCTGGTTCTTGCTGACCGATTTGTCGACCGGATCGTGGTAGGAGAAATCGTCGGCAGTCTCGACCGTGAGCGCGCCGAAGCTCTTGCCGGGCAGCGCGGCGAGCTTGTCGCGGAGCGCAGCAACCAGGCCGTTGGCCGCATCGGTGTCGACCTCTTCGTAGTCGTGGCGGGAATAATAGTTGCGGCCGTAGGTCGCCCAGTGCTTGCGGGCGATTTCGAGTGCGCTTTCCTTGCGCACGGCGAGGATGTTGAGCCAGAGCAGCACGGCCCAGAGCCCGTCCTTCTCGCGTACATGGTTCGATCCGGTGCCGGCGCTTTCCTCGCCACAGATCGTCGCCAAGCCCTCGTCGAGCAGGTTGCCGAAGAATTTCCAGCCGGTCGGCGTTTCATAGATGCCGATGCCGAGCTTTCCGGCGACACGGTCGGCCGCGCCGCTCGTCGGCATGGAGCGAGCGATCCCGGCAAGTCCCTTGGCATAGCCCGGTGCCAGATGCGCATTGGCGGCAAGCATGGCGAGGCTGTCGGACGGAGTGACGAAGATTCCCTTGCCGATGATCAAATTCCGGTCGCCGTCGCCATCGGACGCGGCGCCGAAATCGGGGGCGTCCGGCGCCATCATCGTCTCGTAGAGCGCTCGGGCGTGAACGAGGTTCGGGTCCGGATGATGGCCGCCGAAGTCGGGCAGCGGTATGAAGTTCATGACCGAGCCCTTCGGGGCGCCGAGCCGTTTTTCGATGATCTCCTTGGCATAGGGCCCGGTGACCGCGCTCATCGCGTCGAACACGACACGGAAGCCGCCGGCGATCAGCTTGCGGATCGCATCGAAGTCGAACAGGCTCTCCATCAACTCGGCGTAGTCGGCCACGGGATCGATGACCGTCACGGTCATGTCCTCGACCTGCTGGCTGCCTTCGACATCGAGATTGACGTCCGGCGCGTCGGCGATCTTGTAGCTGTCGATCACCTTGCTTCGGGCGAAGATCGCATCCGTCACCGTTTCGGGAGCCGGGCCGCCATTGCCGACATTGTACTTGATGCCGAAATCCTCGGTCGGCCCGCCGGGATTGTGGCTTGCCGAGAGCACGATGCCCCCTAAGGCCTTGTATTTGCGGATGATATTGGATGCGGCTGGCGTCGAGAGGATGCCGCCGCGGCCGACGAGCACGCGGCCGAAGCCGTTCGCCGCCGCCATCTTGACGGCTTTCTGGATGACCTCGCGGTTGTAATAGCGGCCGTCGCCGCCGATCACCAGCGTCTGGCCTTCGAAGCCCTCGAGCGAGTCGAAAATCGACTGGATGAAGTTCTCGGCATAGTTCTTCTGCTGGAATACCGGGACCTTCTTGCGCAGGCCCGAGGTGCCGGGTTTCTGGTCCCCATAGGGGTTGGTCGAGACGGTTCTTGTCATCTGTTTAGCCTTTCGCGAGAAGAGCGGAGTAAAGCGAGACGTAGCGTTCCGCGCTTTTGGCCCAGGAAACGTCGGATTTCATGCCCTGGTTCTGCAGGCGTGCCCAGAGCTTGGGTTCATTGTATGCGCGCAGGACGCGCCGGATCGCAAGCCTCAGCCCGTCGGTGTTCACCGGCAGGAAATGAAAGCCGGTCGCGCACTTCGCCGACAGCGCCGCCTCGTTGGCGTCGATGATCGTGTCGGTGAGACCGCCGGTGCGGGCCACGACCGGAACGCAACCATACCGCAGGCCATAGAGCTGCGTCAGGCCGCAAGGCTCGAAACGTGACGGAATGAGGATCGCATCGGCGCCTGCCTGCATGAGATGCGACAGCGGCTCGTCATAACCGGTCACCATGCCGATATGTCCGCGGTGGCGCGACGCGGCCGCCATAAGCGCGCTTTCCAGCGCCGGATCGCCGGAGCCGAGCACGACGAGCTTGCCGCCGAGAGCCACGATATCGTCGGCGGCTTCGGCGACGAGGTCCATGCCCTTCTGCCAGGTGAGGCGGCTGATGACGGAGAAGATCGGCCCCGGACCTTTTTCGAGGCCGAAACGCTCTTCCAGCGCCTTGCGGTTGCCGGCGCGCCGTTTGAGCGTGCCGGGCCCGTAATGCGCCGGAAGGTGCGGGTCCGTCTGCGGATCCCACGTGTCTCCGTCGATGCCGTTGACGATGCCCGTCAGGTCCGCGACACGGCTCGACAGGAGCCCGTCAAGACCCATGCCGAACTCGGGCGTCAGGATTTCCTGCGCGTATGAAGGGCTGACCGTCGTGATTGCGCTTGCCGTCTGCAGGCCGCCTTTGAGGAAGCCGACATCTCCATAATATTCCACGAATTGCGTGGAGAAGGCTTCCGGCGGCAGCGCCAGTTCAGGGAACACCGAGGCGCCGAACTGACCCTGAAAGGCGATGTTGTGGATCGTCATCACCGTCGGGAGGTCCGGCGCCGGGCCGAAGCGCATATAGACGGGGGTGAGTGCCGTCTGCCAGTCGTGAACGTGAACGATGTCCGGCTTCCAGTTGGAGATGATGCCGTTCCCCGCGATCTCCGCAGCCGCCAGCGAGAGTGCGGCGAAGCGCCGGAAATTATCGGGATAATCCCGCCCGGTCGAATCGAGATAAGGGCCACCGTCCCGGGCATAGAGAGCGGGCTGGTCGAGGACCAGCAGGTCCATTCCGTTGACCTCGGCGGCAAGCACCGTGGCTGGATGGCCGAAGAGGTTGTCGAAGCGGCCGACCGTTTTTTTCTTCTTCAGCTTCTTCAGCACCGAGGGATAGCCGGGCACCAGCGTGCGCGTCCGCACACCATGCGGGAGAAGTGCGGAGGGCAGCGCGCCGACGACATCGGCGAGGCCCCCCGTCTTCACCAGCGGGTAGACTTCGGACGCAACTGACAGGATGTTCATACGCGGCTACATTCCCAGCTTGTCGATCATCGTTTGCGTGATCAGGCAAACGCCGCTCTCCGTGCGGCGGAAGCGTTTAGCATCGAGATCCGGATCGTCACCGACGACCAGGCCCTCCGGAATGACGACGCGGCTGTCGATGACGACATTGCGCAGAATCGAATGCCGACCGATCGTCACGTCAGGGAGAACTACGGCATTTTCGAGTCTGGAGTATGAATTCACCCGGACGCCGGTGAACAACAGGCTCCTGTTGAGCGCGGCACCCGAGATGATGCAATCGCCCGATACGAGCGAGGACGTGGCCGAGCCTCGGCGGTTCTCGTCGTCATGGACGAATTTGGCCGGCGGCTTGATTTCAGAGAAGGTCCAGATCGGCCAGGTGCTGTCGTAGATGTCGAGCTCGGGCGTGATATGGGTGAGATCGATATTGGCCTGCCAATAGGCGTCGATGGTGCCGACGTCGCGCCAATAGGCCTCGCGCTCGAAGTCGGACCGGACGCAGGAATGGGTGAAGCGGTGGGCCACCGCTTTGCCGTGTTCGACGATGTAGGGAATGATGTCCTTGCCGAAGTCGCGGCTCGATTTGGGATCGGCGGCATCCCGACGCAGCATGTCCATCAGGAATTTCGTGTGGAACACGTAGATGCCCATGGACGCGAGTGCCATGTCCGGATTGCCGGGGATCCCCGGCGGATCGGCCGGCTTTTCGACGAAGGCGATGATGCGGTCCGCATTGTCCACATGCATGACGCCGAAGCCCGTCGCCTCCATGCGCGGCACCTCCAGGCAGCCGACGGTCACGTCGGCGCCCGAATCGACGTGCTGCTGCAGCATCAGTTCGTAGTCCATCTTGTAGACGTGGTCGCCGGCGAGAATCACCATGTATTCGACGCCATGGTCCTCGATGATGTCGATGTTCTGATAGACGGCGTCGGCGGTGCCTTCGTACCACTGCGTTTCGGAGACACGCTGGCTCGCCGGCAGGATATCGAAGCTCTCGTTACGCTCCGGCCGGAAGAAGTTCCAGCCGCGCTGGAGGTGCCGGATCAACGAGTGGGCTTTGTACTGCGTGGCGACGCCGATGCGCCGGATGCCGGAATTCAGCGCATTTGAAAGCGCGAAATCGATGATCCGCGCCTTTCCGCCGAAATAGACGGCAGGTTTCGCACGCCGGTCGGTGAGTTCCTTGAGCCGGCTGCCGCGGCCGCCGGCGAGAACATAGGCCATGGCATCACGGGCCAGGGGTTGCGTACGTTTTTCCACCATTTTTCCTCCCCAAAATCATTTCGGGGGACTGCTTGGCGTCTCTTCGACGCCTCGCGCCCAAACGATTTCCTCCTGTTCCGCCCGCCGAGCCAGTCCCCGTCGGGCGGGACGCTCTAATCCTGCTCCAGCATCAGCGTCGCCAGAGGCGGCAGCGTGATGGTGGCGATTGTCTCTCCGTTCGCTCTCTTCTCTGCCTGGACGGCGCCGCCGTTGCCCTTGCCACTGCCTCCATAGATTTCCGCGTCGGTGTTGAGCACTTCCTTCCAGCGCCCTGCTACGGGAAGCGGTATGTCGTAATGCTCCCGGTAAACCGGAGTGAAGTTGGTGACGACGGCGACCAGCTTTTCTCCGGGCGCCTTCCTGAGCCAGGCGAAGACGGAATTTTCACGGTCGTCGGCAATCAGCCATTCGAAGCCGTCGCCCTCGCAGTCGCGCGCATGCAGCGCCGGCTTCGAGCGATAGGTGCCGTTCAGGTCGCGCACCAGACGGCGCATCCCCTCATGCAGATTGTATTCGAGCAGATTCCAGTCGAGGCCGCGGTCCTCGGACCACTCGCGCCATTGGGCGAATTCCTGTCCCATGAAAAGGAGCTTCTTACCGGGATAACCCCACATGAAGCCGTAATAGGCCCGGAGATTGGCAAATTTCTGCCAGTCGTCGCCGGCCATCTTGGCGATCAGCGACCCCTTGCCGTGGACGACCTCGTCATGGGACAGCGGCAGCACGAAATTCTCGCTGAAGGCGTAGAGCAGCCCGAAGGTCATGTCGTTGTGGTGGAACTTCCGGTGCACGGGCTCGCGCGAGAGATATTGCAGCGTGTCGTGCATGAAACCCATGTTCCACTTGAAGCCGAAGCCGAGCCCGCCCGCATGCACCGGGTGCGAGACCTTCGGCCAGGACGTCGATTCCTCGGCGATGGTCAGTACGCCCTGGTGAATGCCGTAGATGCGGGTGTTCAACGTCTGCAGGAAACGCACGGCCTCGAGATTTTCGTTGCCGCCATATTCGTTCGGCACCCATTCGTCATGCTTGCGCGAATAGTCGAGATAGAGCATCGAGGCGACCGCATCGACGCGCAGGCCGTCGACATGGAATTTTTCCGCCCAGTAAAGAGCGTTGTTGACCAGAAAGGCGACGACCTCCTGACGGCCGAAATTGTAGATTGCCGTGTTCCAGTCGGGATGGAAACCCTGGCGCGGATCCGCATGCTCGTAAAGCGCGGTGCCGTCGAACCAGCGAAGCCCGTGTTCGTCGGTCGGAAAATGCGCCGGCACCCAGTCGAGGATGACACCGATCCCCACCTTATGGCAGCCGTTGACGAAACGGGCAAAGCCCTCCGGCTCGCCGAAGCGTGCGGTCGGCGCATAGAGACCCGTGGTCTGATAGCCCCAGGACGGATCATAGGGATATTCCGAAATGGGCAGGAACTCGATGTGCGTGAAGCCCATATCGACGCAATAGGGGATCAGCCTTTCCGCCAGTTCGTCCCAGGTGAGCATGTCGCCATTGTCGCGGCGCTGCCATGAGGCGGCATGGACCTCGTAGATCGAGATCGGTTGGCGGCGCGGATCGATCTCGGCCCAGTGACGACGATGCGCCTCGTCCTCCCAGTCCTGCGCGATCTCGCCTGCGGTCATCGAAGCCGTTTCGGGCCTGAGCTCCGAGCGTCGGGCAAAGGGGTCGGCCTTCAACGGCAGCAGCGTGCCATTGCTGTCGACGATTTCGTATTTATAGGGCGTGCCTACGGGCACGCCGGGAATGAAGATCTCCCAGATGCCCGTGTCGGCGCGCAGGCGCATGACGTGCCGGCGTCCGTCCCAGTCGTTGAAACTGCCGACCACGGACACGCGGCGGGCGTTCGGCGCCCAGACGGCGAAGTGAAAGCCTTCGGCGCCGTCATGGCTGATCGGGTGCGCGCCCATCTTGTCGAAGAGGCGAAGATGCGAGCCCTCGCGGATATAGTAGTCGTCCATCGGCCCGAGCACGGGGCCGAAGCTGTAGGGATCGATGACGGTCCACTCGCCGCCGTCGTTGCGGGCGCGGTAGCGGATGGGCTGCTCCTTGCGCAGCGCCACCGGACCCTCGAAGAAACCGGCCTCGTCGCGCCGCTCGAGCGTGCCGAGTTCCTTGCCACTGAGCGTTTCCGCGACCACCGTGTCCGCGCCCGGCACGAAGCACCGGGCGACATAGGTCTTCCCGGCGGCATGAACGCCAAGGACGGCGAAGGGGTTGTTGTGGGTACCGGAAAGTATTGCCGCGATTTCCGGCGCTGGCAGCATGCCTGACGGGGCTGGGTCCTTGCCGGGCGGAACCGTCATCCGGCTCTCCAGATCTCTCCGGCATATTGCCGGATCGTGCGATCGGACGAGAACCAGCCCATGCGGGCGGTGTTGCGGACCGCCTTCGAATACCAGGCGGACGGGGTGGTCCAGAGCTGGTCGATCTCGCGCTGCGCCTTGGCATAGGCCTCGAAATCGGCTGCAACCATGAACCAGTCGTGGTTGTAGAGCCCGTCCACGAGGCCGGAGAAGCGATTGCGGTCGTCGGGCGAGAAGACGCCGGAAGCGATCGCATCGAGCGCCTGCGAGAGTTCGCGCGAATTTTCGATGACGGCGCGCGGATTGTGTCCTTCCGCTCGCGCCTTGCCCACCTCCTCGGCGGTCATGCCGAAGATCTTGATGTTTTCCTCACCGACCCAGTCGCGCATTTCGACGTTGGCACCATCGAGCGTGCCGATGGTCAGCGCTCCGTTGAGCGCGAACTTCATGTTGCCGGTGCCCGAGGCTTCCATGCCCGCCGTCGAGATCTGCTCGGAGAGATCGGCCGCCGGCACCATCACTTCCGCAAGCGACACATTGTAGTTGGGGACGAAGACGACCTTCAGGAGCCCGCGGACGGCCGGATCGTTGTTGATGACGCGGGCGATATCATTGGCAAGTTTGATGATCAGCTTGGCGTTATGATAGCTCGGTGCCGCCTTGCCGGCGAAGAGCTTGACGCGCGGCACCCAGTCGAGCTCGGGATGGGAGCGGATCTGGTCGTAAAGCGCCACCGCTTCGATGAGATTCAGCAGCTGCCGCTTGTATTCGTGGATTCGCTTGATCTGGATGTCGAACATCGCCGAGGGATCGATCCGGATGCCGAGATTCGCCTGGACCAGCTTTGCCAGCCGCACCTTGTTGGCGCGCTTGACGGCTGCAAAGTGCTCCTGGAAATCCGCCTTGTCGGCAAAGGCGTCGAGGGCCTGAAGTGCCTCGGTATTGTCCATGAACTCGTCGCCGATCGCCTCCCGGATCAGGCCGAAAAGACCCGGATTGCACTGCATCAGCCACCGGCGCGGCGTGATGCCGTTGGTCTTGTTGTTGATGCGGTCCGGATAGAGCCCGTGAAGGTCGGCGAAGACCGTTTCCTTCATCAGTTCGGTGTGGAGAGCCGATACGCCGTTGATCGAGTGCGAGCCGACGAAGGCGAGATTGCCCATGCGCACGCGCCGGTCGCCCGTTTCGTCGATCAGCGAGATATTGCGGATCGCCTCGTCCGTCGCGTGCCTCTCCCGGCGTGCCTCGATCAGGATCTTGGCGTTGATGGCGTAGACGATCTGCATGTGACGCGGCAGCAATCGCTCGAAGAGCGGAACGGGCCAGCTCTCGAGTGCTTCGGGCAGCAGCGTGTGGTTCGTATAGGAGAAGGTCCGCCGAGAAATGTCCCAGGCCTGCTCGAAGTCGAGCCCGTGGACATCGGTCAAGAGCCGCACCAGCTCGGCGACGGAGACCGCCGGATGCGTATCGTTAAGCTGGATGGCGACGGCGTCCGGCAGCGACGTGAAGTCCGGATATTGCTGCAGATGACGGCGCAGGATGTCCTGGAGCGAGGCGGAGGAGAAGAAATATTCCTGCCGGAGCCTCAGTTCCTGGCCGGCCGGGGTGGCGTCGGCCGGATAGAGCACCCGCGTCAGGCTTTCCGCCTTGTTGCTTTCGCGCAGAGCCCCGATATGGTCGCCGGCATTGAAGGCGTCGAGCAGGATGGGGTCGATCGGCTGCGCGGCCCAGAGGCGAAGCGTGTTGACGCGCGTTGCCCGCCATCCGACGGCCGGCGTGTCGAAGGCGGTGGCGATAACGCGCTCGGCCGGCTTCCACACGTAGCGCTGCACTTCCTCGTCGATGTTGACCGTTTCGACGCCGCCGCCGAAGCCGATCTCGTAGGAGCTTTCGCGGCGCTCGAATTCCCAGGGGTTGCCGTGAGCGAGCCAGGTCTCCGGCAGCTCGACCTGCCAGCCGTCGGCCATCTGCTGACGGAAAAGGCCGTGCATGTAGCGGATGCCATAGCCGTATGCAGGCACGTCGACGGTCGCCATGGATTCCATGAAGCAGGCGGCGAGGCGGCCGAGACCGCCATTGCCGAGCGCGGCATCCGGCTCCAGAGCCGCAACCACGTCGATGTCGACGCCGAGCGAGGCGAGCGCATCGCGCATCTCGTCCATGAGGCCGAGATTCGTCATCGCGTCGCGCATCATACGGCCGATGAGGAATTCGAGCGACATGTAGTAGACGCGTTTGGCGCCGGTCGAATAGGTCTTGCGGGTGGAGTCCATCCATTTGTCGGTGATGCGGTCACGCGCCACGAGGATGGCGGCCGTCAGCCAGTCGTGCGGCTTGGCGACTTTCGGGTCCTTGCCGATGCGGTATTTCAGACGCTCGAGGATCTCGACTGCAAGCTGGCTGGGTTCCGAGGATCTGAGGGCGGGTTGCGGCAGTTCGGTGGTTGAGAGCCGAGTCATCATGAGAACTGTCATACCCTTATTGCATTTCGGAAAGCCCCAGGTCGGAACCGACCAGGTTCAAGGGCAATTTATGCATCGATCCGAAGCGCTTGCAACAGGTGTTTTTAAAAGGATTAAAACAGCAGATGCTTGTCAGCCCCCGCTTCCGGCAGCAGTTGAACATCAAGGCCGCCCGGCAGGACCGGGCGGCACTTCAGCCGGACTCCCGGGTCATTTCGTCAGGCGGGAAGCCAGTGCAGAAGCGCGTTCGCCGATCGCCTTGAAGGCGGCGACCAGATCGGACGCCTCGTCCGCTTCGAAATAATGCGAGGAGGACGAGGCGCAGTATTTCAGCAGCTTCTGGCCGCGGTCCGGCGCCATGAAAGCTACGCTGTAGATCTGAACCTTGCTCGCCTTGGCCGTGTCGCACCATTGTTTCGTGACGGTATCGTCATTGGCGTAGTTGTTTTCGCCGTCGGTCATGAAGACGATGTACTTCGTCGGCACCTGTCCGTTCCTGGCGCCGTGCGCGCTGTCTTCGGTCAGGGCTGTCACCTTCTGGTAGGCGGTCTTGAAGGCGCTGCCGGAGGCAGTTCCGCCCGTTGCCACGAGGGCGTTGACATAGTCGGCTGCACCCTTCGTGCCCCAGGAGAGACCGCTCGCCGTGTCCTGAGCGGAGTTGTAGGAAACCGCGCCGGTACGGACATAGATCGATTCCGGGTCCGCCGTCACAAGCTGGCGAAGGAGGTCGGCGACGGCTGCCTTCAAGGCGTCGACCTTGGTCACGTAGCAGGGGCTGGTCGCCTTCAGGTCCGGATACGTGCTCCAGTTCGCTTCCGTGTAGTTTTGGCATTTCGCCTTTGCCGTGTTGACCGTGTTGGTCTTCCACGCCATCGAACCGGAGCGGTCGAGCACCAGATACATGGACAGGGCGTTCTTGCTCTCCGTAGCGCTCTCGGCGGTCGACTGCGTTTCGATCTCGACCGACTCCTGGCCGAGCAAGCGTGTCATCGCATTGAGCTGGAGGCGGTGCTTGTTGGCGACCGTGACCTGGAACGACATCCCCTTCGCGCCGTTTGCCGTCGCGGCGATATTGATCTCCGTCGTGTTGATGTCGTCCCATTGTGGTGCGGCGGCCGCCGGTCCCTCGCTCTCCGAAGCCTGGCTGGTGCCAACCTGCTGTTCCTCGCCCGGCATGTCCGTCGCGGAGGCCACTGCCGTCTGGGTCTTCAGGAACTTGCGTGCGATCGCCTTCGCTTCTTCGATGTCCGGTTTCGCATCGGATACGAGCGCGGAAGCCGCCGCGAGCGCTGCCGCGTCGGTTGCGTCCTGAAGCTGGTTCTTTGTCATCAGCATGTTGGCGACATCGACGGACACGCCGCCCACGGCCAGGAGCAGCGGCGCGAGCAGCGCCGTCATCATTCCGAAATTGCCGCCCCGATCGCGCAGCATCGCCAAGAAGGATCGGCTTATGATTGAACGTCTTCGCATCTGTGAACACCCCAGCAAATACATTGCAAGCCCGAGGCGACAATTAGCGGCGATACCTTGCTCTCAAGTTCAGGAAATCGGTTGAATTTTAGCGAAGCTCCTGAAAAACCCATGGCTACTAATGGAATTTCGCCCGGTGCGGCCGTGCCGAAGCAGGACATATGTGCCGTTTCGGGTCAGCCGACGGGTACGACATCGACGGCCTGCTCCGTCGTGTGACGGCCATAGCCCTTCAGCACCCCGATCACAGGGGCGACATCGCCGTAGTCGCGGCCATGGCCGACGACGATGTGGTCGATGCCGGCCGGAATATTGTTGGTAGGATCAAGCTCCATCCAGCCGCCCGTGGTGCCGCACCAGAAGCGGACCCAGGCATGCATCGCGTCGGCGCCTTCCAGCCGGTCCCGGCCCGGCGGCGGCAGGGTTCTCAGGAACCCGCTGACATAGCCGGCGGGGATCCCGAGGCTGCGCAGCGCCACGATCATCACATGGGCGAAGTCCTGGCAGACGCCGCGCTTCAGCTCGAAGGCCTCGCCGGGGGTGGTGCTCACGGTGGTCGCGGCGGGGTCGTAGGCGAAGTCGCGGTGGATGCGATCGCAGACAGCGGCTCCGATCTGCTCGACCGTCATAGCGTTGCCGGCGATCGCGCGGGCATAGGCGGCGATCTCCGGCACGGCGGGAAGGGCCGGGCTCGGACCCAGGAAATGATGCGGGGATTCGGCGTCGACCGACCAGCAGGCGGCAAGCTCGGATGCAAGACTGCCGAGCGGAGGCGAGAGGTCGGCCGTGAGCGCCGGCGCCTCGGCCTGGACACGCGCCTGCATCCGCATGACGAGATGGTCATGCACGGAGCGGAACAGGATCGACGTCGTGTGATTGGCGAAGAAATCCTTGCCTTCCCGGCGTTCGAAGGGCACCGGCTGGCAAGTCACGGATCCGGCTACAAGACGTTGCCGCCCGGGAATGGATACCGGCAGGACACGTAAGAGATGTCTTCCGCCGCTTACCGGAGCTTCGTAACCGTAGGTGATCTTCAGGCTGATGTCGTAGAGCACGGCAGCCATCTCCTTCAGCCGAGATAGGTCTGCGCCAGCAGTTCGGACAGCCGTTCGAGATCCTGCATCAGGCGCCTGTAGACGGCCATATCCATCTGCTCCGGCGTCATGATCGCAAGCCCGGAATGAAGCCGCATCGTCTCGCGATAGAACGGTGACATCTGCCCGTTGACGAAGGCATTTGGCAGAAGCTCGACCTCTTTCTTGATCTCGTTGAGCTGATAAAGCACCGAGCGCGGATTGAGCGGATCGAGCGCCAGAAGGTCGGTGACCGTCGGTGCCGCCGTGTTGACGTTGTAGCGCCGGCGGTGCGTCATGACGCTGTCGCCGATCTCCAGCAGCATGTCATAGGCGCCGTCGGGAGCCTCCGGGCCGGACATGTGGCCGAGCAGTCCCGTCATATGCAGGCCGCGTTCGAGATAGCGTCCGATCGACAGGAACCGCCATCCCGTGAAGCGATACATGTTTTCGTGCACCAGGCCCGCGAAGCCGGCGAGTTTTCGCAGAAGGACCGTCATCGCGTGCGTGGCGTCGTCGCCCGCCTGAACGGTCGCGTGGAACTTGCGCGCCGTTCTGGAGAGGTCGTTGAGCGCGAGCCACCCGTCCGGCGAGAAGCGGTCGCGGATGTTCCCGGCGCTGAAAAGGGCGCTGTCGATGCTGGAAAGCAGGCTGTCCGGTACCGGCTCTTCGGTATTGATTCCGAGTACGGCGAGGTAGTCGCTCACGTCCTTCAGGAGCGGCATGTTCGCATCGGCGGATTCGGCGAAACGCCCGTGCCAGGCGCGCAGAACCCGAAGGGCGCCTTCCGCCCTTTCTATATAGCGGCCGAGCCAGAAGAGGTTGTCCGCAGCCCGGCTGGGCAGGCTGCCGGGCAGGTTTCGGGTGAAGCTCTCCTCCGCCGGAAGCAAGGTCGTGCGGTCAACGGGCTTGCCGCTCACGATCCAGACGTCGGCGGCAGTGCCGCCGGCCTGCATCGCTATTGCCGCCACGTCATCGCCGGAGCCGATGCGAGCGAAGCCGCCCGGCATGATCTGCCAGCCGTCGCGCGTGCGCGCGGCAAACACCCGGAGGCTCATCGGTCGAGGTGTGAGCCGGCCAAGCACCCAGGCCGGCGTCGTCGACAGCGTAACGGCCTCCTGGCCCACCAGCTTGCCGCCGTCCGCGGCGAGCCATTCGCCGACGGAGGTCCCGGCGCTTTCGCGAAAGGAGGCGCCGAGTACCGACTGGCCTTCGTCGTCGAAGAAGGGCCGCGTCGAATAGGCCGGGCCGATAACCATGCGCTCGATATTGCCGGCGACATGCCGCCGTTCGGCTTCCTGTCCGCACCACCAGGTGGCGATCGACGGCAGCTTCTGCTCCTCGCCGAGCAGATGACGGCAGATCGCCGGCATGAAAGCCAGGAAGGCACGCGTTTCCAGGATACCGGATCCGAGTGCATTGACGATCGAGACGGAGCCGGCCCTCAGCGCCTCGACGATGCCCGGGGTGCCGATATGCGAGGATTGGTTGAGCTCCAGCGGATCGGCAAACGATGCGTCGAGGCGGCGCCAGAGCACACCGACGGGTTTCAGGCCGGCCACCGTGCGCACCATGACCCGTCCTCCGACAACCGTCAGATCTTCGCCCTCGAGCAGCATGAAACCGAGATAGCGGGCAATGTAGGCATGCTCGAAATAGGTCTCGTTGGCGAAGCCCGGCGAGAGCACGGCAATGCGGTCGTCCGCATGCTGCTTGTGCCCCTGCAGCGTGTCGCGGAAGGCGCCGAAGAATCCCGCCAGGCGATGGACATGGCTTTCTGCATAGAGGTCGGAAAAGGCGCGCGTCGTCGCCACCCGGTTCTCGAGCGCAAAGCCGGCGCCGGAGGGCGCCTCGGTCCGGTCGGAAAGCACCCACCAGTTTCCGTCGGGGCCGCGTCCGATCTCGAAGGAGCAGAAGTGCAGAAAATGTCCGTTCGCCGGTTCGAGACCGACCATCGGGCGCAGGAACTCCGGATTGGAAGCGATGAGCGCGGGAGGCAGCAGGCCGGCCCTGACCAGCCGGTTCTCGCCATAGACGTCGGCGAGCACCCGCTCGAGCAGTTCGGCACGCTGGACGAGGCCGGCGGAAACGGTGGCCCATTCCGCCTCGTCGATTAATACGGGAATGTGCGAAAGCGGCCAGCCGCGCTCGGAATTCTCCTTGCCATAGGCACGATAGAAGACTCCGGCATCGCGCAGGTACCGGTCCGCGCGGGCGAAGCGGTTGGCAAGATCCGTCTCGTCCATGCGGCCGAGCGTCGCGAGCAGTCGCTGCCATACCGGCCGGACGTTGCCGCGCGCGTCGAGCATTTCGTCGGCGACGCCGGGCAAGGCGCAATAGCCATAGGCCGGGCCGCCCTCGATTCGGCTCATCTGTTCCGGCCCTGCCGCCTGCCTCTTCGTCATTCCAACTCCTGCCGGACGCCCCGCTCGCGCAACATCATCGGCTGAACCGCCGATTTCGATTCGACCATGTATCACAAATATGGAATGTTTCGCTGGCGAAGCTTTCGGCAGATGGCCGGCAGGCCCGTTTGAGCTGCCGGCTTCGCCGCTTGCGTGCATGTCCCGTTTCTTCAGACGACCGGCGGGTTGATCCGCGCGAAGCCCTCCTGCCGGTAATAGGGGAAGTAAGGGTAGGGGGCGGTCGTCACACTCGCCGCGTCGAGCCGGGCAACCGCCTCGGCGGTGAGCGACCAGCCGACGGCGCCGAGGTTCTGTCTGAGCTGCTCTTCATTGCGCGCGCCGATAATGACACTTGAAACGGTCGGGCGCTGGAGAAGCCAATTGATGGCGATTTGCGGAACGGTCTTGCCGGTTTCCTGCGCGATGGCATGGAGAACCTCAACGACGTCGTAGAGCTTTTCCTCGTCGACCGGCGGCCCGAAGGCGGCGGTGTCGTGCAGGCGGCTGCCCTCGGGCCAGGGCTCGCCGCGGCGGATCTTGCCGGTGAGCCGCCCCCAGCCGAGCGGGCTCCAGACGAGTGCGCCGACGCCCTGATCGAGACCGAGCGGCATCAGTTCCCATTCGTAATCGCGGCCGACCAACGAATAATAGACCTGGTTGGCGACGTAGCGCGGATATCCGTGGCGGTCGGCGGCGGCGAGGGATTTCATCAGCTGCCAGCCGGAAAAATTGGAAACGCCGACATAGCGCAGCTTGCCCGAGCGCACGAGCGTGTCGAGGGTCGACAGCACCTCTTCGACGGGCGTTCCGGCATCAAAGGCGTGCAGTTGCAGCAGGTCGATATAGTCGGTTCCGAGCCGTTTCAGCGCCTTTTCCACACCGCTGATCAGGCGCGAGCGCGACGAGCCGGCGGCGTTCGGCCCTTCGCCGACAGGAAGCGACAGCTTCGTCGACAGAATGACGTCGTCGCGCCGGCCCTTGATCGCGGCGCCAAGAACCTCTTCCGAAGCGCCGTCGGAATAGACGTCTGCCGTGTCGAAAAGATTGACGCCCGCCTCCAGGCAAATGTCGACGAGGCGGCGCGCCTCGGACGCATCCGTACTGCCCCAGGCGCCGAAGAGCGGCCCTTTGCCGCCGAAGGTGCCCGCTCCGAAGCTGAGGACCGGTACTTTCAGTCCTGAGGAACCAAGCCGTCGATATTCCATAGGTGCAACTCCACTCTTGCTCATGAATCAGTCACATGAAGATGGAGCTGTACTCGCTTTGGATATAGACTGTCGCCGGGAATATTATCTGTGAGCTGAATTCATATGTCGAGACCCTCGGTCAATCGCTCGGGCGAAATGGAGATCTTTGCGAAGGCGGTGGAGCTTGGCGGATTTTCGGCTGCTGCCCGCCATTACCGGATGACGCCTTCGGCCGTCAGCAAGCTCGTGCTGCGCCTCGAGGAGCGGCTTGGCGTGAGGCTGGTGAACCGCTCGACGCGAAAGCTGCAGCTGACGCCGGAGGGACATGCATTCTACGACCGCACGGTGCGCATCCTCGCCGATATCGACGAGGCGGAGCGATCTGCATCGGCCGGCGAGAGCCCTGTCGGCCGGGTCCGGCTGAACGTCAACGCCTCGTTCGGCACCCACGTCCTGATGCCGCTGGTGCCCGAGTTCCGGGCGCATTTTCCTGCCGTCAGCCTCGACATCGTCATGACCGACGCCGTCGTGGACCTGATGGAGGCGCGCGCCGACGTGGCTGTCCGCGCGGGGCCGCTGAAGAGCTCGACGCTGATTGCGCGCAAGCTCGGGGCGACGCGGATGATGATCGTGGCGGCACCGTCCTACATAGAACGGTACGGAATGCCGTCCTCGCTCGAGGAGCTCAAGGAGCATGAGCGGCTCGGCTTCTGCTACGCGCGCGCCGTCGACGGCTGGCCGTTGAGGAGAGGCGGGGAAACGGTGGTGCTGCCGGCCTCGGGGGCGGTACAGGTGAGCGATGGCGAGGGGTTGCGCCAATTGGCGCTTGCCGGCGCCGGGCTGGCACGGCTTGCGGAGTTCACCGTAAGGGAAGACGTCAGCGCCCGGCGGCTTCTGCCGGTTCTGGAAGACCTTAATCCGGGCGATCTCGAGGAGGTTCACGCGGTCTATCTCGGCCAGGGCGGCGCTCTGCCCGCGCGCGTCCGCGCCGTCCTTGATTTCCTCGCCCGCCATGCCCGCGTCACGCCGGGGCAGGACGCGGGCAGGCGCCGGACTTCGCCGGTACCGGCACCGGCATGAGATGATCGCCGGAGCAGGACAGCGGCGAAGATGTTCGCCGCCTTCCCGCATTTCGAGAGGCGTCAACCTTCAGCGTTTCGGCGCGACCAGCGCGAAGAGCGCCCCTTGAGGGTCGGTGAACTGCGCGATCCACGCTCCGCCGGGCACTTCCATCGGACCCATCAACAGCTTCGCGCCGCCGGATTGCGCCCGGTCGATTGCCGCGTCGATCGCCTCGACATTGAAGTAGTAGAGCCAGAAGGGATTGGGAACCTCTCTCGGCCTGGTCATCATCCCGCCGATCGGCTGACCATTATGGGCGAAGATCTGATAGACGCCCATCTCGCCCATATCCATCGCCTGGTCCTTGGTCCAGCCGAACAGCTTGGAATAGAAGCTGAAGGCCGTATCGAGGTCGCCGGCCATCAGTTCGTGCCAGCCGATATTGCCGGCAGCCATTTGTTCCATGGCCGGTGGCGGATCGCCGTCGCCCCTGAAGAGGGCGAAGGCGGCGCCGTGCGGGTCGGTCACGATCGCGAAGCGGCCGATATTCGGAATGTCCTCCGGCGCTCGATGGACCGTTCCGCCTTCGGCGGCGAGTTTGGCGGCGGTCTCGTCGACATCGTCGACCGCGATATAGCCGAGCCATGCCGGCGGTATCTGCATGTCGAGCGCACCTTCCGGCATCGTCATGAGACCCGCTACCTGGTGGTCTCCGGCGGAAAAGAGCGTGTAGTTCATGCCGGGCACTCCCGCGTCGCGCGCGCTCCAGCCAACGATGTCCCTGTAGAAGGCTTCCGCCGCCTTCATGTCCGTCGTCATCAGTTCGTACCAGACGAATTTCCCATGCATTGTCGGTCCTCCGGTTGTTCTGGATGTGTCGTTGCGGTTGGCGACGGACGGTCGCGTGGGGGGACGCGAACGCAATCGAAGGCTAGTTCCGGTCCGTCCGCACGCGCTTCATGTCGTTGGTCGACCTGAAATCGTGAACGTGATCGCCTGTAAGTCAGCGCGGAATGCGGGCGGAAAACCGCGCGCACTTTTCCTCGATTCCTCTCTAGCGGCGGCGGTATTCCGCGCTCATCATTTCTTTCCAGTCGCCGCTTTCGGTCTGAACGCGGGCCGTAAGGGTTCGGCTGTTCGCGTCGATGAGCGTTATTCTATCCTGATATCGTGCAGTCTTGCCGGGATTTTCGAAGTCGGGGCCTTCACAATTGAGGGCAAGCGTCTTCCCGTCATCCTCGATCACGCCGTCATAGACCCACATATGCGTCATCATGGATCCTATCCAGGTGCCGAGATAACGCTTGGTGTCGGGATTGTAGCCGAGTGTCATCAAAGTCTGGCCGGGGCTTCCCCCGGGCATGATGCCCTGTCCCTCGCACACGACCCAGAGACCGTGCATCGAGCGGACGTTTTCGATCCAGGGCTGGCTGTCCTCGCCGCTTCCCGTCGAATCCTCGGACGTGACCGTCCACTCGCCGAGCAGCTGTTCCAGCCATCGGTGTTCTTCCTGCGGCTCTATTTTCACGATTCCCTCCCATGGTCGTGCACAGCGTCCCCATCGCGGCGCTGAAACGCCGCTCAGCGGCCGAAGGATCCTTCCGTGCTTCCTTCGTGCTCGCCTCATGCCGGCGCTTGACTAATTATGTTGATATCAACATTACTATTTTATGTCAAAGCCGCTGCCGATACCTTTTTCCACCACGCTGTTCGTCAGGGACACCTGCCTGTGCCTGCATGTCCAGCGCGCCGCCCGGGCGCTCGCCCGCCGGTTCGACGAGGCGCTGAGGCCGCTCGAGATTACCAATGGTCAGTTCTCGCTGATGATGTCGCTCAACCGGCCGGACCCGCCGAGCATGAGCGCGGTTGCCGCCGTGCTCGCCATGGACCGCACGACCTTGACGGCGGCGCTGAAGCCGCTGGAGCGACGAGGCCTTGTAGAGGCGTTCGCCGACCCTGGCGACAGGCGTCTGAAACGCATGCGGCTGACGGCGGAGGGCGGCCGGCTGCTGGCCGAAGCCCTGCCGATCTGGAAGGCAACCCATGAAGCGCTCGACGAAGGTCTGGGGGAGGGCGGCGCGCAACGTCTGCGGGCAGATCTGCTCGCACTGACCTGATGGGGCGGCAAACGCGCCGAGAAATTGCGAACGGAGGGAGCGCATCATGGAATAAGCGGGGCAACTCGCTCGTCTCTACGCCGCGGAGGAAAAATGGGACGAACCGGAAGAATCGAGGCGGGAACGCGAGCAGCCCTGATCGGGTGTCATGTCGGGTATCATGCGCTCGCGCGTTGAACGGAGACTGGAACCGCATTATGCGCGGCTTTTCGCTTATGCCGTCGCGCTTTCGCGCGATCGCGACGGAGCACAGGATATTTTCCAGGAGAGCATCGCCCGCGCCTTGGATGCGCGAAACGTGCCCGAAACGGAGCCGGCGTTTCGCGCATGGCTGTTCTCCATCCTGCGCAACATCTGGATCGATCAGTCCCGTTCTCGCCGCCGCCGGTCCGACCTGGAACAGGAGTTCATCACGGATCTGGTGCCCGCGCCGGTCGCGCCGGAAACCGTGCTGGTCGATGCGTTTTCCGTGCGCCAGGCGTTTACCCGGCTTAGCACGGAACACCGGGAGATACTTGCACTCGTCGATATATCCGGTTTCAGTTACGAGGAAGTGGCAATGATGATCGCCGTACCCAAGGGTACCGTCATGAGCCGCGTTAGCCGGGCCAGACGGGCACTGGCAGCGCAGCTCGGCGAGGCCAACGTCGTCCAGCTCACCCGGCAACGAGAAGGCCGAAAATGACGGAAAACGAGATCGATCCCGAAATCTTGAGTGCCTATGTCGACGGTGAGCTCGAGCCGGAAGAAGCGTCGCGCGTCGCGCGTCTGATCGCGTCCGACGAGGCCGTCGCGCGGCACGCGGCGAAGCTGTCGGAGGTCAAGGCCGCGGTGGCTGGGATGGCTCCGGAAATCGTCGTGGTCACCGTGCCTCGTCCGCGGCCGGTGAGTAGATGGATGCTGTCGTTTGCTGCGGGTGCGTGCGTCACGCTACTGGTCTTCGCGGCGACCTGGTTCGGGGTCGCGAGGGCGCCGGGAGGGCCGGTGGATGCGGCGGTTCGCGATGCCGCTCTGGAACATGCTGCATGGGTCGGGGGCTCAATAGCGCCGCCGGTGCTTCCGGCTTCCACGCCCGCGGACCTGTTTGCACCGGAAATGACCGCAGCCGGCTTGACGCCCGCCTTCGTGCGCGACACGTCCGTGGACGGCAAAGCCGCCCTGCATACGGGGTATGTCGGCCGCTCCGGTTGCCGGCTGAGCCTTTTTCGATTCACTCGCCCCGACGCGGGACAGGAATTCGACTTGTCGAGCGAAGGAGGACTTCTTCACGCCTCCTGGTCGGGCGGCGCCGAAAGCTTCCTGCTCGTCGCCCGAGGCATGGACGAAGCCCGCTTCGCCCTTCTCGCCGGTTCCCTGAAGCTCGCGAGCGAAGGGGAGCGCCAGGGAGGGGGGCTCATCGCCAGCCTCGGGGTGATGCGCCAACCCTGCGTCGGCTGACCGCCCGATAAGTCGCGGCACCGTCGGATTTCGGAAAAATAATCCGACGGAGGGAATTTTCCACGCCGTCACTCGTCTCTTCCGATCATTCGAAGAAGATCGACCGGGCATGCTGCCCTGCGGAAAAGGGAGACGCGACTTGATTGACTTGCTGACCATGAAGCGGCGGAGTTTTCTGACCGGGAGCGCCGGAGCTGTCGTCGCTGCCGGTACCGGAGGGCTTGCGCAGGCGAAGGAAACGAAGCCTCTGCCCGACTACATTGCCTGGAAAGACGCCGACGCGCTGATCGTTCACAGTGACAAGACGCTGGAGACCAAGCGGAGCGAGTTCGGCACCAGCGTCATCACGCCCGAGGATAAGCTCTACATCCGCAACAACGTCAACACGCCTCCCGAATCGATTCTTGCCGATCGCGACGGATGGAAGGTGGAGATATCAGGCGTAAAGGAGCCGCGGACGCTCACGGTTGCCGAGCTGAAGACTCTGGGCCTGGTGACGGCGGCGACTGTTCTGCAATGTTCGGGCAATGGACGCAAATATTTCAAGGATCAACTGACGGAAGGTCAGAAAATGAGCGGCACGCCCTGGACGGTGGGTGCTGCGGGCTGCGTCATCTGGAGCGGCGTCCCTCTGAAGGCCGTTGTCGAGGCCCTGGGCGGGCCTGCCGAAGGCGCCCGCTTCATCACGGGGACGGGCGGTGAGGAGCTTCCGGCAGGTCTCGACCCCAAGCTTCTGGTGGTCGAGCGCTCCGTCCCGATCTCGAACCTCGACAATGTAATCCTGGCATGGGAAATGAACGGGAGGCCTCTTTCCCTCGCCCACGGGGGCCCACTACGGATGGTCGTTCCGGGCTATTCGGGCGTCAACAACATCAAATATGTGAAGACGGTCGCCCTGACCGAGGCAGAGACGGACGCGAAGATCCAGAAGTCCAGCTATCGCCTTCATGCGCTCGGGCAAAAAGGTGCGCCCGACCAGCCATCGGTCTGGGAGCAGCCGGTGAAGTCCTGGATCACCACCGCGCAGGAGGCCGCGAAAGCGGGCCCGGTTCAGATTGCAGGCGTCGCCTTCGGCGGAATGAATGCCTGCAAGAGCGTGGAAGTCTCTGTGGACGGCGGCCAGACGTGGCAGGAAGCCGAGTTCGTCGGACCCGACCTTGGACGTTTCGCCTGGCGCGTCTTCGTCCTCTCGGCCGACCTGGCGCCCGGGACCTACACGCTCGTCAGCCGTGCGACGGATACCGAGGGCAACGTACAGCCCGAGGAAAGCGAAATGAATGGAGGCGGCTACAGCCACAACGGCTGGCGTGCGCCGGGCGTCAAGCTCACCGTCTCCTGATGAAAGGAAGGGTTCCGCTGCGCATGCCGCGGAATCCTGTTTCACGATCTTCCCCTATCAGTTTCGGATCAGAACATGACCTATGCTTCAAGCCGCCGGATCGCGGCCGTGCTCACCTGCGTAACCATCGGCCTGTCGACGATCACGGCATCCGCCGAAGAAGACAAGCTTGCACTCGGTAAAGAGATATTCCTCGAACGGTCGGAACCGCAGTGTGCGCTCTGTCATACGCTGGCGGATGCGGAGGCCGTCGGGGAAGTTGGACCCAATCTCGACGAACTCGCACCCGACGCGGAGAGGGTGAGCACGGCCGTCATCAACGGCATAGGCCCGATGCCGGCCAACGAAATCCTCACGGACGAAGAAATCGAGGCCGTTGCGCTTTATGTCTCGACGGTTGCCGGAAAGGCCGAGTGATCGGCGTCATGCGAGCGTTGCTCGTCAAGCAGAGGAGAGTGCGTTGAAGACAAGAATGATGCTTTTGGCGATGTTGGGGGCGGCGTACGCAGGTCAGGTACAGGCCGAGGAATTTCGCATCGAAATGCTGAACAAGGCCGCCGACGGCCGGATAATGGCATTCGAGCCCGCAGTCGTGCGTGCCCAGCCCGGAGACACCATCACCTTCGTGGCGACGAACAAGGGGCACAATTCAGCTCTGATGAAGGGCGGTGCGCCGGAAGGGGCAGAGAGCTGGAAGGGCAAGATCAACGAAGAGGTCAGCGTGACGCTGAGCGAGCCCGGTGTCTACATGTATCAATGCACGCCGCATCTGGGCATGGGCATGATCGGCGCCATCGTGGTCGGAGAGCCGACGAACCTCGAAGCGGTCAAGGGCATCAAGTATCCCGGAAAATCGAAGGCAGCCGCGGAGGAGATCTTCGCGGAAATCGAGCGCGGCGGCTGACGGACGGTTGCTTGCGCTTGTAGCGGGATGAGGAAAATTGCTTGCGGTTTTCCGTCCGCATCCCGCGTCTTCTTAGAATCGATCACGTTCATGATTTCAGATCGGCCCGACCTGAAATCATTGTGATTTCGTGTTTTCCTGATTTCTGTGCTTGTCACAAGGACCAGCAGCGCTACGCCCGTGGCGCGGGAGTTCTTTCCAGCCCAAGGACTTGGGCTGGCTGGATTCCGGTGACAGGCACGGGAACGAGGAGCGGAAGGGTAGCGTAGCGATAGCCGGCGACACCGCCGCTGCCGTCTTCGTTTGCAACAACCGTTTTGCCGGCGGCGCTTACGGCGGGGCCGCCGCACCGCGCTCGCGGAAGAGCGCGATGATTTCTCCGACGAGCACTGTCGCCCGCCGCAGCTTTTCCTCTCCGACTTCGCTGCCAAGCTCATTCGCCCAGACGGTCTGGCGTGCGGTGATCTCGGCGAGGACCGTCTCGCCCCGCGACGTGAGCACAATCAGCTTCGCGCGCTGATGTGCGGGATTGTCCCGGTACTCTATCAAACCCTCGGCTTTCAGAATGTCGGCAATGCGCTGTACCCCCTGCCGGGCGAGCCCGAGCGCACGCGCGGTATCGGCAACCGACATGGCAGCATGTCGAGCCGCGGCCAGAACCTGCCAGCGGGCGCTGCTCTGGCCGGATGGTTGCGCGAGCCTATCTCCTTCGGAGGTCAGATGTCCGGCGAGGCGAAGGACCGAGATGGCGAACTCTGCGAAGGCGTCGCCGGGCGGTGTACGAGAGCTTGGATTCATATTGACAACATATTGTCGTTCCGCTTAGATGACAACATGCTGTCACCATGTTCGATGCTTGGCAAGCCTGCGATCATTGAACATCAAGGAATGTCTCGAACATTTAGATCCAAACGGGGAGAAACGAGGATGCAAAAGACCTATCAGGGCAGCTGCCACTGTGGACGGATCCGCTTCGAGGTCGATGTCGACCTCGAAGCGGGAACCAGCCGCTGCAATTGCTCGTACTGCTCGAAACTGCGTTATTGGGGCGCAAGCGTTAAGCCGGAGGATTTCCGGCTGATGTGCGAGGAGGCAGGCATCGGCGACTATCAGTTCGGCACGATGAGCGGCCATCATCGGTTCTGCACGGCGTGCGGCGTGACGCCCTATGGCCACGGCTACGTCGAAGAGATCGGCGGCGCCTTCGTCTCCATCAATGTCGCATGCCTCGACGGGGTCGATCCCGCCGAGTTTGCGGCCCTGCCGATCCAATATATGGACGGGCTCCACAACAACTGGTGGAATGCACCGGCCGAGACCCGGCACATGTGAATTGACAGCTCCGAAACGAAAACGCTCCCGCCGCGGCGGGAGCCTTTCGACAGCGGCAATGCCGCTAGTTTAACGGTCGCCCAGATCTCTCACGGCGCCGCGGTCGGCTGATGTCGCAAAGGCCGCGTAGGCCTTGAGCGCGGTCGTTACGCGGCGCTTGCGTTGCTCGACCGGTTTCCAGCCCTTGGCGTCCTGTTCAGCGCGGCGAGCGGTAAGCTCGGCCTCGTCCACCCGCAGACTGATGGTGCGGTTCGGAATGTCGATATCGATCATGTCGCCTTCGCGCACCAGCCCGATCGTTCCGCCGTTCGCCGCTTCGGGCGAGACGTGGCCGATCGAAAGACCGGAGGTGCCGCCGGAGAAGCGTCCATCGGTGATCAGCGCACAGGCTTTGCCGAGACCCTTCGACTTCAGATAGCTCGTGGGGTAGAGCATTTCCTGCATGCCCGGTCCGCCCTTCGGCCCCTCGTAGCGGATGACGACGACGTCGCCGGCCTTGATCTCGTTGGAGAGGATGCCCTTCACGGCGGCGTCCTGGCTCTCGAAGACGCGCGCCGGGCCGGAGAATTTCAGGATGCTCTCGTCCACGCCCGCGGTTTTCACGATGCAGCCGTCGAGCGCGATGTTGCCCTTGAGTACCGCGAGGCCGCCATCCTTCGAAAAGGGATGTTCGACCGACCGGATGACGCCGTTTTCGCGGTCGGTATCGAGCTCGTCCCAGCGCGCCTCCTGGCTGAAGGCGACCTGCGTCGGAATGCCTCCGGGAGCGGCGCGGAAGAAGTTTCGGACAGTGTCGCTCGACGTGCGGGTGATGTCCCAGCGGTCGATGGCGTCGCCGAGCGTCTCGGCGTGGACAGTCGGGCAGTCGCGGTTGATAAGGCCGCCCTTGTCCAGCTCGCCGAGGATCGACATGATGCCGCCGGCCCGGTGTACGTCTTCCATGTGCACGTCGGCTTTCGCCGGAGCGACCTTCGACAGGCACGGGACCTTGCGCGACAGCCGGTCGATATCGTCCATGGTGAAGTCGATCTCGCCCTCATAGGCGGCGGCCAGGATGTGGAGCACCGTATTGGTCGAGCCGCCCATGGCGATGTCGAGCGCCATGGCGTTCTCGAAGGCCTGCTTGGTGGCGATGTTGCGGGGCAGCACCCGCTCATCCTCCTGCTCGTAATAGCGGCGCGCCAGATCGACGACGAGGTGGCCGGCCTCGACGAACAGGCGCTTGCGGTCGGCATGGGTCGCGAGCGTCGAGCCGTTGCCGGGCAGCGACAGGCCGAGCGCCTCGGTCAGACAGTTCATCGAGTTGGCCGTGAACATGCCGGAGCAGGAGCCGCAGGTCGGGCAGGCGGAGCGCTCGATGATCTTGACGTCCTCGTCGGAAATCTTGTCGTCGGCGGCAGCGACCATGGCGTCGACGAGGTCGAGCGCATGCGTCTTGCCGTGCAGCACCACCTTGCCGGCCTCCATCGGCCCGCCGGAGACGAAGACGGCCGGAATGTTGAGGCGCAATGCCGCCATCAGCATGCCGGGGGTGATCTTGTCGCAATTGGAGATGCAGACCATGGCGTCGGCGCAATGGGCGTTCACCATATATTCGACGCTGTCGGCGATGATCTCGCGCGAGGGCAGCGAGTAGAGCATGCCGTCATGGCCCATGGCGATGCCGTCGTCCACCGCGATCGTATTGAATTCCTTGGCGACGCCGCCGGCCGCCTCGATCTCGCGCGCGACGAGCTGGCCGAGGTCCTTCAGATGCACATGGCCCGGCACGAACTGCGTGAACGAGTTCACCACCGCGATGATGGGCTTGCCGAAGTCGCTGTCCTTCATGCCCGTCGCGCGCCAGAGGCCGCGGGCGCCGGCCATGTTGCGGCCGTGGGTGGTGGTGCGGGAGCGATAGGCAGGCATGAACGTGTTCCTTCACGGACGAATGTCATTAGGCGGATGTGGCGATCGCAGAGCGCCGTTGCAGGGGGGTAGTAGCGCAAAATTGCGCGCGCGTCATCTTCCGCGCCAGATTATTTCCGGCGGCGCGCGCTGGCGCCGGCACGGCTCCGCGCAAGAAAAAAGGCCGGGCTGAACCCGACCTTCCTCAACACCTTCAGCCGATGCCAGTACATCCGTGGTCAATGGCGAGGTGGGTATCTCTTAACAAGCGAACATGAAAACCATGTGACAACGATTCGAAAATCCCGCGCGCGCTTTCGGCAAGCCGGCAAAATCGCCGCCGTTCACGGGTTTCGGTCCGGGCTTCGGTTACGGGCGGAAAATGCTCTGCTCGGATCAGCGAGGCTGGGGGAATTGAAAAAGGGCTTGCGGTCTCCCGTAAGCCCTTTTGAAACTGGGATGGTGGGCGTGACAAGGATCGAACTTGTGACCCCTACGATGTCAACGTAGTGCTCTCCCGCTGAGCTACACGCCCATCCGATGCGGCGCATAGACCACAAAACCGGCGCCCGCGTCAATAGGCTCTTCGAAGGTTTTTTGACAGAAAATGCGCAAGGTCCGCGCGGCATGATTTCAGGGGGACCGGCACTCTTTTCGGACCTCCTGCAGATGCGGCGAGCGCGCTAACGCATTGAAATAACGAAGCCGCCTTCGATGCTGGTGATCGAGGGCGGCTTCGAGGCAATGCTTGCGCGGAGCGCGTCTCAGGCTTGGGCGAAGGGGGCGCCGGAAAGCTCGGCGCACATAAGATCGCTGCTCAGGCCGCCAGCATCTTGTTGACCTCGTTGACGAGGTCGCGCAGATGGAAGGGCTTGGAAAGGACCTTGGCATCCTTCGGCGCCTTGGAATCCGGGTTCAGCGCAACGGCGGCGAAGCCCGTGATGAACATCACTTTCAGGTCGGGGTCGAGCTCGGTCGCGCGGCGCGCGAGCTCGATGCCATCCATCTCCGGCATGACGATATCGGTCAGGAGAAGCGAAAAGGGTTCTTCGCGAAGCCGGTCATAGGCGCTGGCGCCGTTGTCATAGGAAAGGACCTTGTAGCCAGCCTTTTCCAGCGCCTTCACTAGAAACCGGCGCATGTCGTTGTCGTCTTCGGCAAGGAGGATTTTCGCAGTCATATCTGGCCGTGGCTACTTCTTCTGGATGCTGGTGAATTGCGGCAGCTCAGCAAACCGCAACATGGTAAATATCTGGTGAACGGGCGCGATCAAGTCCCTTGAACCAGCGGGCGGCCACTATGGACACAGAGGCGACCAACTGGCAACATGATCTGAATAGCAAGAACCGGACATGGTAAAAAGGGTTCCGATGGGGGAAGCGGTTAAGTGGGAGTTTTTCGAGGTTCTGGAACCCGCAAGCCAGAGGATACCCTTCGTTTTCAACTCGCCGCATAGCGGCCGGCATTATCCCCAGTTCTTTCTCGACCAGTCGCGCCTTGATCCGCATTCCATCCGCCGCTCCGAAGACCATTTCGTCGATGAACTGTTTCGCAGCGCCACGTTTCTGGGGGCGCCCTTGCTTCGGGCGCATTTCCCGCGCGCCTTCCTCGACGTAAACCGCGAACCCTACGAACTCGACCCACGCATGTTCGATGGCGCCTTGCCGCCGCACGCCAATATCAGTTCGATGCGTGTTGCCGGCGGCCTTGGCACCGTGCCGCGCCTCGTCGCCGAGAATATGGAAATATATCGTGGCCGTTTTCCGGTCGAGCAGGCGCTCGAGCGCATCGAGACGATCTACAAGCCCTATCATGCGACGCTCAGAAAGCTGATCGCCCGCACCCATGTCGAGTTCGGAATGTCGATCCTCATCGACTGCCACTCGATGCCGGGCAACGTGCACCTGCCGGGAAGCGGCCATCGCCCGGACTTCATTATCGGCGATCGCTACGGAACGAGTGCGGCGGCGGAACTGTCCCGGGTGGCGGTGGAGCTTCTGGAGCAGCTCGGCTATGCGGTCGCGCGCAACAAGCCCTATGCCGGCGGCTTCATCACGGAACATTACGGCCGACCGACGCGTGGACTGCATGCGCTGCAAATCGAAATCAACCGCGGCCTCTATGTCGACGAGGCAACCCTGATCAAAAAGCCGGGATTTGCGGCACTCGAGGCCGACCTCGCAACCTTTATCGCGGCGCTCGCGCGGCACGTCGAGGATTTCGCCGCCTATCTGCCGCTGGCCGCGGAATAGCAACGCGAAAGGGCTTTTGCGTGCCCGGCGGCGCAACGCTGCTCAAAAAGAACCGCGCCAGCGGCGCGGTCAAGTCTAGGGAGGAAACACCCAAGGAGGGTATTTGCAGCCACGAATGACTGCAGAAAAACTGTAATGCTGCGCTGCACAATTGTCAAGATTCGAAGACGCAGACTTTCGTATCGGTACGGAGCGCCCTCTTCCGGCGCGCCTCACGGAAGCGGCAGCCGACGTCGGTCCGTT
The DNA here is from genome assembly GCF_035610345.1 of Sinorhizobium meliloti. The sequence continues at coordinate 2,887,238 of NZ_CP141212.1, read as the reverse complement.
GCCTTTCGCCGAATTTCGTCTATTCAGATCGAACCTCCTTCCTCGCAGAGAGCGACATGCTGCCCGACCGTACCTTCTTCGACCGTCTCGCCGACGCCGCCAAGGCCGAAACCATGCCGCGCTTCCGGGTCGGTACGAGTGTTCTCAACAAGCTCGAAGGCGGCTTCGACCCGGTGACGGAAGCCGACAGATCGGCGGAGGCCTCGATCCGCGCTTTGATCGAGAGCAGCTTTCCGGAACACGGCATTCTCGGCGAAGAGCACGGCAATATCGGCCTCGACCGCGAGCTCGTCTGGGTCATCGACCCGATCGACGGGACCCGTGCATTCATCTCCGGCCTGCCGGTGTGGGGCACGCTGATCGGCCTCTACCGGAACGGCAAGGCCGTCATGGGGCTGATGGATCAGCCCTTCACCGGCGAGCGATTTTTCGCCGACGGCGAGAAGGCGCTGTATCGGGGACCTGACGGAGAGAGGGTGCTCGCCACGCGGCCCTGCCGTGCGCTTTCGGATGCCGTCCTGTTCACGACATCCCCGCACCTCTACACGGGCGAGCTCAAGGAACGCTTCGAGGCATTGCAGGAGAAGGTGCGGCTCTTCCGCTACGGCTGCGACTGCTATGCCTTCGCGCTGCTCGCAGCCGGCCATGTCGATCTCGTCGTCGAATGCGGCCTGAAGCCCTACGACGTCGGCGGGCTCATTCCGCTGATCGAGCAGGCGGGCGGAATCATCACCGACTGGAAGGGCGGGCCGGCGGAAATGGGCGGCGAAATCATAGCTGCCGGCAGCCGCGAATTGCATGCGCAGGCGCTTGAGGCCCTCAAGGGCCGGGGTTAAGCCTCTTCCAACTGCCGCGGCAGGGACGCGGGATCCTCGGCGTCGGCGCCCGGCAGGAAGGCCAGGATCGCGGCCAGCGCCTGGGCGCGATAGCGGTCGGCCTCCTGCAGGAGCTCGTGCCGCGCGCCGTCGATCGGGATCAGATGCCCCGCACGGAAATTGCTGGCCAGCCGCTCGACCGGTAGATACGGCACGAGCTTATCGGCCGTCGGGGCGAGTATGACGGCGGGTATGGTGATCCTCGTCAGATGTTCGTGCTTGAGGACGCGCCGGATCGTTTTGAAAGCTTCGCTCAGCCAGCGGGCCGTCGGCGGTCCGACCCGCAATTGCGGACGCGCATCGATGAGCGCCAGGTTGCGAGCGTAGCGCCGCTCGTCCGCGGTCAGCACATTGCCCTTGAAAGGGGTACGGTTGCCTTTGTCGGCGCTCAGCGGCAGCCTCCCGAGGCCGATCCAGCGCATGGCCGTCGCGATCGCCCCGATACCCCGTTCGCCGATCGCCTGACCGCCCAGGCCGACGAAGGGGGCAAGCAGCACCATCCGGTCGATCCGGCTCGCGAGCATGGGAGCGAGCGACAGGACGACGAGCGCTCCCATGGAATGGGCGACGATCGAGAAGGGCAGGCGGGTGTCGGGCAGGACGATCTCGTCGAGGAAAATAGTCAGGTCGCGCTCGTAATCGGTGAAATCCTCCACATGGCCGTGGGTCCAGTGCGGCGACAGCCGCTCGGAACCGCCCTGTCCGCGCCAGTCGAAGGTCGCGACCCAGAAACCGGCGGCCACGAGATCGCCGATCGTTTCGAAATATTTCTCGATCGACTCGTTGCGACCCTGCAGCAGGACGATGGTGCCGCGAATGACCGGGGCCTTCGACCTGAACACCGCGTAGCGGATCTTGCGGTTGCCGGCTCCGTCGAAAAAGCCCACCACCGGATCGCCCGGCATCGGATTTTCCGGCATCGAATGAAGGAGCGTGGTCATGGGGAGCGGGCCAGAAGGAACATGCAAATAGGGATAGGCGGCGGCCCGCCACCCGTCAAAGAAAAAAGCCGGAAACGGTGGATGAAATCCGGACGATCACCGTTTCCGGCCGCTGAAGGGAGAAGGGACATGTCACTTCAGCCCTGGGAAGACCCAGTGTCTCCTTTCTAGCCCACGGCGGCTGAACGGCGGCCGAACCCGTCGTTCATCCATTGTTCAGGAAGCGCCGGCGGCATCCCTCTTGAACTCGCGCGCGGGCATTCCCATGTCTTCTCCGCGGGCGCCGAAGAAGGGTCCGTTCACCGGTCGAGCCACAGCCGGAACGGGGTGGCAGGCCAGATATCGCAACCGTTGCTCTTATGGAGGACGACATCATGCGTCACTTTGATTTTTCTCCCCTCTACCGCTCGACTGTCGGCTTCGACCGTCTGTTCACCATGCTGGATAGCCTTGGTCAGCCGGATCAGTCGCAGACTTATCCGCCTTACAACATCGAACGAACCGGCGAAAACGCCTATCGCATCACCATGGCCGTTGCCGGTTTCGACGAAAGCGAGCTTTCGGTCGAAGCGCGTGAAAACACGCTGACGATCAAGGGCGAAAAGAGCGAAGAAAAGGGTGAGGAAACCCAGTTTCTCCATCGCGGCATAGCCAAGCGCGCCTTCGAGCGCCGCTTCCAGCTTGCCGACCACGTGGAGATCAAGTCCGCTTCGCTGAAGAACGGCCTGCTCCACGTCGATCTTCTGCGCAATATCCCGGAAACGGCCAAGCCGCGCCGCATCGAGATCACAGCGGCGGCTTCGCAGCCGAAGCAAATCGAGGCGCAGACCGCCTAGAGCGCTTCCATGTTCATGGAAGCATTGAAAGGCTCTAAAGTCTTTGAAGCTGCGCACTAATGTAAAGACGGCGTCCAAAAGGGCGCCGTCTTCGTTTTGCGGGGATGCCTGTGACGGGCAACCCGTCAGTTCTTCACCGTATCTTCCAGGAAAAATCGGCCGAGCGGGTTCTGGTAGAAATTCTCGATGTTCTTGCGCGAAACGTTGAGGTAGGGGCTGTAGTAAAGGTCGATCCAGTGGACGTCGTCCTTCGCCGTCTTCTGGATCTCGACATACATGGCCTCGCGCTTCGCCGGATCGAGTTCCAGACGTGCCGCTGCGACAAGCTCCTTCACTTTCTCGCTGTTGTAGCGGGTCATGTAGTTCATATTGGTGTCATGGCCGAGCACGAAGGTGGTCTTCTGATCCGGATCGAGGACGTCGTTCGTCCAGTACATCACCGAGATATCGTAGTCCCCGGCGACGAGCATGTCCCAGCTCTGGCTCGCGTCGACTTTCTGCAGATTGACCGTGACGCCCGCCTTTGCAAACTGCTGCTGCAGCAGCACGGCGATCTGCTCGTCGACCTCGTTGCCCGCGTTTACGACATAGTTCAGCGTCAGGTCCGATGCCCCCGCCTCGGCCAGCATCACTTTGGCCTTCTCCGGATCGTAAGGATACTGGTAGTTGGCGTCGTAGTGATAGAGCGAGCCCTTTGGGATGTAGGAATTTGCGACCGTGCCGAGGCCGAACGTGACCGTGTCGACGATCGCCTTCTTGTCGATCGCCATATCCAGGGCCTGGCGCACTTCCTTTTTGGCAAGCATGCCGTGCTCATGGTTGATGAGCAGATGGTCTTCGCGGGTCGAGGTATCGATGTGGACCGTGAGGTTCGGGTCCTTCTTCAATTCCTCGACGCGCGAGAACGGAACGAAGATCGCCGTGTCGAGCTGGCCGGCCTGGACGTTCAGCATGCGCGTGTTGTCGTCCGGAACGGAAATCCATTCGACGCCGTCTAGTTTCACACGATCCGCCTGCCAGAAGTTCGGATTCTTTTCGAGGATGACCCGGTCGCCGCGCCGCCATTCCTTGACGGTGAACGCGCCGGACGATGCCGTTGGCAGTTCGGCGAAAGCGTCCTCGCCAGCCTCGACGGCTTTCTTGGAAAGCACCGAGACGTTCGGAAGGGCAAGCGTCGACAGGAAGGGTGCGGAGGGGGTCTTCAGCTTGACGACCAGTGTCTTCGGATCGGCCGCCTCGGCGGTTTCGACGATCTTGTAGCTGTCGCTCCACAGAGAGCCTTCGTGGTCGCGTATGCGCAGCAAGCTGAAGGCGGCATCCTCGGCCGTAATCGGCGAGCCGTCCGAGAACTTCGCGTCGCGGATCTTGAACGTGTAGGTCAGGCCGTCGTCGGAAAGGGTCCAGCTTTCGGCGAGGCCGGGCTCCAGCTTGGTGCCGGTCTTGTCCACCCGGACAAGCACGTCGAAGACGTTGGAGAACACCCAGTTGTCGACGTTCTGGGCCGACTTGATCGGATCGAAAGTCGTCGAATCTTCGCGGCGGCCGATGGAGAGGATACCGGCGGCCTCCGCATAACCGGCACTGAGCATAAGGGCGGCTGCGAAAGCGGCCCGGCCGATATTGTTCCACCTTTTGATCATTGTTTGTTCCCTTCGTTATTGTGGCAGGCGTTTGACGGACAGGATCGGTTCCACTGGCGCCGCATCGGTAGGGCCGAGCAACGACCTGTCGGGATCGATGTCGGGGATCGCGGCGATCAATGCGGCGGTGTAGGGATGTTTCGGCCGGGAGAAGACGTCCTCGGAGCGGCCCTCCTCGACGATCTCTCCGCGATGCATCACCACGGTGCGTTCGCACAGATTGCGCACGATCGCGAGGTCGTGGGCGATGAAGATCAGCGTGAGGTCAAGGTCGCGGGCGAGCTTGCGGAAGAGGTCGACGATCTGCGCCTGGATCGTGACATCGAGTGCTGCGACGCATTCATCGGCGATGATCAGCTTCGGATCGACGGCAAGCGCACGGGCGATGCCCGCCCTCTGGCACTGGCCGCCGCTCATGCTGCGCGGCTTGCGGTGGGCGAATTCGCGCTCGAGGCCGACAAGGTCCAGCAGCTCGCCGATGCGTGCCGGAATGTCGGCTCCGCCGATCTTTTTCTGCACTCTCAGAACTTCAGCAAGAGTCTGGCCGATGGTCAGGCGCGGGTTCAGTGCATTGAACGGATCCTGAAAGACCATGGCAGACTCGTGTCGCAGCCTGGCGAGACCCGCACCCCTCTGCTGAGAAAGATCGATACCGTCGAAGCTGACGCGACCGGCGGAAATCGGCGTCAGGCCAAGCATGGCGCGGGCAAGCGTACTCTTGCCGCTGCCGGATTCGCCGACGATACCGACCGTTTCGCCGGGCATGATCTGCAGGTTGATTCCCGAAACGGCGCTGACGGTCCTGGCGTTCTTACCCCTGAAAAGGCTGCCGCCCGACGGGAAGCGCACATGCAGGTCATCGATCTCCAGAAGCGGCCTTGTCGTTCCATGCAAGGTCGTTGGGAGACTGATGGCGGGGAGCGCCGCATCAGGCATGGATGGATGGCTGTGGATGAGGCGAACCGTGTACGGGTCCTGCGGTGCGGACAGGATCGTCCGTTTAGGACCCTGTTCCAGCAGCTTTCCGCCGCGCAGCACGGCAATGCGGTCGCAGGTCTGCGCCACGATGCCGAGATCATGGGTGATGAGAATGATCGACAGGCCGCGTCTGTCGCGGATGTCCATCAGGAGTTTCAGGATCTGCGCCTGGATCGTGACGTCGAGCGCGGTGGTCGGTTCGTCGGCTATGAGGATTTGCGGATTGCAGGACAGGGCCACCCCGATCATGGCCCGCTGACGCATGCCGCCGGAAAGCTCGTGCGGGTAGCTGTCGTACTGGCGGGCGGGGTCAGGGAAACCGACCTGCCCCAGTATCTCGACCGCTGCCGCCCGCGCATCGCGGCGGCTCAGGCCCTGATGGTAGCGGATGCCCTCGGCGATCTGGTCGCCGATGCGCATGACCGGGTCGAGGTGGCTGGTCGGGTTCTGGAAGATCATGCCGATCTCGGCGCCGCGTACCTCCAGCATCTCGGCGTCGGTGATGGCAGTGAGGTCGCGCTCTCCGAGGAGAACCGCACCGCCTTCGATCTTGAGCAAGGATGATGGCAGGAGGCGAACCAGCGCGCGGCAGAGCAGGCTCTTGCCCGATCCGCTTTCGCCGACGAGGCCGAGGATCTCGCCCTTGGCCAGGTCGAGCGAAACGCCATCCAGCAGCGTGCGCGTCTCTTCCTGGAGATGCGCCTTCACGGTCAGGTCGCGGACAGACAGGACCGAGACGCTCATTCGTGCACTCCGAGCAATTCTCCGAGCGCGTCGCCCAGCATGCTGAAGCCGAAGGCAAGGCAGACGATGGAAAGGCCGGGAAACAGCGTGATCCACCAGGCCGTGGTGATGAAGCTCTGGCCCTCCGCGACCATGATGCCCCATTCTGCGACGGGCGGCTGGACGCCGAGACCGAGATAGCTGACGGCCGCCCCGCTCAGCAGCACCAGGACGGCATCCGACATGGCAAAGACGATCGAGCCGGCAATGGCATTGGGCAGCAAGTGCCGGAACATGATGCGGAAGCGGCCGAAACCAAGGCTGACGGCGGCCACCGCATAGTCGCTGTTCTTCAGAACGAGAATCTGTGCCCGGATCAATCGGGCATAGGAAACCCATCCGACAAGCGCCATGGCGATATAGAAGCTGCCGAGGCCCGGACCCAGAATGGCGATTATCGACAGCATCAATACGAGGAATGGAAAGGCGAGGATAATGTCGACGAGGCGCATGAACAGCGCGTCGACAATGCCGCCGAAGAAGCCGGCGACGGTGCCGACGATCGTTCCTATGACGAAGGGGAAGGCGACGCCGATCAAGGCGATCTGCAGGTCGATGCGTGTGCCCCAGATGACGCGTGAAAGGAGGTCGCGGCCGAAATTGTCGGTTCCGAACGGATGCAGAAGCGACGGCGGCTGCAAGCGGGCTGCGCCGTTCTGCAGGATCGGGTCATAGGGGGCGAGGACGGGTGCGCCGATCGCCAGCAGGAGGAAAAACAACAGGATTCCCGCGCCAATGACGAGGGCCAGCCGCCGGCCGAAGAGCAACCGCCAGCCGGCCGGCGACGAGGGCACCGTACCGGCGCTCATAGTTTCACCCGCGGATCGACGGCGACGGTGACGATGTCGGCGACGAAATTGACGAGCACAGTGGCGCAGGCAAACACCATGGCGACACCCTGCACGACCATGTAATCGCGCGAGAAGATGGCGCGTACCAGCAATTGTCCCATGCCCGGCAGGGCAAAGACGCTTTCGACCACGACCGTGCCGCCGATCAGCCAGCCGATGTTGACCGCCAGAAGGTTGATGGTCGGCACCAGCGAATTCGGAACGACATGCCGCCAGAAGACGATGCGCTCAGGCATGCCGCGCGCGCGGGCGGCTGTCGCCACGTCTGACTTCAGGGACTCGATCATTGCCGCGCGCAGGCTGCGAACCAGCACCGTCGACAGGGAAAGAGCGACCGTCAGGCTCGGCAGGATCAGATGGGCGAGCTTGTCACCGAAGGTCGCCCCGTAGCCGGACACCGGCAGCAGATCCAGCTTGACGCTGAAAAGGATCATCAGCATCAGGCCGAGCCAGAACGGCGGAAAGCCGATGCCGAAAGTGGAAACAATCCGGACGATATGGTCCGGCGCCCTGCCGGAGTTACGCGCTGCAAGCGCCGCCATGGGCACGGCGATGAGAACCGCCAGAACGACGCTCGACAGCACGAGCGCGACGGTAGGCTCGATACGGGTGGCGATAAGCTTCAGGACATCGATCTTGTAGAGGATCGACTTGCCCATCTCGCCATCGGCGAGATTCTTCAAAAAGTAGAAATATTGCTGCCACATAGGCTCGTCGAGGCCGTACTGGGCGCGGATCTTGGCGATGGCCGAAGGGGTGGCGCGGGCTCCGAGCAGATTGCGCGCCGGATCGCCGGGGATGAGCCGCACCAGAATGAAGGTTATGATGCTGATCCCGAAGATGACCGGCAGGAACTGCAACGGTCGAGTGAGAACGAACCTATAGCGATGCATGGCGATGCGCGCGCCTCCGTCTCGTTCGGATGTCTCTCGCCATGTTTTGCATCAATTCGGCCTGTGCCGCGACAGGAAATCGATCAGCGCAGGATAATAGTCCGCCGGGTTCTCGTAAAACGGCATGTGGCTTGCATTGGCAAAAACCCTGAGCTCGGCATCCGGGATGGCGAGCTTCATCTTCAACGCGCAGGCCGGCGTGAGCTCGTCGTGTTCTCCCGTGGTGATCAGCGTCGGAACCTTGATGCCGGGGAGGTCGGGAATGCGGTTCCAGTCCTTGAGATTGCCGATATAGAGAAACTCGTTCGGGCCCTGCATCGTGCCGTAGGGACCCATGTTCCAGTCGTCCAGGGACCGGCGTACCGGTGCGGGCCATTCCGGCAGGCGGCAGACATGGCGATAGTTCAGGATGGTGATGGCAGCCAAATATTCGGGATGATCGTATGTGCCCTGCGCCTCGTGCTTCTGCATCATGGCGACGGTCTCCGGCCCGAGGGCGGCGCGCAGCCGCTCAAGCTCGGTGACGAGGTGCGGCATGTCGGCGACCGTATCCTCCAGGATCAGCGTCTGCAGGTTTTCCGGGTATGTCAGCGCGTAGTCGATCGCCAGCCAGCCGCCCCAGGAATGGCCGAGCATGTGCACCTTGCCGAGCCCCAGCGCCTTGCGAACCGTTTCGGTTTCCTCGACATATCGGCCGATCGTCCAGAGCGAAGGATCAGTCGGGCGGTCGGAGGCGCCGGTGCCGAGCTGATCGAAGGCGACGACGCGATAGCCCTTGTCGATGAGGCACGAATGGGCCTCGCGCAGATAGTCACAGGGTAGTCCCGGCCCGCCATTCAGGCAGAACAAGGTCTCCGGGCCCGAACCGAAGCTGTAGGCCACCACCTTGTAGCCATCGACTTCGATTTCGTGTCGCGCCTCCGGCTCGATATCACGCCACATTGACCGCCCCGGCAAAGAAACTGCTTGCTCAATATTTGAGCACGGCTAAATTTTATCCGAAAGGCCAGCAGGCGCCCAGCTATAAGAAGTGATAGGTTGGCGAGTGAGCGGGACCGGAGACAAGGATGTTTGACGAACTCGGGACGATCAGGAACCAGTTCACCGCGCACGACACGCTGGATGGCCGTATAGACCAGGTGTTCGAGGCGATGAAGGCGATCGGCTTCGAGGCGCTGATCTACGATTATACGCCGGTGCCCCGCGATCTCGACGGTACCATCATGGTCCCGTCGCTGCTGAAACTTCGCAACATCTCGGAGGATATGCACGACTACTGGTTCGATCGCGGCTATTTCCGCATCGATCCCGTGCAGCAGGTGGCGCTGCGCACGTCAACTCCGTTCTTTTGGAACTATGATCCCGATGCGGACACGCTGATCAGACGCTTCATGAGCGACGATACGGCGCCCGTCGCCCGCTATCTGAGCGAACGGGACATGTCGACCGGCGTCACCGTGCCGGTCCACATGCCGCGCGGCGACTATGCGACGGTCACGGGTGTGCGTTTCGGCGGCAACCGGGCATTCGAGCGGCATGCGCTGCGGTACATCGCCGATTTCAACCTGCTTGCCCATGTGTTTCACGAGGCGGCCTATTCGCTGTTCGACGCGCAGGCCTTCAACGCCGGCACCGCGAGGCTGACGGAGCGGGAGCGCGAATGCCTCCGCCATTCCGCCGAGGGTCACTCGGCCAAGGAAATTTCGCGCATCATCCACCGTTCTGTGCCGACCGTGGTCATGCATCTCAACGCCGCGGCCAAGAAACTCGGCGCTAAGAACCGTACCCAGGCGGTTGTCCGCGCCACGCACTACCGGCTGCTCGAAGAGCGCCCATCCTATAACTTGTGATAGCTGCCACGGCTTGAAGCCCCGCGTTATGTTCCCTCCGTTGTCCGTCAGACATGGAGATGCATGTGGCCGCCGTCGCGTCGAAGGAAGCCTTCCTGCCCTTTCGCGAGTACCAGACCTGGTATCGCATCACCGGTTCGCTCGACAGCGGCAAGCTGCCGCTGGTCGTTGCCCACGGCGGACCGGGCTGCACCCACGACTACGTCGATTCCTTCAAGGGGATCAGCGCGATCGACGGACGCGCGGTCATTCACTACGACCAGCTCGGCAACGGCAACTCCACGCGCCTTCCGGACAAGGGCCCGGATTTCTGGACACCTGACCTGTTCCTCAGGGAACTCGACGCGCTGCTGAAGCATCTGGGCATCCAGGATCGCTATGCCTTTCTCGGACAGTCCTGGGGCGGCATGCTGGGTGCGGAACACGCGGTTCTGAAGCCCACGGGTCTGAAGGCGCTCGTCATCGCCAATTCGCCGGCCAACATGCATACCTGGGTGGCGGAAGCCAATCGCCTGCGCGGCGAACTGCCGAAGGCGGTTCAGGATACGCTGCTCAGGCATGAGCAGGCGGGGACGATTACCGATCCGGAATACATCGCCGCCTCGCGCGTCTTCTACGACCGCCATGTCTGCCGCGTCACGCCGTGGCCTGCGGAAGTCGCGCGCACCTTTGCGATCATGGACGAGGACAATACGGTCTATCGCAACATGAACGGCCCGACCGAGTTCCACGTAATAGGCACGATGAAGGACTGGACGATCGAGGACCGGCTGATGCGGATCGAAGCGCCGACCCTTTTGATTTCCGGAAAATACGACGAGGCCACGCCGCTCGTCGTCAAGCCGTATGTGGATCGCGTGAAGGGCTGCGAATGGGTGCTGTTCGAGCATTCCAGCCACATGCCGCATGTGGAGGAGAAGGACTTGTGCCTGGAAACGGTCTCTCGTTTCCTGTCATCCCACGATACCGACGCTTGATAAGACGACGCGCCGTTTCGTTCATGCTCTTCAGGTGGGCGTAGCCGGGACGGCGGTTCCCTCGAGCTCTGCCGCCTTGGCGGCATAGCGCTGGGCAATGACCGCACAGGCCATCAACTGGATCTGATGGAACAGCATGACCGGCAGGACGATCATGCCGATGTTCTGTCCGGCGAAGATCGCGCTCGCCATCGGAATGCCGCTCGCCAGGCTCTTCTTCGATCCGCAGAAGGTGATGGCGATTTCGTCCGGGCGGTCGAAACCGAAGAGCCGGCTGCCGAATGTGGTGGCCGCCAGAATAAGAGCGAGGAGAGCAATCTCGATTACCGTCAAAACGGTGAGGTCCGTCAGGGTGAAGGACTGCCAGAGGCCGGCGGTGACGGCCTGGCTGAAAGCCAGATAGACGACCATCAGGATCGAACCGCGGTCGACCGGTGCGAGCAGTTTCTTGCGGGCGCGAATCCAGCCGCCGATCCAGGGCTGCAGGATCTGGCCTGCGACGAAGGGCGCAAGCAGCTGCAGGAGGATCTGTTCGATCGCGTCGAGCGATACGCCGCCATGTCCGCCGGCCGAGAAGATGACGCCGACGAGAAGCGGCGTCAGGAACACGCCCAAGATGTTGGATGCCGACGCCGCGCAGACGGCTGCCGGAACATTGCCGCCGGCCATCGACGTGAACGCGATCGACGACTGTACCGTCGAAGGCAGAACGCAGAGGAAAAGGATGCCGGTATAGAGCGACGGCGGCAGGATCCATGGCGGGACGAAACCGACCAGGAGGCCGATGAGCGGGAAAAGGGCGAAAGTCGAAAAGAGAATCGCCAGGTGCAGCCGCCAATGCAGGAAACCGGCAATGACGACCTCGCGCGAAAGCCGTGCGCCGTGGAGAAAGAAGATGAGGCCCACGCCAAGCTTCGTCGCGATGGCGAACCAGGCCGCGGCGGCTCCGTCGATGGGCAAGAGCGCTGCGAGAGCGACTGTCAGCATCAGGAGGATGGTAAAGGTGTCGGGGAGATAACGGCGCATGGTGCTTGCCGTGTAAGCCCATCCGGAAGCCGGATGCAAGCACTAGATCACGATGTTTTCAGATCGGGTCGACCAAAAACATGGACGTGATCGCTTCCGAGAAGTTGAGACGCGGGATGCGGGCGGAAAACCGCACGCACTTTTCCTCGTCCCGCTCCATCGGTCGCGATGCGCGTCGCATTCAAGCGATTTCATGCGGCGCGCTTCGACATCTGCCATGCATCAGCAGGCGGCGACGAAGCGGTCGACGTCCTCGGCGCGGGTGGCGAAGCTGGTGACCAGGCGATAGAGCCCTTCGTCTTCCGCGAGGTTGCCTTCGAGATCGTGCGGCACTTCCCAATCGTAGAAAAGGGCGCCCTGCCGCTGCAGCCGGCCGGCGGCCTCCCGCTTCAGCACGACGAAGACCTCGTTGGCATCGGGCGCCCAGGCGAGCCGGCTCCCGGCCGAAGCGGTGATGCCGTCGGCGAGGCGCTGCGCCATCGCGTTGGCGTGGCGCGCGAGATCGAGCCAGAGATCTCCGGCGAAATAGGCGTCGAACTGGGCGGCGACGAAGCGCGACTTGGAGAAGAGCTGTGCCGAGCGCTTGCGCAGGAAGTGCATCTCCTGCGCCTTCGAAAGGTCGAAGAGCACCAGCGCCTCGGCGCACCAGCAGCCGTTCTTCGTTCCGCCGAAGGAGAGCAGATCGACCCCACGCTTCCAGGTCATCTCGGCCGGTGTCGTCCCAAGGCTGACCAGGGCATTGGCGAAACGAGCGCCATCCATGTGCAGCGGTATTTTATGAGACCGGGCGATCGAGGCGATCGTTTCGATCTGGTCGAGCGAATAGACGGTGCCGCTCTCGGTCGCCTGCGTCACCGTCACCGCCATCGGCTGACCGCCATGGACATTCTCCTTCGGAAACCGCCGTATTTCGGCCTCGAGCTTCGCCGGCTCCATCTTGCCGCGGGCGCCCTCGACCGGGCACAGCCTCGCGCCGTGCGAAAAGAACTCCGGCGCGCCGCACTCGTCGACGTTCACATGCGCTTCGCGATGGCAGAAAGCGATTCCGCCCGCCCGATTGGCGCTCGAAAGTGCAAGGGAGTTTGCGGCGGTTCCGGTGCCCACGAAGAATACCGCGACCTCCCTCTCGAAAATCTCCGAAAAGCGCTGTTCCACCTTCCGATCGAGCTCGCTCGTGCCGTAGGCGGAAGCATAGCCCTGCGCATTCGTGACCAGACTTTCGGCGATTGCCGGATGGGCGCCGGCCCAGTTGTCGGAGGAGAAGATCATCTGAAGTTTACCCTGTCTACATCGAGCCACGCCGTGCGGAGAGGCGCGTCGGCGCGACCATAGCCGAGTCCCGTCGGCAAGCAAACGGCTGCGCTCGACTGTGCCTGCCTTGTAGTGCCAACCGGAGACCAGTTTGAAACCAAAGTAAAGAAAGTGCGGGATACGGGTAATTAAATTTCAAACCCGGGTAATTTCCGGCAATGTTCGGCAAAATCTCTCGCATTATTTGCGGCCGAGGCCCTTGCGAAGGAGGGCGGTTTCTGGCATAGAGCGCATGAAATAGGACAGATTTGCTGTCCTATTTCGGTCTAGGGGCCGGAACAATCGCCGGAAGCACCGTGAAAAGCGGCAGCCGGCGTGAAGCGCGAGGGGGTTTCGCTGGATTTCATCCGGTCGTTATTCCTTGGCGTTAGGATGGTCGCGGACATCGGTGCCTGAGGCGGCCGCGCTTCATTTGCGACCTGATCAGGATCATGCGACGATAATGCCCGGCTTGCCGCCGTGCGAAAAGCACCATGCGGCAACTGCGTGCGGGCCGCGTTATGCCCGGAATTCCCGGGTTCAACAGGAGGGAAAAGATGACGGATCATTCGCCATCACGACAGATTGGGCTCAACCTCGCACAAGACGCTGCGACGGCTGTGAAAACGCCCGCATTCCCCTCCGGCCTGCCGCGAAAACAGGGGCTGTACGATCCACGGAACGAACATGACGCCTGCGGCGTCGGCTTCGTCGCCCATCTCAAGGGCGAGAAGTCGCATCAGATCGTGCGCGACGGCCTCTTCATGCTCGAAAACCTGACCCATCGCGGCGCGGTCGGTGCCGACCCGCTGATGGGCGACGGCGCGGGCATTCTGGTCCAGATCCCCGACCGCTTCTTCCGCGAGGAGATGGCGAAGCAGGGCGTGACCCTGCCGAAGGCGGGCGAATATGCCGTCGGCTATCTCTTCATGCCGCGCGATGAGAAGCTCATTGCCCATTTCAAGGAGGTGATCAGCGAAGTCGTGGCCGAGGAAGGGCAGATAATGCTCGGCTTCCGCGACGTGCCGGTCGATAATTCGTCTCTCTCAAAGGCGCCCGACATCGCCGCGACCGAGCCGCACCATGTCCAGGTGTTCATCGGCGCTGGCCGGGAGGCTGCGAGCAGCGATGAATTCGAACGGCGGCTGTTCACGCTTCGCAAGGTGATCTCCAACCGCATCTATGCGGAAGCCGATGGTGGCGATCTCGGCTTCTATATCGTGTCGCTGTCGACCACCACCATCGTCTACAAGGGCATGTTCCTCGCCTACCAGGTGGGTGCCTATTACAAGGACCTCGCCGACGAGCGCTTCCAGTCGGCCGTCGCACTCGTGCACCAGCGCTTCTCGACCAACACCTTCCCGTCCTGGAAGCTCGCGCATCCCTATCGGATGGTTGCGCATAACGGCGAGATCAACACGCTGCGCGGCAACGTCAACTGGATGGCCGCACGGCAGGCTTCCGTTTCCTCGCCGCTCTTCGGCGACGACATTTCCAAGCTCTGGCCGATCTCCTATGAAGGGCAGTCGGACACGGCCTGTTTCGATAATGCGCTCGAATTCCTCGTGCGCGGCGGTTATTCGCTCTCGCATGCCGTCATGATGCTGATCCCCGAGGCCTGGGCCGGCAACCAGCTCATGTCGCCTGAGCGCAAGGCCTTCTACGAATATCATGCGGCGCTGATGGAGCCGTGGGACGGACCGGCGGCGGTCGCCTTCACCGACGGCCGCCAGATCGGCGCCACGCTCGACCGCAACGGCCTGCGCCCGGCGCGCTACATCGTCACCAGCGACGACCGCGTCATCATGGCGTCGGAGGCCGGCGTGCTGCCGGTCGCCGAAGACAAGATCGTCAAGAAATGGCGGCTGCAGCCCGGCAAGATGCTGCTGATCGACATGGAAGAGGGGCGTATCATCTCCGACGAGGAGGTGAAGTCGTCGCTCGCCGGCAAGCATCCCTATCGCCAATGGCTCGACAACACCCAGTTGATCCTCGAAGAACTGAAGCCGGTCGAGCCGCGGGCGCTGCGGCGCGACGTGTCGCTGATCGACCGCCAGCAGGCCTTCGGTTACACCCATGAGGACACGAAGCTCCTGATGTCGCCGATGGCGACGACCGGTCAGGAGGCGATCGGATCCATGGGCACCGACACGCCGATCTCGGCCATGTCCGACAAGCCGAAGCTGCTCTACACCTATTTCAAGCAGAACTTCGCGCAGGTCACCAACCCGCCGATCGATCCGATCCGCGAGGAACTGGTGATGAGCCTCGTCTCCTTCATCGGCCCGCGCCCGAACATCCTCGACCACGAGGGCATGGCGCATGCGAAGCGGCTGGAAGTCCGCCAGCCGATCCTGACCAATGGCGACCTCGAGAAGATCCGCTCGATCGGCCACACCGAAGACCGCTTCGACACGAAGACGCTCGATTTCACCTATGACATTTCGCGCGGTGCCGAAGGCATGCTGGAAATGCTCGATCGTCTCTGCGAAAGGGCGGAAGCGGCAGTCAAGGGCGGCTACAACATCATCGTGCTTTCCGACCGGCAGATCGGTCCCGATCGCGTGGCGATTCCGGCGCTGCTCGCGACCGCGGCCGTCCATCACCACCTGATCCGCAAGGGTCTGCGCACCTCGGTCGGCCTCGTCGTCGAGTCGGGCGAACCGCGCGAAATTCATCATTTCTGCCTGCTCGCCGGCTACGGCGCGGAAGCGATCAACCCCTATCTCGCCTTCGACACGCTCGTCGACATGCACAAGCGCGGAGAGTTTCCGAAGGAAGTCGACGAGAAGGAAGTCGTCTACCGCTACATCAAGGCGGTCGGCAAAGGCATCCTCAAGGTCATGTCCAAAATGGGCATTTCCACCTACCAGTCCTATTGCGGCGCGCAGATATTCGACGCCGTCGGCCTTTCGTCCGCGCTGGTCGGCAAGTACTTCTTCGGTACTGCGACGACAATCGAAGGCATCGGCCTCGAGGAGATCGCTGCCGAAACCGTGGCGCGTCACAAGGCGGCCTTCGGAAGCGATCCGGTGCTTGCCAATACGCTCGACATCGGCGGCGAATATGCCTTCCGGATGCGCGGCGAAAGCCATGCCTGGACACCGGACGCCATCGCCTCGCTGCAGCATGCCGTGCGCGGCAACGCCGAGGACCGCTATCGCGAATTCTCGGCGACGATGAACGAGTCGGCGAGCCGCATGAACACGATCCGTGGGCTCTTCACGATAAAGGGGGCCGAGGCGGCCGGCCGCAAGCCGATCCCGATCGAGGAGGTCGAGCCGGCTGCGGAGATCGTCAAGCGCTTCTCGACGGGCGCCATGTCATTCGGCTCGATCAGCCGCGAGGCGCATACCACGCTCGCTGTCGCGATGAACCGGATCGGCGGCAAGTCCAACACCGGCGAAGGCGGCGAGGAGAGCGATCGCTACCTGCCGCTGCCGGACGGCTCGACGAACCCCGAGCGGTCGGCGATCAAGCAGATCGCCTCCGGCCGCTTCGGCGTCACCACCGAATATCTGGTCAATGCCGACGTTCTGCAGATCAAGGTGGCGCAGGGCGCAAAGCCCGGCGAAGGCGGCCAGCTGCCGGGTCACAAGGTAGATGCGACCGTCGCCAAGACGCGGCATTCGACCCCGGGTGTCGGCCTGATCTCGCCGCCGCCGCATCATGACATCTATTCGATCGAGGATCTGGCGCAGCTGATCTACGATCTGAAGAACGTCAACCCGGAAGCCGATGTCTCGGTCAAGCTGGTATCGGAAGTGGGTGTCGGCACCGTTGCGGCCGGCGTTGCCAAGGCACGCGCCGATCACATCACCATTGCCGGCTTCGACGGGGGCACCGGTGCTTCGCCGCTGACCTCGCTGAAGCATGCGGGTAGTCCGTGGGAGATCGGCCTTGCCGAAACGCAGCAGACGCTGGTGCTCAACGGTCTGCGCTCCCGCATCGCGCTGCAGGTCGATGGCGGCCTGAAGACCGGCCGTGACGTCGTCATCGGAGCGCTGCTCGGCGCCGATGAATTCGGCTTCGCGACCGCGCCGCTGATCGCGGCCGGCTGCATCATGATGCGCAAGTGTCACCTGAACACCTGTCCTGTCGGCGTCGCCACCCAGGATCCGGTGCTCCGGAAGCGCTTCAAGGGGACGCCGGAGCATGTCGTCAACTACTTCTTCTTCGTTGCGGAGGAAGTGCGCGAGATCCTCGCATCGCTTGGTGCCAGAAAGCTCGACGACATCATCGGAGCCTCGGATCTGCTCGACCGCGACCGGATGATCGAGCACTGGAAGGCGAGGGGCCTCGACTTCTCGAAGATCTTCCACAAGGTGGAGGCTCCGAAGGAAGCGACCTATTGGACGGAGCGCCAGAACCATCCGATCGACGACATTCTCGACCGCAGGCTGATCGAGAAGGCGAAGCTCGCGCTCGAGACCAAGGTGCCGGTCGCCTTCGAAGCCGGGATCAGGAACGTCGACCGTTCGGCCGGCGCCATGCTTTCGGGCGCGCTTGCCAAGCGCTGGGGCCACAAGGGGCTGAAGGACGATACGATCCACGTGACCCTCAAGGGCACGGCGGGCCAGTCCTTCGGCGCGTTCCTCGCCCGCGGCATCACCTTCGATCTCGTGGGAGACGGCAACGACTATGTCGGCAAGGGCCTCTCGGGCGGGCGCATCATCGTCCGGCCGCCGGAGAACGCTCGGATCGTGCCGCACCAGTCGATCATCGTCGGCAACACCGTGCTTTACGGCGCGATTTCCGGAGAGTGCTACTTCAACGGCGTCGCCGGTGAACGCTTTGCCGTGCGCAATTCCGGTGCGATCGCGGTCGTGGAAGGCGTCGGCGATCACGGCTGCGAATACATGACCGGCGGTGTCGTCGTCGTTCTCGGCGGCACGGGCCGCAACTTCGCGGCCGGCATGTCGGGCGGTGTCGCTTACGTGCTCGACGAGGAGGGCGACTTCGCCCGGCGCTGCAACATGGCCATGGTCGAACTCCAGCCGGTCCCGGAGGAGGATGACATGCTGGAGAAGCTGCATCACCACGGCGGCGACCTCATGCACAAGGGTATGGTGGACGTCTCGGGCGACATGACGCGCCACGACGAGGAGCGCCTCTACCAGCTCATCTCGAACCACCTGCACTATACGGGTTCGGTCCGCGCCAAGGAGATCCTCGATCGCTGGGCGGATTACCGGCCGAAGTTCCGCAAGGTGATGCCGGTAGAGTACCGCCGCGCGCTCGAGGACATGGAGCGCATGAAGATGGCTGAAGCGGCCGAGTAACCGGCCCTCGTGAATACGGCTCCCGGCCCGCTCGGGTCAGGGGCCATCACGCGCGCTCGAGCGCGCCTGTTGAGATTGAAGATGTCAGGATCATAAGATGGGCAAGGTTACTGGGTTTTTGGAGATCGACCGGCAGGTGGCGAAGTACCAGCCGGCATCCGACCGCATCCGCCATTTCCGCGAATTCACCATTCCGATGTCCGATCAGGAGGTGCAGAAGCAGTCCGCTCGCTGCATGGACTGCGGCATTCCCTATTGTCACGGGCCGACGGGGTGCCCGGTGCACAACCAGATCCCGGACTGGAACGACCTCGTCTATAACGGCAATTGGGACGAGGCGATCCGCAACCTGCACTCGACTAACAACTTCCCGGAATTCACCGGCCGCGTCTGCCCGGCGCCCTGCGAGGAGGCCTGCACGCTGAACCTCGAAGACGTGCCGGTGGCGATCAAGACGGTCGAGCAGGCGATTGCCGACAAGGCCTATGAGATGGGCTATATCGTGCCGCAGCCGGCCGTGACCAAGACCGGCAAGAAGGTTGCGGTCATCGGCTCCGGGCCGGCCGGCATGGCGGCTGCCCAGCAACTGGCGCGCGCCGGCCACGAGGTGCATGTCTACGAACGCGAGTCCAAGCCCGGCGGGCTGCTGCGCTACGGCATTCCCGATTTCAAGATGGAGAAGAACTTCATCGACCGTCGTGTCGAGCAGATGCGGGGCGAGGGCGTGACCTTCCATTGCGGCGTCAATGTCGGTGTCGATATCGCGGTGCAAAAGCTCGCCGATGAAAACGACGCCGTGCTCTATTGCGGCGGCTCCGAGACGCCGCGCGACGCCGGCATCCCCGGCGTGGAGTTCGTCGGCGTGCACGACGCCATGCCTTATCTGGTACAGCAGAACCGTCGCGTCGGCCGCGAGAACATCGACAGCGTGGGCTGGCCGTCCGAGCCGATCCTCGCCGGCGGCAAGCATGTCGTCGTCGTCGGCGGCGGCGACACGGCATCCGACTGTGTCGGTACCGCCTTCCGCCAGGGCGCCGTCAAGGTGACGCAGCTCGATATTCGTCCGCAACCGCCCGAGAAGGAAGACAAGCTTGCGGTCTGGCCCTTCTGGGCGACGAAGATGCGCACCTCCTCGAGCCAGGCCGAGGGTGCGGTTCGCGAGTTCCAGGTCGCGACGCTCGAGTTTGTCGGCGACGAGGACGGCAATCTCACCGGCGTCAAATGCTGTCAGGTCGACGAGCGCCGCAAGCCGATCGCCGGTACCGAGTTCATCATCAAGGCCGATCTGGCCTTCATCGCCATCGGTTTCCGCGGGCCCTTCGCCGACAGCGTCCTCAAGGATCTCGGCGACAAGCTGACGGTCAACACCGACCGCCGCGGTTCGACCAATGTCGTCGCCAACGAGCGCGACTACAGGACTTCGGTCGACAAATTGTGGGCGGCGGGCGACATTCGCCGCGGCCAGTCGCTCGTCGTATGGGCTATCCGCGAGGGCCGGCAGGCGGCGCGCGCGATCGACGAGGCGCTGATGGGCTCGACGGTGCTGCCGCGGTAGGGCCAGTCCTCGCCGGGCTCGGCAGGCGGATGAGGGGCGAAGGCGGTGTTCCTCCGGAGAGCCGCATTTCCGCATCAACGGGTAGAACTGCCCGGCGGCCCCTGCTTCGTCAGCCGGAAATCGTCGATACGTCCGGCCGGGGCGACGACCACCTCGCCCTTTTCGATGAGCCGGTCGCGCGGGCTCTTGCCCGTGCTCTTGAGGGGCGTGTCGCCGCCGAGAAGGGCGGTCGCTCCATCGAGTTCGGGATCGATGAGGCTGATCGGCTGCGTCTTGATGATATCTTCGTTGGCAAGCGGCTTGCTGACGACCAGGTCCTTCAGGCCTTCCGCACCGGGAACGTCCGTGGTCGCTGCCGCTTCGCCCAATAGCTTGCGAATGTCCTTTTCGACATAGAAGGCCAGTTTGCGCTTTCCGGCCTTCGTCAGGTTGATGCCGTCAGAACCCCTGAGGCGGACCTGCTGCCCGTTAATGTCGGAGCCGGTCAGGACGAACTTTCCCCCTTCATCGACGAAGCCGTCCCAGATGTCGATGAACTGGCCGCCGACCTTCTCCACCTCTTCGCGGTAGATTCCGTTGAATGTCACCATGTCGGCGGTCATGGACGTCGATTGGAAGGGCGGCATTCCGACCCAGAGGACCGGAAGATTGTCCTTGCGCGCAAGCGTCGCCAGTGCGTTGACGCGCTTGCGGTATTCTTCCGTCCAGGCGTCGGTCCGGAACTTCTCCTGCACGTCGCCGATCCGCATCATCTGGCGATCATTGGCGCCGAGGCTCACGACGATGACGGCGGGCCTGAGTTCCGCGATAGCGTCCGGCAGCGCCTTGGGCCAGTCGAAATAGTCGTCGCGGACGATACCCGAGGAGCCGTTGGCGCGCGTCTCGATTACGATGCCGGGCGTGGTTTCGAACGCGACCTTCAAACCGTCGCCAAGGCTGCCGGCAACGAAGTCTCCGACCACCAGGACCTTCTTGGCGTCCGGAGATTTCTCCACGACGACCGGCGCGGGCGGCGGCGCCGCGGCGGGCCGCGGCTTGGCCCGGCTCGGGCGCGACTGCCGTGGCTCCGATGGTTGCGCTCGGCGCTTCTGGATGCGCTGCGGCCGCGGCTGGCGCCGAAGATCGTACTGATCCTCGTAATAGACGCGCCTTTGCGGCGTGAAGACGCCGAAGAGCCTTTGCAGCACGTTGCGTCGTGGCACCCGCTCCTGCGCCTCGGCCACAGTCGCAAAGAAACCGGCGGCGACCATCGCCGCAGCGCCGAGCAAGACGGGAGCCAGCCGAAGCAAACGCGAAAACAGTCCCTTCCCGCGGTATCGGATCGTCAGCATGATCATTTCACCGTCGAATGGCAGACATTCCCGCAACCATACGCCAGATCACGGCGATTGGCACCGTTTGATCGGGAATCGCCGTGATGAGAGAAAGCTGCGGGTGCGTTTCACCTGCGCAGGGCGCGCAACAGACGCTGTGTCGGCTCCCCGTCCGGCGCCAGGCCGTTCTGGGTCTGGAAGGCCTGGATTGCTGCTTTCGAGCCCGAGCCGAAGTTGCCGTCGACTTCGCCGTCGTAATAGCCGAGTTCCTTCAACCGGTTCTGCAGCTCGAATTTTTCGCTGATGTCGAGCGAACCGTCCGGACGCGGCCAGCGTTGCTGCATGCCGGCATATCCTGCGATCTGATCCGCAAGAAGCCCGACCCCGAGCGCGTAGGAATCGGAGGCGTTATAGCGCTTGATGACGAAGAAGTTCTTCGTCATCAAGAATCCGGGGCCGCTGCCGCCGCCGGGCAGCTTCAGTTCGGCCCGCATCTTCGGATTGCTGAAGCCCTTGCCGCCCGGGCGGGCGAAGCCGAGGGCCGCCCACTGGCCGAGCGTCTTGGTCTGGCCCGAATATTTCGCCGCATTGGCCGGCGGGACGACCTCGTAACCCCATGTTTCGCCGGGGCGCCAGCCGTTCTTCCGCAAGAGATTGGCAGCCGTTGCAAGCGCATCCGGCACCGAGTTCCAGATGTCCCGATGGCCGTTGCCGTCGGCATCGACCGCATAGAGCAGATAGCTCGTCGGAATGAACTGGGTGTGTCCCATGGCGCCCGCCCAGGAACCCGTCAGCTCCCGCGGGGTGATGTCGCCGCTCTGCAGGATCTTCAGTGCCGCGATGAGCTGGGTCTTCGCAAATTTGGACCGCCTTGAATCGGCATAGGCAAGGGTCGCCAGCGCCCGCGGCACGTAATGCAGCCGGTCGTCTTTCTGGAGAATCGCGCCGTAGTTCGATTCCATCGACCAGATGGCGAGCAGGATGGATTTGTCGACGCCGTAGTGCCGTTCGAGGGCATTGAGCGTGCGGGCATGCTTCGCCGCCATTTCCTGTCCTATCCGCTTGGTATACGGATTGACACGCGCGTCGACATACTCCCAGATCTTGTGCTTGAATTCGGGCTGATAAGCGGCCTTCTCCAGCACGGCCGGATCAGGCGTCTTCACGCCGGCGAAGGCCTTGCGATAGGTCGCCTGGCTGATGCCGCTCTTGGCAGCCGTTGCATAGAAGTTATTGATCCAGTTTTGAAAACCCTGATCCGCACGCGCGGGCGACGACCCAAAAGCGGCGGCAACAACGAGAGCGGCGGCGATATGTCGGAAGAACGTCCTGCGGTTTTTCATCATCTGCTGTCGGTTCCGTTTCTCGGTGGAGCGTTCAGCCGGCGTTCATGCCGAACCGACTACTCCGAGGTTCGCAATTTGCCCGCACCAGGCCACTGGAAAGGGCAGTATGCGGTTCTTCTAGGGACCGGACGGCGGAAGCCGTATCGGTCGAGGGAGAAGCCTACAGAAACGAAGTCAACAAAGTCTTTACCATGAAAATACCGAGTCGTCTTCCTTCGCAAAAAATTGGCAGTCGGCGACTAAATCCAATTCAATTTTCCTGTTTCAGGCTAGACTGAGATGCACTGCAAGGAGGTGCCAATGACCGACAAGCGCAAAGTCCGCAAAGCCGTTTTCCCCGTTGCAGGTCTCGGGACCCGTTTCCTTCCCGCGACCAAGGCGGTTCCGAAGGAGATGCTGACGGTGGTGGACAAGCCGGTCATCCAATATGTCGTCGATGAGGCGCTCGAAGCCGGCATCGAGCATCTGATTTTCGTGACCGGCCGCAGCAAGGCGGTCATCGAGGACTATTTCGACATCCAGGTCGAATTGGACCAGACGCTGCGCGAGCGCAACAAGAAGGCGGAGATCGAGCTCCTCGAAGCCATGCTGCCGAAGGCCGGTACCACGAGCTTCACCCGTCAGCAGGCACCGCTGGGCCTCGGCCATGCCGTCTGGTGCGCCCGCGATCTCGTCGGCAACGAGCCCTTCGCGCTGCTCCTGCCCGACATGATCATGAAGGGCGAGAAGGGCTGCCTCAAGGGCATGGTCGAGCTCTACGAAGAGTCCGGCGGCAACGTCGTCGCGGTCGAGGAATGCGCGCCCGACCAGGCGCATAAATACGGGATCGTCGGCGTGGGCGAGACGGTCGGCGACGGTTTCCGGATCACCAAGATGGTCGAGAAACCGGCCAAGGGGACGGCACCGTCGAACTTCTTCATCAATGGCCGCTACATCCTGCAGCCGGAGATTTTCCCGATCCTGGAAAAGCAGGAACGCGGCGCCGGCAACGAGATCCAACTGACAGACGGCATGGTGAAGCTCGCCGAAGCCCAGGCCTTCGCCGCCTATCGCTTCCGCGGCGATACGTATGATTGCGGCGCCAAGGACGGCTTCATCCTGGCGAACGTCGCCTTCGCTCTCGAGCGCGGCGATATCCGCCCCATCGTGGAAGGACCGCTCAAGACGCTCCTGCAGGGTCTGAAGTAAGCTCGCGGTAAGCCGGGGAGGCCGCGCAACGCGGCCCTCCCGATCAGCGCCGGAGCGTCAGGCCGAGGCCAACCCGCGTGGTATCGGTCGAGCTACCCTCGTCCCTCTCCGTGCGCTCGTAGCTCACGTCTCCGGTGAGCGCGAGATAGCGGCTCATGTCCCAGGTGAGCCCGGCGCCGGTTCGCCAGGTCGTCTCGTCGGAGGCGGTGGCATCCGAAGGAAAATCGCGAAGGGTGAGACTGTTCGAAAGCCGGCCGACGAGGGTCGAACGCAACTGATGCGTGACCACGTTCGTCAGCTCGTAATTGATCGATCCCGCCTCGCCCGGAGTGGTCGAGGGATCGACATAGGTCAGCACGCCGAAAAGGACGTCGGTGCCGCGGTGCGGTGACCAGTTGACGCGGCCGTCGAGCGAGAATCCGTTGAGGTCGCCGAGCCGTTCGTCGTCGAAGCGGAAGGTCTCGTAACCGAGCGCCAGTTCACCGTTGAGCTTTTCGCCGAGATCGACCTCCGTGCCGGCGCGGCCGGCATAGCTCTCATAGGAGCGCTCGAAGCCGAACGTATCCCGACGCAGATCATAGATCGATTTGCCGACGGAGGCCTCGAGGAAGGGGACGAGCGCCGGCGAAAGCTCGTAGCCGATCCGCCCCGTGAGGGTGCCGAGATTGCGGTCGCGATCCTCCTGCGAGAGCGTCGTCCCATTGTCGAGCTCGACATCGCCATAGGTGCGGCGCTCGAAATCCACGCCGAGCGAGCCGCGAATGAGACCGAGGTCGCGCTCGACCGCGGCGCCCAGGCGATAGCTATGGACGCCGGATTGGCTGTCTGCATTGGCGATGGCATTCGGGTCGTTCGCATCTTCGCGTTCGAAACTGTAGCCTGTCCTCAGCCTTGCAATGGTCTCCGCGCCGAGGTCGAGGCGCAGTTCCGCGTCGATGTCGGCGCGCGGCTCCTCCTGGCCCTCACCGGATATGTTGTCCTGGATCACGCCTTCGCCGGTCACGCTGAGCTGATGGCGGGACCAGTCGGAGGTGAGCGAACCCTTGAGCCCGGTCTCCATGAAGCTCCGGCTCTGACTGCTGCCGCCGTTCTTCTGCCGTTCGTGGTTGAAGGTCTCGCTGAGCGCCGGCTTCAGAACGAAGGTGCCGATGCGAATGCCGGGCGCCTGACCGTCATCGGGATCGATGCGCCTGCGCAGCCCGTCGATCGTCTCCTCGCGCCGGTTCAGGCGGTTGAAGTCCTCGTCCAGGGCAGGCGAAAGGTCGGTGCCGGCAAGGGCGCCGGTCTCCTGCGGGTCGATTAAGACCGGAAGCGGCTGGTCTGCTGAGGCGGCGACGGAGACGCCCGCCGGGGATGGATCGCCGAGGCTTTGCGCGCTCGCTGGCGCATAGGCGAGGAAAGCGCAGCCCGCCAGCAGCCATGCCGGCGGCTTCACACGCAAGGCGCCCGCCATCATCGAGCGTGAGATATTGGGCACCATGCGCCGTCTGTCCGCAATTTGATTGCAATCGTTTCGCAATCGTAAAGGCGCGTGGTTAACCAATCGTTTCTCTACCGCAGTTTCCGAACGCGGATGTGTTCAGATCTGCTCGACCGTCAGGTGGCGGCCGCTGCTCGCGACGATGCGCACGCGTGTGCCGACCGGAAGGTCGGGGCCCTCGACGGACCATGTCGTATCGTCGAGCCGCACGCGCCCGCGGCCCTCCTTGATCGGCTGCTCGAGCACTGCCGTCCGTCCGACGAGGCTTTCGCCGCGCCTGTTGAGCAGAGGCTCGTCGCTCTCGGCGGAAGAGGAGACGAAGCGCCGCCCGATAAGGACGGAAGCGACCGAGAGCAAAGCGAAGGCGACGAACTGCACCTGCCAACTCCAGAACGGCGCCTCCCAGAAGAAGAGCGAGAGGGCCCCGGTGACGAGCGCGGCAAGCGCGATCCACACGAGGAAGACGCCGGGCAGGATCAGCTCCGCCGCCAGCAGCAGGAGGCCTAGGACCCACCAGCTCCAGGGGCCGAGTTCGAGGATGATGCGCGTGATCATGGGCGATCCTCAGGGCGTTTCCGAGGGAACGGAAGGACCGGTTCGGGGCGTGGACTGGCGCTGGCGCGGGGAGGACGCGGTGTCTCCACCGAAGACCTCCTTCGCGATCGCGCCTATGCCGCCGAGCGAGCCGATGAGCGACGAGGCTTCCATCGGCATCAGGACGATCTTCTGGTTGCTCGCCGTTCCGATCGCGGCAAGGGCCTCGGTATATTTCTGCGCGACGAAATAGTTGATCGCCTGAACGTCGCCGGCTGCGATCGCCTCGGAGACCATCCGGGTCGCCTTGGCCTCCGCCTCGGCCAGTCGCTCGCGCGCCTCCGCCTCGCGGTAGGCGGCCTCGCGCTGTCCTTCGGCCTGGAGGATCGCCGATTGCTTCGCGCCTTCGGCACGCAGGATCTGCGCATTTCTGGAGCCCTCCGCTTCGAGCACCTGTGCGCGCTTCTCGCGTTCCGCCTTCATCTGCCGGGCCATGGCGTCGACCAGGTCTTTCGGCGGCGCGATGTCCTTGATCTCGATGCGGGTGATCTTGATGCCCCAGGGATTGGCGGCCTCGTCCACGACGTGGAGCAATCGATCGTTGATCGTGTCGCGGTTCGACAGGAGTTCGTCCAGATCCATCGAGCCCATGACGGAGCGGATGTTGGTCATCGTCAGGTTGAGGAGCGCGTTTTCCAGATTGGCGACCTGATAGGCCGCCTGTGCGGCGTTCAGGACCTGATAGAAGGCGACCGCATCCGCCGACACGCTCGCATTGTCCTTGGTGATGACCTCCTGCGTCGGAACGTCGAGCACCTGCTCCATCACGCTCAGCTTGGAACCGATGCGATCGATGAAGGGGACGATGAGATTAAGCCCCGGTTCCATCGTCCTCGTGTAACGGCCGAAACGCTCGACCGTATAGCGGTAGCCCTGCGGCACCGTCTTGATCCCGGCAAAGAGCACGAGGATCACGACAACGACGAATGCGACGACTGCGATATCCATACCGCCCATGACAGCCCCTTCCTTCTGCAACTCCAGCGTTTGGAGTCGCGCCCGAGTGATCAGGTGGCGATTCGCAGGGATAATTCAAGCGTGTCGGAAAGGTCCGCGCGTTTCTGCGATGCCTCACGACCAACTGTCGTCAACACAAAATGGGTCAGGCGCCGTTATCGGCATGGTCGAGGTGGCGGATCGCGTGGTAGAGGTTTGCCTGCCGGCGGGACAGTGCCGCCCATGCTTCGGCGGTGGCTGGGCGCGGTTCGACCTGTTCGGCGAGGCGCGACATGGCGTCGGCGGCCTCGCTGAAATGCCCGTACCAGCCGGCGCCGACGGCAGCGGACATCCCGGCGCCGAGTGCGGAGGCCTCGTCGGAAAGGCTGCGAATGACAGGCAGTCCGCTGGCATCCGCGATCATCTGCCGCCAAAGCGGGCTGCCGGCGCCGCCGCCGATGACGAAGATCCGGTCGGCCAATACGCCCATCGATCTCATCTCGCGCAGGGACCGGACGAATTCCAGGGTAATGGCTTCCATCGAGGCACGGTAGAGATGGCCCATGCCCGTCTCAGGACCCATGCCGGTGAAGGCTGCGCGGGCATCCGCGTCCCAGTGCGGGTCCATGCAGCCCATGAGGTAGGAGCAGACGGTGACGCCACCGGAGCCGACACTCAGGCTGGCCGCGTCCGCTTCGAGCCTCTCAAAAATTGAGGGATCCGATCGTCCTCCGGCGAAGGTGTCCAGCAGCCAGTTGACGAAATAGGCGCCTGCGCGCTGGCAGCTTTCGAGCAGATAGCCTTCGCCGCTCGGCGAAACCAGGGTGCGCCAGTACCGGCTGAGCTTGCGCGTCGGGGTCCAGCAACCGCCGACGACGGCCGTGCCGAGATTGAGATAGACGACGCCCGGTTTGATCACATTGACTCCCAGGCCGGCGCAATGGCCGTCGCCGCCGCCGGCATAGACCGGCACCCCCGCGGCGAGGCCCGTCGCCGCCGCGGCATCCGCGGTTACCTCGCCGATCAGCGTACCGGGCCGGTAAAGCGGCGGCAGCTTGGCGAGCGGAATGCCGAGGTGGTCGAGAATCGCGCGGGACCATTGCTTCGTCTCGATATCGAGGAGCCCGAAGGGATCGCCGCTGGTCCAGCTTGCAGCGGCCTCGCCAGTCAGCTTCTGAGTCAGGTAATCATGTACGCTCAGGATCTGCGCCGCGCGGTCCAGCATTTCCGGCTCATACTGCCGATAATAGAAAAGGCGATACACGCAGGGAATGGTGTCGACCGGCTTGCCCGAGGTCGCATGCAGCCGCTCGGCGCCGAATTCGTCCGCGAGCAGCTGAACCACGTCCTGCGCGCGGCGGTCGAGCCAGAGGGTTGCCGGGCTGAGCGGCTTTCGGTCCCGGCCGAGCAGGACCATCGTTTCGCGCTGGTTCGAAATCGCGATACCGTCGACCCGGGCCGGATCGATCTGGCGCATGAGTGATGACAGCGCCTGGCAGGCGGCCGACCACCAGTCCTCGGCATCTTGCTCCGCCTTGAGCGGATGCGGCGTCGAGATGCGGTGCGGCGCGCGGCCCTCGGCACGGGGTGTGCCGTCCGCTGTCCAGGCGATGGCCTTGACGGACTGGGTCGATGAATCCAAGCCGATGACATAGCGTTCGTCCAGCTGCATGCGCACCTCCTCCACGGCTCAACACCATGCGGTCCTCCTTAGACCGCACCACACGCATTGGCCCTTCCTCCCGGCCGAGATCAGCCGCACCGGACGACCGGGGTCGCCCTGATCACTTCGCCAGCAACGCCTCTCCCGTGGCGATGTCGGTTACGAAATGGGTGGCGTAGCCGGCTTCGAGCGTGGCGGTGATCGCGGCGATCTTGACCGCGCCTCCGGCCACGCAAATGCGGCTCGCCACCTGCTTCAGCTCGTCGAGCGAAATGCCGACCATCCTTTCATCGTGGTCTCCGCCGATCGCGGCACCATGCGCATCGATGAAGCGACCGATAATCACGGCCGTGGCACCGCGCGCGACATAGTCGTCTATCTCCTCCCGGCTTGCGATGCCGGAGGCCCGCACCGTGCTCTTCGGGCCGATGTCGCCGACGCCGAAGAGAATGCGGTTGGTCGAATGCACCAGATCCATCTGCTTCCTCAGCACCGGCTCGTTGAGCAACGCCGCCTTCAGCTCGCGCGTCGACAGAACGGCAGGCGCCAAAAGGTTGACGCAGCGGGCGTGGATGCGGTTCGAAAGCAGGGAGGTGCAGAGTTCGGGCGAGAAGTTGGGCTCGCCGGTCGAACTGCCGGAGACCTGCACCACGGTAAGATTTCCGACAGGGCGCGTCAGGGAAATGCGGTCTGCGACGGCGAGTACGGTGCGCCCCCAGGCGACGCCGATCGTATCGCCGTCCTCGATCTGGTCGGCCAACACGCGCGCGCCGGCTTCGCCGAGCCGCTGCGACAGGCTCTCCTCGTCACCGTTCGGGATGACGAAGGCGCCTTGAAGGCCGAACTTCTCCATCAGCGCGCGGGCGACGCTGGTGCGGCCGCCGGCCTTGGGGTTGATGTTCACGGAGACGATGCCGCGCTCGCGTGCCTCCTGCAGGTAATTGACGATGGTGGCTCGCGATACGTTGAGCTGCTTGGCGATCTCGCTCTGCGTCATCTGGTCGGCATAGTAGAGCCAGGCGGCCCACATCACCGCATCATCGAACTCGGTGGGTATCCCCGCCGTGGTTTCCTCGCCGGTCCTGCCGGAAGTCTTTTCCCTTGCCATGGCGCTATCTGGCAGAGCCTGGTGGCATTTGTCAATCATCTCTGGCATGTGTATTGACATATGCCAATTCATGTTGTCACATGCTACGAGATTGAGAGCGCGGAACGAAGGTATGGAAACGGCAAGCCAGCAGAACACCGCCGCATGTGCGCCCGAAGGAGGCTGGGCGGTCCTCATCGACGACATTCTTGCCGGGAATTGGATCAACCCCGAAACGGGTAGGCCGGCTAGCGTTCCCTACGAGAAGATCGCCATTGCGGAATCGCTGGACGGAGCCGAGGCCGATCTCGTCGCCAGCCTCGGCTTGGGCGAACGCTATGCGGTGGTATCCGACGCAGCCACCTGGGATGCGATGGGCGGGCGCGTCGCATCCGCGCTGAAGAGCCTCGGTCCGGTCGATGCGGTCATTCTTGACCATCCGCATGCGGATATGGGTGCCGTGAGCGCGTTGACCGAAAGGCTTTCAGGGGCGGATGCCGTAATCGCGGTGGGTTCCGGCACGATCAACGACCTCTGCAAATTCGTCACCGGGCGCACCAATCGCCGATACGCCGTGTTCGCGACGGCCGCCTCGATGAACGGCTATACTTCCACGACTGCCTCCATCACCTTGGAAAACGGCCTGAAGGTCTCGCTTCCCTCGCATGCGCCGGCCGGCTTTTTCGTCGATCTCGCGGTCACTGCCGCGGCGCCTCGCTATCTCTCGGCGGCCGGTTTCGCCGATTGCCTCGTGCGCTCTGTCGCGCAAATCGACTGGTGGATGTCCCACCGGCTGACGGGCAGTCTCTATTCCAGCGTACCCTATATCCTCCAGGGTGCCGACGAGCGGGCGTTGAACGCGCGTGCGGCGGGCATTGCCGAAGGTCGCATCGAGGCCAACGGCTACCTTCATCGCGTCCTGACGCTTTGCGGCTTTGGGGTCTCCTTCACCGGAATGTCGAACCACGGCTCGATGGGCGAGCATCAGATATCTCACTATATCGACTGCTTTGCCGGCGAAAATCATCCGGGCACGCTGCACGGCCAGCAGGTGGGGGTAGCAACGCTGACCATGGCGCGGCTGCAGCGCATCTTCCTCGACAGCGACAAGCCGCCGGTCGTCCGCCCCACGAAGATCGACCCTTCCGAGATGGCCCGGCGTATGGGCGACGACATCGCCGCCCAGTGCTACGCCGAAATCCAGCCGAAGATTTTCGATGCAGCTTCCGCCGGCGAGATCAACGAAAAGCTCTCCGAACTCTGGCCGACGCTGCGCCGGGAGCTGGAGGCTTTCGCTCTGCCGGTGGCCGAGATGGAGAGACTTCTACGGGATGCCGGCGGCCCGATGACGGCGGCCGACCTCGGGCTGCCGGCCGATACCTACCGGGAGGCCGTGCTGCACTGCCGAGAGATGCGCAACCGTTACACCTTCCTCGATATCGCCGCCGACGCGGGCATCCTCGATGATTTCGCCGCCGGGGAGGCGTGAGGCGATGCGCGCGGTTGCCGAGATGCCTATCGATGTCGCCGCCCGGATCAAGGTGCTCTTTGCCGACATCGACGACACACTGACCAACGAAGGCCGGCTGCCGGCCGCCGCTTACGACGCCGTCGAGCGCCTGGCCGAGGCGGGCGTTGCCGTTGCCCCGATTACAGGGCGACCGGCCGGCTGGTGCGACATGATCGCCCGCATGTGGCCGGTCGCGGGAGTTGTCGGCGAAAATGGCGCCTTCTATTTCGCCTACGACCAGACGGAGCATCGCATGCACCGCCGCTTCGCTATCGCCGAAGCCCAGCGTGCCGCCGACCGCGAGAAGCTCAGCCAGGTGAGCGCCCGTATCCTCGCGGAAGTGCGCGGCGCAGCGGTCTCTGCCGATCAGCTCTACCGAGAGGCCGATCTCGCCATCGATTTTTGCGAGGACGTGCCGGCGCTCCCGGCATCGGAGGTGGACCGGATCAAGCGCATCTTCGAGGAGGAGGGTGCCGTCGCCAAGATCTCTTCCATCCATGTCAACGGCTGGTATGGCGCCTATGACAAGCTGACCACGACGCGTCGCTTCGCCGCCGACATTCTGGGCGTCGACATCGACAGCGAGCGCGAGACGATCGTTTTCGTCGGCGACAGCCCGAACGATGCGCCTATGTTCGGCTTCTTCCCCAATGCCTGTGGCGTTGCGAACGTGCTCTCCTTCAAAGGTCGCATCGAGGCGGAGCCGGCCTATGTGGCGGCCCGCGAGGGAGGTCACGGCTTCGTCGAGGTTGCGAACCACATCCTCGACGCCCGGTCGGGGAGGGACGCGGCATGAAGGGAGCGGCCTTCGACATTGCCATTATCGGCGGCGGCATCAACGGAGCAGGCGTCGCCCGCGATGCGGCTGGCCGCGGTCTGAGGGTCCTGCTCACCGAACAATCCGATCTCGGTTCGGCCACATCCTCGGCCTCCACCAAACTCATTCATGGTGGCCTGCGCTACCTGGAGCACTACGAGTTTCGACTGGTCCGCCATGCTCTGGAAGAGCGCGAGCGGCTCTGGGGAATCGCGCCGCATATCATCTGGCCGCTGCGTTTCGTGTTGCCGCACCGCAAGGGATTGCGTCCCGCCTGGCTGCTGCGGCTCGGCCTGTTCCTCTACGATCATCTGGGCGGGCGCAAGCTCTTGCCGGCAACGCAGACCGTGCGGCTGAGGAACCACCCTGCAGGGGAGCCGCTGCGCGACGTCTCGTCAGTTGGGTTCGAATATTCCGACTGCTGGGTGCAGGATAACCGACTCGTCGTACTCAATGCGCGCGATGCGGCGATGAGAGGCGCCGACATCAGGGTGCGTACACGCTGCGTCGCCGCTCGCCGCGAAGGCGGTCTCTGGAGGCTGACTTTCGAAGATGCCGAGACCGGCCTGAAGAGCGAAGCGACGGCTCGCGCCCTCGTCAACGCCGCGGGCCCTTGGGCCGACAGGATCGTGTCCGAGGTCGCGGGCGTCGGTGCGGCGGGCCGCGTACGCCTGGTTCAGGGCAGTCACATCGTCGTCAGGAAGCTCTACGAGCACGACCGTTGCTATATCTTTCAGAATCCGGACGGCCGCATCTTCTTCGCTATTCCCTATGAGGAGGATTTCACCCTCATCGGCACGACCGATCGGGATTACAGGCACGCTCCCGAAGAGGTCACCGCGTCGGCGGAGGAGATAGATTACCTGCTGACCGCAGCATCGTCCTATTTCCGTGCCGATCTTTCCGCAGCCGACGTCGTCTGGACCTATTCCGGCGTGCGCGCTCTGTTCGATGACGGCGCGGCCGACGCGCAGGAGACGACGCGCGATTACGTGCTGGAGCTCGATCGGCCGGAAGCGCAGGCGCCGTTACTCTCCATCTTCGGCGGCAAGATCACCACCTATCGCTGCCTGGCCGAGGATGTCCTGGAACAGCTCGCGACGGTCTTTCCCGAGTGGAACAGGCAGCGGGGCTGGACGGCGGCGCAGCCGCTTCCGGGTGGCGCCTTTCCGGTTGGAACGGCCGACGATCTCGCAAGATCCATTCTCTCAGAGCATCCCTATCTCACCTGGCGGGAGGCGCGCCGACTGGTGCGTCATTACGGACTGGAGGCACGCGGCATTCTCGGCAAGGCACGGGAGCGCGCCCATCTCGGCCGCGACTTCGGCGGCTCCATGACCGAGGCGGAAATCATCTTCCTGATGGAGCGCGAGTTTGCACTGACGGCTGCCGACGCAGTCTGGCGGCGCACGAAGTCGGGACTGCGGATGACGAGCGAGGAGATAGAGGCGCTCGACAGATACATGCAGGAACGGCGCCGCAGCGGCGAGGCGGCGCGCGCGGCAGGCTAGGACCGCTTCCGGGGAAAGCGGGCGCACGAGGGGACGACGGTGTTCCGCACCGTCGAATTGTCGGAGGGGACGGACCAGGGCGGGTTACCGCCGCGACTGGCGTCCGTGGGAGGAGAAGGCAATGTCGATTGCACAGGTAAAACGCATCGCGATCTCGGATTCGCCGTGGCCGTGGCTCCTGCCGCTTGTCGCGCTGCTCGCCGTCTTCACCATCTATCCGTTCATCTACAATGTCTGGCTGAGCTTCCACGAATTCGTGCCGAAGAGCCGAGGACTCAAGTTCGTCGGCGTCGACAACTGGATTCAACTTTGGAACGACAGTCGCTTCTGGGGTGCACTTGGTGTCACGTTCCTCTATTTCGCCGTGGCCCTGACGATCGAAATCGTCCTCGGCATGGCGATCGCGCTTCTCCTCGACGCCGAACTGCCGGGTTTCGGGATGCTGCGCGCGGTGCTTTCTATGACGCTGGTCATCCCCCCCGCCATTGCCGGCATGATGTTTCTCCTGATGGAGGATTCGCAGTTCGGGGCGCTCTCCTATCTGCTGGGCCTCGTCGGCCTGCTCGACAAGGCGACGCCGATGCTTGCCACGTCCTCGCTCGCGCTGATCGGGGTTCTGATCGCGGAAGTCTGGCAATGGACGCCGTTCATGGTGCTGATCTTCCTGGCCGGGCTTCGCTCGCTGCCGGCGGAGCCTTACGAGGCGGCGATGATCGACGGCGCATCGTCCTGGCAGATGTTCCGCCGGCTGACGCTGCCGATGATGTCGCGCGTCATCGCTGTCGCGGTGCTGCTGCGCGGCATCGACCTCTTCCGCGTGTTCGACTACGTCTTCGTCATGACCTCGGGCGGGCCAGGCACCGCCACCTATACGGTCAGCCTCTATGCCTGGCAGCAGACCTTCTCGTTCCTGAAGTGGGGCTACGGCGCCACGCTGAGTCTGACGAGCCTGGTCATCGTCATGGTCATTGCCAACACATTCATCCGCGTTGCAAAGGTGAGGTGGTAACATGCATCAGAGCGCTTTCGCCCGCACGCTGCGCACCATTGCCGGTTGGCTCGTCGTCGGAGCCTTCTTCTTCCCGATCTATTTCTGGACATCGGTCGCCTTCCGCGACGCAAAGGACATCTTCAACTGGCCACCGATTTTCTTCGGCTTCCAGCCGACCGTGAGGAATTTCGAGCAAGTCTTCGGCATATCGCTGGGTTTCGGCTTCGGCAGCCAGGAAGCCGTAACGCCGGGTGGCGGCAACTTCTACATGGGGCCGCGCCTTTGGGATTCGATCGTCGTCGCATCCTGCTCGACTGTGCTGGCGATCGTGGTCGCGACACTTGCCTCCTATGCACTGTCGCGCATGCATTTCCGCGGCCGCCATGAATTCGTCAACTGGGTGCTGTCGACCCGCATGATGCCGCCGGTAGCGGTGGCGATCCCGATGTTCTTCATATTCAAGCAGTTCAACCTGCTCGATACCTATACGGGTGTCATCCTCGTGCACGGTCTCATGAACCTGCCGCTGGCGGTACTGCTTCTGAAGAGCTTCTTCGACGACATACCGGCGGAGATCGACGAGAGCGCGCTGCTCGACGGCGCGTCGCGCTGGACGATCTTCCGACGCATCGTGCTGCCGATGGCCAAGGGCGGCATCGCCGCTACCGCCGTACTTTGCTTCATCTTCTCGTGGACGGAGTTTCTCTTCGTCCTGACCCTGACGCAGACCGGGCTGAAGACCGTGCCGGTCGTGTCGTCGACCTTCGTGACATCGATCGGAACGGCCTGGGGCAACATGGCCGCCCTCGGGGCAGCGGCGATCGTGCCCGCCTTCGTCGTGATCCTGCTCGTTCAACGCCACCTCGTCCGTGGCCTGACGATGGGTTCGCTGAAGCAGTGAGAATGCGGCGCTCGCGCCGACAACAGGAGAGATCGGGGCCATTTCCGGCGCCGATAGAGGAGGAAGACATGAAAGAGAAAGACAGAAAGTTTTATCTCGCGTCTGTGACCGACCGCTTCGTCCGCGGCCAGATCGACCGCCGCAGCTTCCTGCGCGCCGCCGGCACGCTCGGCCTCGGCGCAACCGCGCTCGGAATGGGTTTCGGCAACCGCCCCTTCGGCCTAAGCAGGGCGCTCGCCCAGGAACAGCTTCAGCCGTCGGCCGAGGTGATCTCCTGGCTCAAGGACGTCGCCAAGCCCTTTGCGGGAACGACGTTGAAGCTCGCCACGGAATCCACTCCGCCGTCGAACGCCATCAATTCGCAGCTGAAGAAATATTTCGAGGAAGCGACCGGTATCAGGGTCGAGATCGAGGTCCTGCCGCTCGAACAGGTTCTGCAGAAGCTGACGCTCGACGTGGCCTCTTCGCTCGGAACCTACGATCTCTATTACATCGACCAGAGCTGGTCGGCATCCTTCAGCCAGGACGTATTCGATCCGCGCGAGCAGCTTCAGGACAAGCCAGACCTCGCCATGCCGAACTACAACATCGACGATTTCATGCCGGCGCTCGTCGACGGCATCGCCAAGTATGAGGATCGCTGGGTTGGCGTTCCCTACGACATTCCCATCTTCATCATGATCTACCGAAAGGACATCTACGAAAAGCTCGGTCTCAAGGCGCCGACGACGTTCGAGGACCTGCTGAACAATTCCGCCGCCATCACGAAGGAAATGGGGCCGAACCTCTACGGCTATGCAGGGCAGATGAAGTCGGGCCACTATGCGCTGGAGTGTGAGTGGACCTCCATGCTCTGGGGAAATGGCGGCTCGATCTTCAATGCCGACAAGAAGTTCGTCGGCAACGACGAACGGGGCATCGCCGCGCTCGACTATTACACCAG
This sequence comes from Sinorhizobium meliloti, assembly GCF_035610345.1. The sequence goes on along the minus strand of NZ_CP141212.1, from coordinate 2,851,181 downwards.
GCTCAAGGAAACCATGCCGCCGGGTGTCGACCAGTGGACCTGGGACGGCCAGGGCCAGGCGATCGCTCAGGGGGTTGCCGCCTCCATGCTCTCCTGGGGCGAGTTCTTTCCCTATTTCGACGATGCCAGCCAGACCAAAGTTTCCGGCCTCTGCGAGGCGGTCGTCCCGCCGCAGCCGGCCGCGCTCAGGAAGCCCGAAGAATGCGGCTACGGCGAAATCCCCGGTACCGGCCACCAGGGCGGCTCGTCGCTGGCGGTGTCCAGATATTCGAAAAGCCCGGATGCGGCTTGGATCTTCATGCAATGGGCCACCTGCGCCGACACGCAGGCCCTCATCACTACGCTCGGCGGCGGCACCGGCCCCACCCGCGCCTCGGTCTATGACGACCCGCGCGTCAAGGCCAATGCCCGCGTCGGCGCCGGCACGACCCGTCACTTGTCGGTCGTCCGCGAGACGATCGACAAATACATGGGCTCGGAACCGGACTTGCCGGAATGGGCGCAATTGTCGAGCGATACGATTCCCGTCGGCCTCGGCAAGTATTTCGCCGGCAGCTACGGCTCCTCCAAGGAGGCGATGGACGACATCGCCTCGCAGGTCGAAACCGTTCTGAAAGGCTGACTCACATCCGGATGGGGCGCCGCTGCATGTCGAAATGCGGCGGCGACATTGCGCCTCGGCAAGCGCGCGCCGTCTTAGCGGTGCCCCTTCCGGTCGGACAAACGCAAAAACAGGGGATCACCATGCCCGAAAAACCGCTGATAGCGATCACTGGCGCCAGCTCCGGCATTGGAGAGGCCGTTGCGCGCGCCTTCTCCAAGGCCGGCCATCCGTTGCTGCTCATAGCCCGCAGGCTCGACCGGCTCGAGTCGCTGGACTTGCCCAATGCCGTTCTGAAGAAGGCGGACGTGCGCGATCGCGCCGCACTTGCCGATGCGGTCGGCGAAGCCGAGGCGAAGTTCGGGCCGGTCGACATGATGTTTGCCAATGCCGGCATCGCACGGCTCGGCGACATCGCCCGTCAGGCACCGGAAGAATGGGACGAGATGATCGACATCAACACCAAGGGTGTGATGAACAGCGTGCATGCGGTGCTATCCGGTATGATCGGGCGGAAGCAGGGAACGCTGGTGATGATGAGCTCGATCGCCGGACGCAAGGTCTACCCGGACCATACGGTCTATTGCGGCACAAAGTTCTTCGTCCACGCGGTGTCCGAAAGTCTGCGCGAATATCTGGCGCCGCACGACGTGCGCGTCATCGTCGTCTCCCCCGGCATCATTGAAACGGAGGTGCTGGACCACGTGAAGGACGAGACCACTCTTGCCAATTACAAGGCGAACAAGGCGGCGATCGGCGGCGGTATTTCAGCGGAAATCGTCGCGGACCTCATCCTCGACGCCTATCGGCTGCCGCAACGCGCGATCGTTCAGGAAATCGTCATCACGCCGACGCGGCAGAAGTATTGAGACAGTGCTGCCGCGACGGCCGGCCGAAACGAACAAGGGAGTAACGACCGATGGCGACCGTGGAATATCAGAATATCGGCAAGTCCTTCGGTGCCGTCACGATCATGCGCGACATCTCCTTCCGAATCGAGGACCACGAATTCGTGGTCCTGCTCGGACCGTCGGGCTGCGGCAAGACGACCTTGCTCAGAATGACGGCCGGCCTCGAGGCCGTCAGCGAAGGCGATCTCATGATCGGCGGAAAGCGTGTGAACGACGTGCATCCGCGTGACCGTTCGATCGCCATGGTCTTCCAGAACTACGCGCTCTATCCGACGATGAAGGTCTACGACAACATCGCCTTCAGCCTGGAAGTGGCGAAGGTTCCTTCCGCGGAGATCAAGGAGCGGGTGGAATGGGCGGCCGCAACCCTCAACCTCACCCCCTATCTCGATCGTTATCCTAAGGAGCTTTCCGGCGGCCAGCGCCAGCGCGTCGCCATGGGTCGCGCCATGGTGCGCGAGGCGGAGGTGTTCCTGTTCGACGAGCCGCTGTCGAATCTAGATGCCAAGCTGCGCGCTCATATGCGCACGGAAATCCGCCAGCTGCACAACCGGCTGAAGACCACCACTATCTACGTCACCCATGACCAGATCGAAGCCATGACCATGGCCGACAAGATCGTCGTCATGCGCGCGGGCAAGATCGAGCAGATCGGCTCGCCCGACGACGTCTACGACCGGCCCGCCAGCAAATATGTTGCAGACTTCATCGGCTCTTCGTCCATCAACTTCCTCCCCGGAACCGTGGTGGCGGACAATGGCGCTCCCGCCGTCGATACGGCGGCCGGACGGCTGGCCGTGGAGGCGTCCCCGGCTTTGAAGCCGGGCAGGAAGGTCGTCCTCGGCCTGCGCCCGACCGACGTGGTGGTCGATGCCGCAGGTCCGCTTGCAGCCAAAGCGATCCTCACCGAGCGGCTTGGCCATGACGCGCAGCTTTTCTGCCAGGGCCCGGAGGGAAGCTTCGTCGCGGTCGTCGACAAGGCGGAGCGGTTTTCGGAGGGCGCCGAGGTTCGCTTTGCGATCCCACCCTCCAAGGTGCACGTGTTCGATGCCGAGACCGAGGTCCGCATCTGACCGCTGCGGACCGGACATTACACTATTGACCGACTGGGAGCCGGCCGCTCGAACGCGGTGCCGGCCAGGAAAGGAACTGTCATGAAATCGCGCTGGTTGGACTCCGAATTCACTTCGACCGTAGAGGGCTATGCCGCCAAAGGCGTCAATCGCGATCTTGCGGTCCGCACCTATACGACCCGGCTGCTGGGCTCCGATCCGGAATTGGTATTGCACGGCGGCGGAAACACATCGGTCAAGACCACGTTCAAAGAGATGGACGGCACCGAGGTGGAGGTACTCTGCGTCAAGGGCAGCGGATGGGACATGGGTACGATCGAGCCGCAGGGACTGCCGGCCGTGCGCTTGCAGCCGCTGCAGGCGATGATCGGCTTCGAGACGCTCTCCGACGACGACATGGTGATGCTCCAACGCCGCCTGCTTATCGATCCAGCTTCGCCCAACCCGTCGGTCGAAGCCATCCTTCATGCGATCCTTCCCTTCAAACACATCGATCACACCCATGCGAATGCGATCGTTTCCCTCACCAATCAGCCGCATGGCGAAGAGTTGATCCGGGAGCTCTTTCCCGAGGCGATCATCGTTCCCTATGTGATGCCGGGCTTCGATCTGGCGACGGCCTGCGATGCCGCCTTCAGGGCAAACCCGAAGGGCGACGGCATGATCCTGCTGAAGCACGGCATCTTCACCTGGTCGGACGAGCCGCGAGAGGCCTATGAGGACATGATCGCCAAAATAGACAAGGCCGAGCGGCGTCTTTCTGAGGGCAGGGCGAAGCCGTTCGCGGGCATCGTCCTCCCCGACAACCTGGCCTCCGCCGCGGAGGTTGCGCCGATCCTGCGCGGGGCTTTGGCGATCGAGACAGGCCTCGAAGGTACGCCGAAGCGGTTCGTTCTGGAGCACCGTACGGGCGAGAAGATCCTCGAATTCTGCAACGCCGAAAACGTCGACAGCCTGACGCGCCGCGGCAATGCGACACCGGAGCACGTGATCCACATCAAGCGCTTCGGAGTGGCACTGCCGGCGCCGCAAAAGGACAGGCTTGGCGAATGGGCAGAGCAGGCGCGGGCGGCGGTTGCCGCCTTCGAGGCCGACTACAGGGACTATTTCGAGCGCAACAATGCCCGTGTCGGCGGTGGCAAGCGGATGCTCGACCCGAAACCTCGGGTGTTTTATGTCGCCGGCGTCGGCCTCTTCGCCGCCGGCGCGGCGCGAAAGAATGCGATCGTCGGTGCGGACGTGGCGGAAGCAACCATCGACGTCATCACCAAAGCGGAAGGCATCGAGGCGTTCGAGGCGCTCTCTGAGGCCGATCTCTTCGACATCGAATACTGGTCGCTTGAGCAGGTGAAGCTGGCAAAGGTGCAGGAAAAGCCTTTGACCCGACAGGTGGCGATCGTTACCGGCGCAGCAAGCGGGCTGGGCCTCGCGGTGGCAGAGGCACTGAAGGCGGAGGGTGCCGAACTCGCGCTCTTCGACATTTCCGAGGACGCGCTGAACGCGGCTGCGAAAAAGCTCGGCGCGCTGCCGGTGCTGTGCGACGTGACCCATCCGGAGGCGGTAGACGCAGCCGTCGCCAAGGCCGTGGCGCATTATGGCGGTGTCGACATTCTGATCTCGAATGCCGGGGCCGCCTTCCAGGGAAAGCTGCTTGGCGTCGACGAGGCGACCTTCCGCAGAGCCTTCGACCTTAACTTCTGGAGCCATCACTATGTCGCGCGTGCCGTGGTACGCGTCATGGAGCAGCAGAAAACGGGCGGCGCGCTGGTGTTCAACGTCTCCAAACAAGCGGTGAATCCCGGCGCGGATTTCGGCCCCTACGGGACTTCAAAGGCGGCGCTGATGGCGCTGATGCGCCAATATGCGATCGAGCACGGCGGCTCCGGCATCACCTCGAACGCCGTCAATGCAGACCGTATCCGTACCGGTCTTATGACCGACAAGATGGTGGAGGAACGCTCGAAGGCGCGGGGCGTGACGCCTGAGGACTATATGCGAGGCAATATGCTTCGCCGCGAGGTGACAGGCGCCGACGTGGCGGCGGCCTTCGTGCATCTGGCCAAGGCACGGACCTCCACCGGCGCGGTCGTCACCGTCGACGGCGGCAATGTCGCCGCGATGATGCGCTGAACAGTCGCGGGGGGCACATATGGCAACGATCCTCGTTTTAGGGGCAGGCGTCATGGGTACTGCCCTTGCCGTGCCTGCCAGCGACAACGGCCACAGGGTACTGCTGGCCGGCACGCCGCTCGACACGCTGCCTGTCACCAGGATGAAGGCAGGTGAAATCCATCCGAAGCTCGACGCGACGCTTGCCGAAACGGTGACGATCCTCGCGGACGAGGAACTCCGGCCGGAACATGCCGACACGGCGGATCTCATCGTCGTCGGCGTCAGCAGCCCGGGTGTCGCCTGGGCGGCCGACCGGCTGAGCGGTCTGCTGCGCTCGAAAAAGCCGGTGGCTTTCGTGACGAAGGGTCTCGACCGCGAGGGTGAGCGGATCGTCACCTATGCCGAGACGCTGCCGCCGCGGATCGCCAATATGGAGAGCTTTATCGGCATCGGTGGGCCATGTATCGCGCGCGAGCTTGCCAACCGCTATCCGACGTCCAGCATCTATGCCAGCCGTGACAGGGCGGCCGCGGACTTCGCCGCGGGCTTGATGCGGACACCTTATTACCGGCTCGCGGTGGGTGAGGATGTGACCGGCGTCGAGGCCTGCGCGGCGCTCAAGAATTTCTTCGCAATCGGTGTCAGCGCCATGCAGACCCGCTATCCGGACGGGCTGCGCGCCGACGGCCAGTCAAAAAACCCGACTGCGGCGGCCTTCAATCAGGCGGCTCAGGAAATGGCTTTGCTCTGCGAACGGATCGGCGGCAACCGTGCTTCCGCTTTCGACCGCGCCGGCATCGGCGATCTGCACGTGACGGTGGGCGGCGGACGCAACAGCCGGCTCGGTCACGGCCTCGGGCTTGGCCGAACCGTTGCGGACGTGATGTCGGGCGAGCTCGGCGGCGAAACGGTCGAAGGCATCGACACCGCACGGATGGTCGGCTCGTTGCTGCGGCAAATCGACGATGCTGCCACCCTTCTGCCTCTCGCAACCGCCATTACGAACGCCATAGTCGAGGACGGCGTATTCGCCTTCGACTTCGGGAGGATTTAGGTCGCGGCGATTCCCGGTCGGGAATGGCGCTGTTCTACAACCAACCTTCCAGCTCGCGGCGCACGACGTGGTTGAGCACCGCCATGCCCTCGGGGCTGTCGTTCAGGCAGGGGATATGGGCGAATTGTTCGCCGCCATTGTGGTGGAAGCTCTCGGCCGCCTGCCCGGCGATCTCTTCGAGCGTTTCCAGACAGTCGGAAACAAAGCCCGGGTTGATGACGGCGATCTTCTTCACACCCTCCTTGGCCAGCCGTTCCACGGTGGCGTCGGTATAGGGTTGCAGCCACTCCTCGGGGCCGAATCGCGACTGGAAGGTCACCTGCAGCTTTTCTTTCGGCCAGCCAAGTTTTTCGCGCAGAAGGCGTGCGGTCTTCTGACACTGGCAATAATAGGGATCTCCCTTTTCGAAATAGCTTTTCGGGATCCCGTGGAACGAGGCGAGCACCAGCTCCGGCTCCCAGTCGAGCGTCGCGAGATGCTTGGTGATCGAGGTGGCCAGGGCATCGATGTAAACCGGGTCGTCGTGATAGGGCGGCACGGTTCTGAGCGCCGGCTGCCAGCGCATCTTGAGCAAGGCCTCGAAGGCCTTGTCGTTGACTGTGGCGGTGGTGGCGGCGGCATATTGCGGATAGAGCGGGAAGACGAGAATCCGCTCGCATCCGGCTTTCTGCAGCGCCTCTATGCGCGACGCGATGGAGGGCTGGCCATAGCGCATCGCCCAGTCGACGACGACCTGCGGCCGGCCGCCGAAGGCATCCGCCATCTGTGCCGCCTGATTGCGCGTATAGGTTCTGAGCCAGCTCTCGTTCAGCTCCTTGTTCCAGATGAGCTCGTAGGCCTTGCCGACCTTGCGCGGACGTGTGTTGAGCACGATGCCGTAGAGGATCGGGTACCAGAAGAGACGCGACCATTCGATCACCCGGCGGTCGCTCAGAAACTCCCGCAGATAGCGGCGCATTGAGGCGACGTCGGTACCGTCCGGCGTGCCGAGATTGACGAGGAGCACGCCGACCTTTCCGTAGCTGACGGGGGGGTGATTGGTGTTCGGCTCGGCATCCATGGCGGTCATTTCGGTCCTCGTGAGGCGCGCACCTTTGCAAGGTGGTGGTCGCGCCGGCAGTTTCAAAGCCTTCTAAGAAGAAAAACCGGCGCGGGAAAGCCCGCGCCGGTCCCAAATGTCGAGACAAATCGTCTTACTCGGCCGGGATGTCCAGCTCGCGGCCGATTTCAAGCGCTCGCGGCGCCGGATCCCCGTTGGCGGCCGATATCTTCCGCCATTCGGTGCCGCTGCCGTAAAAGGATTCCGCGAGGTCCCACAGCGTATCGCCGCGCGCTATGACGTGCTTGCGTGGGCCTTCGGCAGCGGCTGCCGCCGGGGGCGAAGCCTCGGGGGCAGTGGTGGCTGCTTCGCTTTCCGCCGGCTTTGCGGCGGCCTTCGGCTCCGGTGTGGCGGCCTCCGGCTCCGGTGTGGCGGCCTCCGGCTCCGGTGCGGCGGCTTCCGGCTCCGGCGCAGCGCTGGGCGCGGCCTCCGGGGCTGCGGCAGCCACTTCCGTGATGCGGCCGTCGGTGTAGGGCTTGAAGGGCTGGTGGGCGGCGAGGTAGTCGGCGAGCACGGTTTCGAGGCCCGGACCGTAGTCATAGGCATTCTCGCCCTTGTCCTTGAAGACGGCGTAACCGTCGCCGCCGCCGCGCATGAAGTTGTTGCTGACCAGCGAATAGGTCTTTTCCGGATCGAGTGCCGCGAAGGCGTCACCCTCCTTGACCTCGACGCTGACGAGGCGGCTGCCGGCGGGCTTCGAACGATCGAACGAATATTTGAGGCCCGCGACCTGGGGGAAGCGCCCGCCACCTTCTTCGACCTGGCTGAGGCCGTTTTCAAGGGCTGCGCGGATGTCGGAGCCCTTCAGCTGGAAGGTGGAAAGCGTGTTCTGGAAGGGCAGGACGGTGATGACTTCGCCCATCGTCACGTCGCCGCCGTCGATCGAAGCGCGCAAGCCTCCGCCGTTGGTGATGGCGACCGTCACGCCCTGGCTCTTGACGCGATCAAGCATCGCGTCGGCCACGAGACTGCCCATCTCGCACTCCTTGGCGCGGCAGGTCTCGCGCGATCCATCGATCGGCGCCTCGGTTTTGGCAATCACTTTCGATCGCAACTCTTCGATGGGCTTTGCGAGTTCCTTGATCCGTGCAGCCACGGCCTCGTCCGGCTTCACGGAGGAATCGACGAGGATCGGGTCGCCCTTGGCGGCCTTGACGACGCCGTTGTCGTCGAACGTCACCACGAGGTCGCCGAGATATTTGCTGTAGGAGCCGGCCTGTACCACCGGCACCTGGTAGCCGCCGGGGTTGTCGACCATGGTGGGATATGGCCCCTCGGCCTTCTCGTCGGTGTTGGACAGGAGACTGTGGGAATGGCCGCCGACCACCACGTCGACGTCCGGGATCTTGGCGATCGCCGCGAGGTCGCGCGGATAGCCGACATGGGTGAGCGCGATGATCTTGTCGACGCCCTGCTTCTTGATCTCTTCGATTGCGCTGGTGATCGTCGCCACGTCCTCGCCGATCAGAATATCCGGCCCGACCGAGGAGAGCTCAGGCGTGTCATTTGCGACCGCGCCGACGATGCCGATCTTTTCGCCGCCGACATCCAGAACGATCGACGGCTTGATCCGATCGCCGATCTTCGATTTGTGACTCGGCAGGACATTGGCGGTGACGACGGGGAAGGTGACCTTGTCGAGGAAGCTGGCAAGGCCATCTTCGGCTTCGTCGAATTCGTGGTTGCCGACGGTCATCGCGTCGAACTTCATCAGGTTGAGGAACTCCGCTTCGGCGGTGCCCTTGTAGGTGGTGAAGAAGAGCGAGCCCTGGAAATTGTCGCCGGCGTTGAGCAGGAGCACGTTCTTGCCCGTCAGTTCCTGGCTCTTCTGGTCTATCAGCGTCTTGAGGCGGGCGACGCCTCCGAAGCACTCGTTCTTGCCCTCTTCCTCGGCCGAACAGGTCGAATCGAATTTGTTGATCGATTCGATGCGCGAATGAAGGTCGTTGATGTGCAGGATGTTCAGTTCATAATCGGCAAAAGCTGCGCCCGAAGAGAGCGCGAGAAGGGAAGCGGCAACGAGGCCGGTCCGCATGTGTCTGATCATGGTGTGCTCCTGTGTGCTGCCGGCGGAGTCGCAGGTAAGACCCGCCGCGCTGCAGCGGATGTTTTCACCAGTCGGGATCGACTTCAAGCCGCAAACGCATGCCGACGCCGCCGGATTTCAGACAAGGTTAAGCCGTCCCGGCAAGAAAAAGGGCCCGTCCAGGGCCCTCGTTCATCATCTGGCGCCGTGTCAGCCGCGGCGCGCCAGCGAGAACTGTGCGCCGGAGTCCGTCGTGCAGTTCAGCTGCGCCGGCGTTGCCAGCGCACAGTTGACCTTGGACTGGGTGTTGCGCACCAGCGAGGTCATGTTGATTTCCACCAGCGTCGGGCTGACGTTCACATAGTTGCCGGAGGCGAGAAGCTGGTTGGTGTCGGTCGTGCGCGTCGAGAAGGTGCCGCCTGCGAAAGTGGAGACGATGCCGTTCGGATCGACCCAGGAACCCTCGACACCCGTCGCCTGCGGCGCCGACGACATTGGCCGGAGTTCCCGAGGCTGAGACTGACAGGATGCCAGCGCGGCGGCAGTTGCCAGGAGGGTGAGGATGGCGAATGGCTTCATCGGCGTTTCTCCCGCGTCACGAGTTGAGCGGGATGCGAACGCAAAACCGCTTCATACTTTCCTGTCCCGCTCTACCGCATAATTCCGTGAATCGAAACCGATCGACGCACAATTGTGCGGCGTCTCACAGCACCGCAACGACCGTTGTGCGTCTTTTGAGACACGCGTGCGCGAAACATGCCGCGATCATGGGTTGAAAGCAAGAGCGGGCATGCGCGCGGCGTTCGAAAAGAAAAGGCCCGGAACAGGACTGCTCCGGGCCGACAGGGCGTGCTTCGTCGCGTGATCCTCAGCGGACGAGAATGTTCCTGAACTGCCAGGGGTCCTTCGTGTCGATGTCTTCCGGGAAAAGGCCCGGGCGGCCGTCGAGCGGCGTCCATTCGGTGTAATGTCCTTCGACAGGGCCGAGATAAGGCATCTGCACTTCCAGGCAGCGCTTGTAGTCCATCTCGTCGGCTTCGACGATGCCGGCCTTCGGGTTCTCCAAAGCCCAGACCATGCCGGCAAGAACGGCGCTCGTGACCTGCAGGCCGGTGGCGTTCTGATAGGGCGCGATGCGGCGTGTCTCTTCCAGCGAAAGGCGGGAGCCGTACCAGTAGGCGTTCCTGGCATGGCCGTAGAGCAGCACGCCGAGCTCGTCGACGCCGTCTACGAGCTCGTGCTCGTCGAGGACGTGCAGCTCCGGCTGCGCCGTGCCGCCATTGCCGAACATCTCGTGCAGCGAGAGAACGGCGTCATTGGCCGGGTGATAGGCGTAATGGCAGGTCGGGCGGTAGGAAACGTCGCCGTCCTTGTCGCGGACGGTGAAGAAGTCGGCGATCGAGATCGCTTCGTTGTGCGTGACCAGGAAGCCGTATTGCGGGCCGGGCGTCGGGCACCAGCTGCGCACGCGGGTGTTTGCACCCGGCTGCTCCAGGTAGATCGCCGCCTTGCAGCCCTTCTTGTGCTTCTTGGCGTTTTTCGGCATCCAGTTCTCGTGGGTGCCCCAGCCGAGCTCGGCCGGCTGCAGGCCTTCCGAAATGAAGCCTTCTACCGACCAGGTGTTCCAGAACACGTTGAGCGGTTTCGGGTGCTTGGCGCGCTGGGTGTCGCGCTCGGCGATGTGAATGCCCTTGACGCCCGCTTTCTTCATCAGCTTCGCCCAGCCTTCCCGGTCGTCCTGATGCGGCTCTTCGTATTTCAGGCCGAGATCGTCGGCGAGATTGAGAAGAGCCTTCTTGACGAACCAGGAGACCATGCCGGGATTGGCGCCGCAGGTCGAAACCGCCGTGGTGCCGCCCGGGTTCTTTTCCTTCTCCCGGCGTACCGTTTCGCGCAGGGCGTAATTCGTGCGCTCGGAATTGTCCATTTCGGCATCGAAGTAGAAGCCGAGCCACGGTTCGACGACCGTGTCGACATAGAGGACGTCGAGCTTGCGGCAAAGCTTCATGAGGTCGAGCGACGAGGTGTCGACAGAGAGATTGACGCAGAAGCCCTGGCCGCCGCCTTCCGTCAGGAGCGGCTTCAGCAGTTCCTTGTAGTTGTCCTTGGTGACGGCCGCCCGCACGTGCCGCACGCCATGGCGCGCGAATATTTCCGCGTCCTTGGCATCCTCACGGGGCTCCACCACGATCAACCGGTTCTTGTCGTATTTGAAGTGGCGCTCGATCAGCGGCAAGGTGCCGTGGCCGATCGACCCGAAGCCGATCATCACGATCGGGCCGGCGATCTCGCCATAAACCGGATAGGTGGTGTCTGCCATTTTTGTCTTTCTCCTGAGAAAACATCCCTGTGCGATGCTTGGATGGGCGCAAGAAGCGAGCCTCGAATTCCTGGTGAGGACTGCATGTCGGGCAGAACCACTCAGGCAAACTATAGAGTGCAGCGGACTTTCGTGCGTCTGGATAGATGCGCGGCGCTGTAGAGCACAGTTTCCTGTCACAATAAAGAGCGGTCCCGTCAAGGCGGCACCTGCGACTTTGCTTAACCGGCTATCTTCCAGGGGCAGCGATGCCGCGGCAGCACTGGCACGATTTCGGGTCGATTCCGGAATCATCGCGATGCGGGCAGCTTGCCGCAAGCGCATCGTGCTATAGCTTCAACAGAGCCCATTGCCTCGCATCGCGACCGAAGTTCCTGGAGCAGACCAACGTGACTGGTGATCACCTCAAGGCCCTGATGGGCTTGCAAGCCGCAACGCCGGTGCTCATCGCGCTCTATGATCCGCAGGATCGGCTGCGCTACGCCAATGAAGCCTTTCGATCGGCCTACCACGTCGGCGAGGGCGAAGCGCCGACCTGGGCGGAGATCATGCGCCGCAATCATGCCGCGGGCAGGGGCACCGTTCTCAAGACTGACGACCTCGAAGGCTGGATCGCCGCCACGGTCCACCGGCGCGGGAAGGTACCTTTCCGCACGGTCGAGACCGACCTTCACGACGGCCGCTGGCTTTGGATGACGGAGACCGTGGACCAGAAAGGCTGGATGCTGTGCATCGCCGTCGACATTACGGAGGTGCGGGCGGGGGAGCGCAAGCTTCGCCAGGACCGGGATTTCGCGCTCAGGGCCTCACAGGTGGACGAACTCACCAGCGTGCCCAACCGGCGCTACACGATGGAAAGGCTCAACGAGTTCATTCGCAACTGCGCCGAGAACCCGCACATGTGGGGGTGCGTGGCAATCATAGACATCGACTATTTCAAGGCGATCAACGATCGCTATGGCCATCATCGGGGTGATGAGGTGTTGCTCGACTTCGCCCGGCAGATGCAGGAATTCGTCCGGCGCTCCGATTGCTTCGGGCGAATCGGCGGCGAAGAGTTCATGCTGATCCTGCCGGACACCACCGTCAGCGAAGCGAACCTCATCCTCGATCGGCTGCTGGACAGGGTCCGCAACGCCAGACCGCTTTCGAACATACCGGAGTTCTTCTACACCTGTTCGGTCGGACTTGCGGAGTATCGGGAGGGCGACAGCGTCAGGGACATTTATTCACGCGCGGACGATGCCCTTTACATCGCCAAGCGTGAAGGGCGCGATCGCGTCAAGCGTCATACGCTACCCGGATCGGACCGTGAGTTCAGCCCGGATCAGTCCCCTTAGGGAATTGCCGATGTAAAGACGGCCGCTTGCGAGATCGGCGGGAGCCAACCGCTCGACCCGTGCCCGCCGCTGGCAGATGAGCTCCGTGCGCAGAACGCCGGCGAGGAGGCCGCAGGCGATCGGCGGCGTCTTCAAGTACCCGCTGCCGTCATCGAGAAAGACCGAAGTTATCGTCCCCTCGCAGACCTCCCCCTTTTCATTGAGCAGGATGACCTCGTCGGCCTCGGCCGTGGAAAACTCGCTGCGTGCCGCCTCGTAGCGGCTCCGGCGCGTGGTCTTCATCCGGAGGAGGCGGTCGCTGGAATCGAGCCGCGTCGAGGCGATCCGCACCCGCCACGCCGCGCCGTCGGCAAGCGGCACGAAGGGCGCCGTCGTCACGTCGATGCTGCCGTCGCGGTCGAGCGTGAGGCGCACGCGCAGCGGCGCTCGCGCGCCCGAAACGGCTCGCCCCAGCGTCGCCTCGGCTGAGGCCGCACCTGAAAAGCCGAGGCGCCTGGCGGAGCGCGTCAGTCGCGCCAGATGCAGCCGCAGCCTCGTAAAGCCATTCTCCGGTTCGTAGCGCAGCGTCTCGATCAGGGAAAAACCGGTCATCGGGCGATCTCGGCATCGCCGACGGCGAAGCGGGCCTTCAGCAGGCATTCCTCGTACTCTGCCTCGGCCTTGGAATCGAAGACGATGCCGCCGCCGACATTGAAGACAGCCCGGCCCCCGGCAAAGAGCGATATGGTGCGGATCGCGACATTGAAGCGCATGGTGCGGTTCGGGGCGATGTAGCCGATCGCGCCGCAATAGGCGTCACGCGGCCCGGACTCCAGATCGTGGAGAATTTCCATCGCCCGCATCTTCGGGGCGCCGGTCACGGAGCCGCAGGGAAAGAGCGCGGCGAAAATGTCGGCGATGCCGATCTCGGGCAGAAGCTTCGCCCTGACGTGACTCACCATCTGGTGGACCGTCGGATAGGTCTCGATGTCGAAGAGCTTCGGCACGTCGAGCGTGCCGACTTCGGTCACGCGGGAGATGTCGTTGCGCAGAAGGTCGACAATCATGCGGTTCTCGGCTTGCGTCTTCTCGTCGGCGCGCATCGCCGCGATGATCGCGTCGTCCTCATCAGGGCTCGCGCCGCGCCGCGCCGTGCCCTTCATCGGATGCGTCTCGATCCAGCCGTCGGCGTCGACCCGGAAGAAAAGTTCCGGCGAGCGCGAGATCAGGACCGGGCCGTCGAGGGCGACGAGCGCGCCGTATTTCACCGGCTGACGCTCGATCAGCGACCAGAATGCGGCAAGCGGATCGCCGGACCAGCGCGCATGGATCGGCATGGTCAGGTTGGCCTGGTAGCAATTGCCCTGGCGCAGGTGCCGGTGCAGCTTTTCGAAACGCTGGCGATAAGCAGGAAAATCCCAGCCTGCGCGGGGCTCCCCGAGGAAGGGCTCGTTTTCGATGCGCCGCTGCGGCACCGCAAGCGGATGGTCCTTTGCCGGCGCGTCGAAGACGCCGAAGGACATCAGCGGCGTTTCCCGGTTCTCCGGCGCGAAGGGGGCCAGTTTCTTCTCGAAAAGATGGCCCCCTTCGTAGGCCATGAAGCCAGCGATCCATTTGCCGGCACGATGGGCCGCCTCGATTTCGCCAAGGCCGCGGTGGAACTCAGCCCTCGTCCGTGCCGTGATGACGCGCAAAGGCTCGGCGAAAACCGTCGTGCGGTTCTCGCTGTCGTCCCGGAAGAGGACATAGGGCGCGTGTTCGATCATCGAGGTCGGTCGCTGTCAATTCGGTCCGACGGGGGCCGATAAGGCCCGAGCGGGTCACGCCTTATCAAGCGCCTCCAGTTCGTCGATGAGCCCTTCAATCATCGACAGGCCCTGTGCCCAGAACGACGGATCGGTGGCGTCGAGCCCGAAGGGCGCGAGAAGCTCGGAATGGTGCTTCGTTCCCCCCGCCTTCAGCATCTCGAAATATTTCTCCTGGAAGCCGCGCTCGGCGTTCTGATAGACGGCATAGAGGGAGTTCACCAGGCAATCGCCGAAGGCATAGGCATAGACGTAGAAGGGCGAATGGATGAAGTGGGGGATATAGGCCCAGTAGGTCTCGTAGCTCTCAGAAAGCCGGATCGCCGGGCCGAGGCTTTCGCTCTGCACCGACAGCCATATCCGGCCCAGGTCCTCGGCCGTCAGTTCGCCTTCCTTGCGGGCCGTATGCACCTTGCGCTCGAAATCATAGAAGGCGATCTGCCGGACGACCGTATTGATCATGTCCTCGACCTTCTGCGCAAGCATCGCCTTGCGTTCGCGCTTGTCCTTGGTCCGGTCGAGGAGCGCGCGGAAGGTCAGCATCTCGCCGAACACGGATGCGGTTTCCGCAAGCGTCAGCGGCGTCGAGGCCATCAGCGCGCCCTGGGCGCCGGCAAGGACCTGATGGACGCCATGCCCGAGCTCGTGAGCGAGCGTCATCACGTCGCGCGGCTTGCCCATGTAGTTGACCAGAACATAGGGGTGCACGGAAGGGACGGTCGGATGCGCGAAAGCGCCCGGCGCCTTGCCCGGTCGGACCGGCGCGTCGATCCAGCTATCGTCGAAGAAGCGCCGCGCGATCGCCGCCATTTCCGGGGCGAAGGCGTGATAGGCGGAAAGGACCGTGTCCCTTGCTTCGGTCCAGGGAATAAGCGCGTTCGGCGTTTCCGGCAGAGGCGCGTTCCGGTCCCAGAAATCCATCTGCTCCATGCCGAGCCACTTGGCCTTCATCGCATAATAGCGGTGCGAGAGCCGGGGGTAGGCGGCCTTCACCGATGCGGCCAGAGCGTCCACGACCTCACGCTCCACCCGGTTGGCGAGATGGCGGCTGTCGGCGATATCCTCGAAACCGCGCCAGCGGTCGGAGATTTCCTTGTCCTTCGCAAGCGTGTTGGTGACGAGGGTGAAGGTGCGGATATTCGCTTTGAAGGTTTCCGCGAGCGCAAGCGCGGCCTTCTTGCGCACTTCGACTGAAGGATCCTGCAGAAGGTTGAGCGTCACTTCCAGCGGCTGCTCCTTGCCGTCCACCGAGAAGGTCAGCGATGCGATCGTCTCGTCGAAGAGCCGGTTGAAGGCGTTTGCACCGGTCATGGACTTTTCGAGGAAAAGCTGCTCCAGCCTGTCGTCGAGCTGGAAGGGCTTGTCCTTGCGCAGGTCGAGGATCCAGGGCCGATAGTGGGCGGCAAGGCTGTCGGTCGCGAGGGCGGCGTCGATCACCTTGTCGTCGATGCGGTTGAGTTCCAGCGAGAAGAACAGGAGATGCGCCGATATGTCGGTAAGCTTCGACTGGACGTCGCCGTAGAGCTTTCCGTTCGCCGGATTGGACGTATCGGAGAAATAGGTAAGCCCCGCAAAGGAGGCGATGCGGCCCATGAGGTCGTCCAGCGCCTCGAATTCCTTCACGGCCGCGCCGATGCCCTGATCACCGGTTCGGCCGGCGGCCTCCTTGAGCTTGCCCTTCCACTTCGCCTCGAAGGCGATCGCGTCGGCTTCCGCCTTCGCGAGGTCCGAGCGGAATTCCTCGGAAGAGGGCGAGAGGTAGAGGTCCGTGAGCCGCCAGGACGGCAACTCGCCGAGCTCGTCCGGCGCTGCTGAAGCCTGTCCGGCCCCGGAATTCACCAGCGAGGCGCGCATGAGGGATTGCCCGGAGGCGGCGAGTCGTGGCGAGGCAAAATTCATCGTCGGTTCTCTCGTTTTGAACAGGCCTTAACCCTGAAGCGAGGCAACGGCATGGCGCCCATTGCTACCGCCCGCGATGGATAAAATGCAAGCATTTCTCAAAACAGGATGTTCAGCCGTTTGTGGGACGAATGGCCGGTATGATTTGGCACATGATGCTGGCCAAAGGTACCCCGCGTGTCCCAAGCAGGAGGCTTTCGTGACATCTCATATTCTTGTCATCGACGACGATCCGGTGCAGCGGCGGCTGCTGACGAACATGATCGAGCGGCTGGGCCATGTCGCGCATCTCGCCGATAACGGGCGCAGCGGGCTCGAACTCCTGCAACGCAAGGGCGGGATCATCAACGTCATCCTGCTCGATCTTCTGATGCCGGAAATGAACGGGCACGGCCTTCTCGAGGCGCTCGCCGAGCGTGGCATCGACATCCCGGTCATCGTTCAGACAGGGCAGGGCGGCATCGAAACGGTGGTCCAGGCGATGCAGGCCGGCGCCTTCGATTTTCTCGTAAAGCCGGTTTCGCCGGAGCGGCTGTCGATCGCCTTGGGCAACGCGCTGAAGATGGCGAGCCGCGACGGCAAGGTCAAAACCGCACGGCGTCCGCGCGGCGGGGCAGTCGGTTTCGACGATATCGTCTCGGCAAGCCCGGCGATGATCCGCGTCATCGATCTCGCGCGCCGCGCTGCCCAGTCGAACATTCCGATCGTGCTCGAGGGCGAGTCGGGCGTCGGCAAGGAAATGGTGGCCCGCGCCATCCAGGCGGCGAGCGACCGGGCGGCGAAGCCTTTCGTCACCGTCAATTGCGGCGCCATTCCCCACAACCTCGTCGAGAGCATTCTCTTCGGTCATGAGAAGGGAGCGTTTACGGGCGCAAGCGAAAAGCACAGCGGCAAGTTCGTCGATGCCGATGGCGGCACCCTCTTTCTCGACGAGATCGGCGATCTTCCGCTCGAGGTCCAGGTCAAACTGTTGCGCGCCGTCCAGCAGGGCGAGATCGAGACGATCGGGGCGCGTCAGCCGCAGAAGGTGAACGTCCGCCTCATCTCGGCCACCAACAAGGACCTCATCACCGAGGTTCGCGAGGGCCGGTTCCGCGAAGATCTCTACTATCGGTTGAACGTCTTCCCGATCACCATTCCGGCGCTACGCCGGCGCAAGGAGGATATCCCCGTTCTCGTACGCGCCTTCGTCGAGCGCTTCGCCGCCGAGCAGAGGCTGGATCAGAGGCTGACGGTATCGAGCGGCGCAATGGCGCTGCTGACGTCCTATGACTGGCCGGGCAATATCCGCCAGCTCGAAAACGCCATCTTCCGCGCCGTCGTCCTCGCCGAAGGTCACGAACTCACGGTCCGGGACTTTCCGCAGGTCGCCACCCAGATACCGGGATACATCGTTGCCGACCGCAGCGGTCTCTCCTGGGGCGAAGCCGGCCCGGAACGCCGTCCCGCTTCCGCTCAGCTCGCCGCCGCCCCGGCCGACGCGGGCCCACGGGAACAACCGCATTCCGAGACGACTCCGGACGGCCGCCTGGAAAACGCCATCGCCAGCCTCAGCGAGGGCGGCGAGGTCAGGAAGCTCGCCGAAGTCGAGGAGGAACTGATTCGCTTTGCCCTGAAATTCTACCGCGGCCAGATGAGCCAGGTGGCGCGCAAACTGGGAATCGGTCGCTCGACTCTCTATCGCAAACTCAAGGATTACGGCATCGATCCCGACAATCCCTTGCGTGAAGCGGCATAAAATCGACGCATTCACACCTCATTTGCCGTGCAAATCGTCCACCGCCGTTTAGACCTTGTTAGCAAACTGTTCACTATATTATAAGGGGCGGTGAACACTGTGGCATAATTGCCATGCTGTCACCTTATTTGACAGTCATCTGAGACAGCAAAGCACGGTTGTCCGTCGGACGGGGATTGAATGCCAAATTTGTTCGGTTTGGAGGAACCAGTCGGTTCCTTTGCGCGCAGACTCTGCTCGGCGGTCGCTCGAAAGGCGCCCCAGGTCCTGGCGTCCATCGCGCTGGTTTGCTCCCTCGTCACACCCGGGATGGCGCCTCCGGTCGAGGCCGCCGGCCAGACACGCACCCTCAAGCTCTATTTCATCCATACCAAGGAAAAGGCGCAGATCACCTTCAAGCGCAACGGTCGCTACGATCAGAAGGGTTTGCAGCAGATCAATCGTTTCCTGCGCGACTGGCGGCGGAACGAGCCGACCAAAATGGATCCGCGCCTGCTCGATCTCGTCTGGGAAGTCTACCAGAAGAGCGGTTCGCGCGACTATATCCACGTCGTTTCCGCCTATCGCTCGCCGGCCACGAACGGCATGCTGAGGTCGCGGTCGAAGGGCGTGGCGAAGAAGAGCCAGCACATGCTCGGCAAGGCGATGGACTTCTATATACCGGACGTGAAGCTCAAGGCGCTGCGCGAGATCGGCATGAAGTTCCAGGTCGGCGGCGTCGGCTATTACCCGACTTCCGGTTCGCCCTTCGTCCATATGGACGTCGGCGGGGTACGCGCATGGCCGCGCATGACGCGCAACGAGCTCGCGCGGCTCTTCCCGGACGGCAAGACCATGCATATTCCCTCCGACGGAAGGCCGCTGCCGGGCTATGAGCAGGCGGTGGCCGATTACAAGCGCCGCGTCGGCGCATCGGCGATCCAGGTCGCAGGCGGCGGCGCCAAGGGGCCGGGCGATACCGGCAAGCGCCGCAACCTCTTCGCCGCGCTCTTCGGCGGAGGCGGCGACGAGGATGAAGAACCCGCGGCAATTGCTGCCGGCGGCGCCGAAGAGGAAGCTCCGGCCAAGGTTCAGACCGCATCGGCGCCGGCGGCCCAGGATGCTCTTCCCGGTGTTGCAGGTTCCACTGCGGCGCCTGCCGGGCAGCAGGATATCAACGCACCGGTGCCGGCCGTGCGACCGGCATTCAAGGAAACTCCGGCTGACGGCGGCGTAGCGGTTGCACTCGTCGCGCCGGAAAAGAACAGTGCCCAGGAGGCGCTGGCAGCTGCCATGCCGCAGACGGCGGCCGTGCCTTCGGAATTCGCGGACCTGAGCACCCTCAAGGTTCCGGTTCCGCAAATGCTCGACCGTCGCGACATGAACGCCTTGATCGCCAACGAGACGCTCGTCGCCTCCGCCGACAGCCAGGCGCAGGAGTTCGGCTTCGTGCCGGTGCCGGGAATGCGTCCGGCCGGCGAAGAGGCGCTCGCGGCGGTGGCTCACGCCGAGGTCACTATTCCCGCTTCTGCGGATGGGCCTGCGCTCGCTTCCGCGGCGCAGCCGCCGAGTGCCGCCGGTACGCGCGTTGCCCTCGCAGCGCCGACCAGCGAGGATCGGGCGCCTGCATTTTCTCCGGCGATCGAGGTCGCGGCCTATGCGCCGCAGTCGGGTTCCGCTTCACGTGAGGCGATCTTCGACAGCGTCTTCGACACGGAGGCCGATGCTCCCTCGAAGGGCGCCCGTCCCAAGAGGCAGGATGCCCAGGCGAAGAGCCGGTCTTCCGTGCGCACGGAACCGAAACTGACGCAGAAGATCATTTCCGAGTGGGCACTTTCGGCGGGCCGTGTGGCTACCCTGTCGAAGCCGGTCAAGGCCCCACGCTTCGTCAGCAAGTCGCTCCGCGTCGCGCCGACGACCGTTTATGCGGCCGGCTTCACCAGCAATAGCGGAGCGGTCGATACGGCGCGCTTCAGCGGCAGCGCGGTCAACTTCATGGAAGTGAAGAAGTTCAGCACAAACTGAGCCTTCGATTGCCGCTTAAATATAAAAGCCCGCCAGGTCAGTCCGCCGGCGGGCTTTTTGCCGAGTTGTCAGGCCGCGTCCTCGGATTCGGCGGCAGGGATCATGCCCAGCGCCTGGAGGTAGGTGTCGAGGATCGCTTCCTGTTCCATGCGCTCGTCGGCGTCCTGCTTGCGGATCGAAATCACCTTGCGCAGGATCTTGGCATCGAAGCCCATCGATTTTGCCTCGCCATAGACATCCTTGATGTCGTCGGCGATGGTCTTCTTCTCTTCTTCCAGCCGTTCGATCCGTTCGATGAAAGCGCGAAGCTGGTCGCGGGCAATGCCGTGAGCATCCGACATGGTCGTCTCCTTGTGGGGATGAATTTTCCGGGTGCTGTGAACTGCCGTGAACGGCCGCCGAGGTCAAGGGCGATTGCGCAACAACACAGGCATTTCCCGCGCAGGTCTTACTCCTTCGGGCGATTGCGTTCGAACGCGGCTTTCTGTTCGGGGGAGGCCTCAGCCTGGTTCTGCGCCCGCCATTCCTCATAGGGCATGCCGTAGACGATCTCCCGGGACTCCTCCTTGCTCATCGGCACGCCGGAGGCCTCCGCCGCCTCGCGATACCAATTCGACAGGCAATTGCGGCAGAAGCCGGCGAGGTTCATCAAGTCGATGTTCTGGACGTCGCTGCGTTCGCGCAGATGTTCGAGCAGCCGGCGGAAGGCCGCGGCCTCGAAAGCGGTGCGCTGTTCCGGGTTGATTTCGCTCATCGGGGTGGCCTCCTCTTCTTCAGTCGCTGTAAGCGCCCGTGCGGGACGGGTGGCGCTGGTAGGCATGAAGCTCCGGCAGGGCGTTGAGCGCCGCAAGGATGGGCGCCAGACGTTCCGCCCAGACGGCGACGCCCGCGGCATCGGCGATCAGGTCCTGGCGGACCTCTATCAGCGCATGCGCGATCCCGGGAGCCATGCAGTGCCGGTACATGGTATCGCCACGCAGCGCGCCGTCATAGGGCTCGTTGTTGCCGACGACGATGTCGCCGGCGGCCTCCAGCCGTTCGATCAGCGGAAACACGGCGCGCGGGTCGTTGTCCCAGAGAACCGAGGCATGCCAGGGGCGTGCCACGCCCTTCCAAAAGGGCGTGAAGGAATGCAGGGAAATGACGAGAGGCGCTCTTGCGCCGGCCGCGGCGGACCGGGCGATGGTTTCGGATACGGCCTCGTGGTAGGGGCGGTGAAAGCGCCTTATGCGGTTCTGCCACTCCTCGTCCGAGATCGGGTGGTTGCCCGGAACGATCGCGCCATCGGAAATCTTCATGATCAGGGTGGGGTCGTCTTCGCCGCGATTCGGATCAATCAGGAGGCGCGAGAAACAGCCGAGCACGGCCGGTGCGCCGAGTGCGTCCGACAATTGCCGCGTCAGCGGTTCGATGCCGATATCGTAGGCGATGTGACGCTCGAAGGCGCTTTCGGGCAGGCCGAGCCGGCCATATTCCGGCGGCAGCCGGTTCATTGCATGGTCGGCAACCAGCACGAGACCCTTTGCCGGATCGCCCCCGGTGATCTCGTAAGGAGAGTAATGGTGCATTCGGCTCCTGCCAGGCTAAAGGTACCCACCTGATTGCACGCAAAGCTGCCATTCGCAAGAAAAACGCGAAGCTCTTATGCCGTTCCGTCACAGGAATGACGATTATAATCGATTAGAGTTGCGTTGACTTTCAGGGCTGGGCGTCGCAAGAAAGTGCCACGCAAATCAAAACGGAGTTCCGTAGGAAGCCGTGTCTAGATATCCTTTTTCCAGAGTGAAGCCGGGGTCGATGACGTTTGGATCCATCCTCCTGTTTTTCTTAGCAATTTCCGCTTCATTTCTCTCTGCCGGCGATGCCCGCGCTGATTTTCGAGTCTGCAACGGGACGCAGACTCTGGTCGGCGTGGCGATCGGTTATCGGGCCAAGGAAGGCTGGGTGACCGAAGGCTGGTGGCAGGTTCCAGCGACCACCTGCGCCACGCTGATCGAAGGCGAACTTCAGTCCCGATATTATTATCTCTATGCGGAAGATGCGGCCAAGGGCGGCCGTTGGACCGGCGACGTCAACATGTGCGTGGCCGAAAACGAGTTCAAGATCGTCGGCGTGCAGGACTGCTTCGCCCGCGGCTTCCAGCGCATGGGATTCAAGGAATACGACACGGGGCGGCAGGGAAGCTGGATGGTTCAGCTTTCCGACACGCCCGGCACGCAGGAAAGCCAGAATTGATGAGACGGAACAGGAAAGTCAAAATCCTCGCGACACTCGGGCCGGCATCGGCCGACGAGCAGATGATTCAGAAGCTGCACGAGGCGGGGGCCGATCTGTTCCGAATCAACATGAGCCATGCAAGCCATGAGGTCATGCGCACGCTGATAGAACGGATCCGTTTGGTCGAGGCGCGCTGCGGCCGTCCGATCGGCATCCTCGCCGATCTGCAGGGGCCGAAGCTGCGCGTCGGAAAGTTCGCCGAAGGCAAGGTCGAACTCAAGATCGGCCAGACCTTCACGCTCGACAACCGCGATGTGCCCGGCGACAGCCGCCGCGTTTATCTTCCGCATCCGGAGATCCTCGAAGCGGTGAAGCCCGGCCATCGCTTGCTCATCGACGATGGCAAGCTACACCTGCGCGCCGAAAAGACCGATGGCAAGAGCATCGTCACCACGGTCGTTTCCGGCACGCGGATCTCGGATCGCAAGGGCGTCAGCCTGCCCGATACGCTGCTTGGCGTCGGCGCGCTGACCGACAAGGACCGCATCGACCTCGACGCCGTGCTGGCGACAGGAGAGGTCGATTGGGTGGCGCTTTCCTTCATCCAGCGCCCTGAGGATCTTGCCGAGGTTCGCAAGATCGCCCGCGGCCGCGTTGGACTGATGTCGAAGATCGAGAAGCCGCAGGCGATCGAGCGGATCGACGAGATCATCGAGCTTTCGGACGCGCTTATGGTGGCACGCGGAGACCTCGGCGTCGAAATGCCGCTCGAATCCGTACCCGGACTTCAGAAACAACTGACGCGTGCCTGCCGGCGCGCGGGCAAGCCGGTCGTCGTCGCCACGCAGATGCTCGAATCGATGATCTCCTCGCCTGTGCCGACGCGCGCAGAAGTGTCGGACGTGGCGACCGCCGTGTTCGAGGGTGCCGATGCAGTGATGCTTTCGGCCGAATCCGCCTCCGGCGAGTACCCTGTCGAGGCGGTTTCGACCATGGCGTCGATCGCCAGCAACGTCGAGCGCGATCCGCATTATCCGGGGATCATCTACGCTCAGCGCACGCCGCCGGAAGCAACGGGCGCGGACGCCATCTCGCTTGCCGCTCACCAGATCGCCGAGACGCTCAAGCTTGCCGCGATCGTGACCTACACCTCCTCTGGCACCACCGGGCTGCGCGCTGCGCGCGAGCGCCCCCAGGTGCCTGTCATCGCACTTTCGCCGATCGTCCAGACGGCTCGCCGGCTTTCCGTGGTGTGGGGGCTGCACTGCGTCGTCACAGGGGATGCGACCGATCTCGACGATATGGTCAACCGCGCCTGTCGAATCGTCTCGACGGAAGGCTTCGGCAAGCCGGGAGACCGAATCATCGTTACCGCGGGCGTGCCGCTCGGTACCCCCGGCGCCACCAACATGCTGCGCATCGCCTATATCGGCTCGGACGGCCAATCGGGCATCTGAGCGGCGCCTGCTCGATCGAGCGCATTTCGACGCAGCCCCTCATCCGCCTGCCGGCACCTTCTCCCCGCAAGCGGGGCGAAGGGGCTCTCGGCGCCGGCTTCGTCCGCTCTCCACGTTCACAGCGCGTCTTAGAGCATTTCAACGTTTCATAGAAACACTGAAATGCTCTAACCATTTAATCCAACGCACTTCCGGACGGCCGGTGGCGACGCCTTGCGCCTGCCTGCCGGACGAGGGGCATTCTCGCGTCCTCAGGTGCCGGTCACGTGCGGCTGCCGGCAAGCTTTTCCGCGAGTTCGCCGAGTTGCTCCTGCGCCTTCCGGTCGGAGGGGTAGATGTCGAGGAATTGCTGCCATGCGCGCATGGCAAGTTCATCCTTCCCGGCGGCCTCGAGCATGGTGGCCATGCCGGCGAGCGCGCCGAAATGGCGAGGCTCCAGGGCAAGGACATGATTTATGTCGGACATCGACTTGCGGAAGTTGCCCATCTGGTAGTGCAGCGTGGCGCGGCGGTTCCAGCCTTCGACATAGTCGGGGGCGAGGGCAAGCGCCTGGTCCAGAAGATCGAGCGCCGCCGACTGCTTCTCATCGGCAATCGCCTTGTTGGCCCATTGCATCAGGAGATTCACGGTCGCGCTACCGGAATCCTGCCATTCGAGACGGATGCGATCGGCCACCTGCCGGGCCTTGTCCTCATCGCCTTCCTTCTTGAGATCGGCGAAGAGGGCATCGACACGCTCTTTCGGAGTGGTGAGCGCAGCGAGCTCGGCCTGAGGCGAGGGTTCTGCCGCGCTAAGCGGCGCGGCGGCCATTATCGCGGCGGCGGTCATGGCAAGAGATGCCAGTATCAGCTTCATAAAAACACGCATGGCGGACATCGTAGCCCGCCATGAAACAAGATCAAATCAATTTTGGGAAATCGGCGAGCAAGCCGCCGTGTTCCGGATCTTTCTTGAATCGCCGCCGATTCAGGAAACGTGCAGCAAGCCAAGTGCTACGACCTTTGCGCATCCGCGAAGACGCGCGGCGCTGCAGGCACGGCCTGCAGCAAGCATCAGCCCTGGCGTGCCTTGAAGCGCGGGTTCAGCTTGTTGATGATGTAGACGCGGCCCTTGCGACGAACCAGACGGTTTTCGCGGTGACGGGTCTTCAGGGACTTGAGCGAATTCTTGATCTTCATTTTTCCTGATCCGCAGGGTTTCGGGGAACGAAAATTCGCCCGGTAATTCCAACAATCAAAAGCGCGCCGTTCAGCGCGCTGTTCAAGTAGGCAGGCACATACCGTGTCGCCCCAATCGTGTCAACCGCATGACGGGGATTTTGGCGCCTGTCCCCGCCTTCCATGACGTCCCGGTCAGAGCAGGCGGGTGAAGTGCCCCATCTTGCGGCCGGACCGCGCCTCGGCCTTGCCGTAGAGATGAAGGAGCACATTGCGTTCGGCAAGCAGGTCCGGAACACGGGCGATGTCGTCGCCGACGAGGTTCTGCATCACGCAATCCGAATGGCGCGAGGGGTCGCCGAGGGGCAGGCCTGCAATCGCGCGGATATGCTGCTCGAACTGCGAAACGACGCAAGCGGCCTCCGTCCAGTGGCCGGAATTGTGTACGCGCGGCGCGATCTCGTTCGCGACGACGCCGCCGTCGGCCAGAACGAAGAACTCGACACCGATGACGCCGACATAGCCGAGCGCGTCGAGAATGGCGGTTGCCGCCTTGCGGGCGGCCTCCGTGGTCGACCCGCCGACGGATGCGGGCACGGTCGATGTGTGGAGAATGCCGTTGCGATGCACATTTTCGGCAGGATCGAAACAGGCGGTGGTGCCGTCGGGCGCGCGTGCGGCGATGACCGAGATCTCCCGGTCGAACGGCACGAAGCTTTCGAGGATCAGCGGGACCTGTCCGAGCGCCACATAGGCGCCGGCCGGATCGTCGGCAGCAGAACGGAAGACGCGCTGGCCCTTGCCGTCGTAGCCGAGCCGGCGGGTCTTGAGCACGCCGGCCCCGCCGAAGTCCGCAAGGGCGGCCTCCAGATCGGCCTGGCTGTCGACGGGATGGAATCCGGCGGTGGCGATGCCGCAGCCGTTGATGAAGCGTTTCTCGACGAGACGGTCCTGCGCCACTTCCAGCGCCTTCGGCGGCGGGAAGACCGGCCGCGAACGGGCGAGTTGCTCGGCGGCCGAGACCGGGACGTTCTCGAATTCGTAAGTGATGAGATCCGCCACCCGCGCAAGCTCGTCCAACGCGCGCGGATCATCGTAGGCGGCAATGATCTGGTCGTTCGCCACCTGCGCCGCCGGACAGTCCGGCTGCGGCTCGAGCACCACGGTGCGGAAGTTCAGGCGGGCAGCGGCCATGGCCAGCATGCGGCCAAGCTGGCCGCCACCGATGATGCCGATGGTCTTCATGCCTCGTCTACCGGATATTCCGCGACCGATACGGTCTGCTGTTCGCGCCAGTCGTCGAGACGGTCGGCAAGATCCTCGTCACCGAGCGCGAGCACGGCGGCGGCCAGAAGTGCCGCATTGATGGCGCCCGCCTTGCCGATCGCAAGCGTGCCGACCGGAATGCCGGCCGGCATCTGCACGATCGACAGCAGGCTGTCCTGGCCGGAAAGCGCTCTCGACTGGACCGGGACGCCGAATACCGGAAGCGGCGTCATGGCCGCGCACATGCCGGGAAGATGCGCCGCACCGCCGGCGCCCGCGATAATCACCTGGAACCCCTCGTCGCGAGCGCCCTTGGCGAAGCGGACCAGGCGGTCGGGCGTGCGATGGGCGGAAACGATCCGGGCTTCGTAAGCGATGTCGAGCGCCTCGAGCGTGTCGGCCGCGTTCTTCATCGTCTCCCAGTCCGACTGGCTTCCCATGATGATGGCGACGGGCGGGGGCGTAGTATCGGTCACGTCTCGATCCATTTCAGGCGATGATGTCGGGAATGATCTGGTCTTCGATCTTGGTGATCTTGTCCTTGATGGCCAGCTTCTTCTTTTTCATGCGCTGGACGCGCAAGGCGTCGCAACCCGTCTGGATCATCGCGTTGATTGCCGCGTCGTAGTCTTCGTGTTCCTGCCTCAGGCGCGCGATAGTCAGTCTGAGTTCGGCCTGGTCCTGGTCCGGCATGCAAAGCGATCCCCATAAGCCCGGCTTCGCCGATCCGCGATCCGGAAATTCCTGCGTCGCTCTACCACATCTTGGTTAGCGACGGGAAGTTACCCGGCGTCATCATTTCGCCTTCGACAAATGAAAAATGGCATGGCACATTAAAAAGGTTTCAACCATGGAACATCCGGCATTTGCGTGCCGGATGCAAGCTAAAGGGAAGGGACTGCCAATGACCATTGAGGCTCATCTTGCAACGCTTGAGAAAAAACATGGCGTCCTTGAAGAGGAGCTACACGAGGCTCTGAACTCTCCGTCCTGCGAGGACGAACTGATCAGCGAACTCAAGCGACGGAAGCTGCGCATCAAGGACGAAATCGAAAGACTCCGTTCCTCGACGCACTGAGCGTGAACGGTACTCCCGATTGCATCGGGACGCATCGCCACGCGGAACTGCAGAGGCGATGCAACGATAGGGTCAAAACAATCCCGAAAAGATAGATTGCATTGCTTGACCGGACCAAGGTCCGGTCGGCTTTGCGCGGCCGAACGGAATGCATCAGGACCAGAATTGGTCCAGCCACAGGTTGAGCCGGTCGAAGCCCGGCTTGTTGATCGCGTATATCCGCCGTGTGCCGCTGGTCGAAACTGATACCAGACTGCAGTCCAGCAGGGCTTTCAGATGCTGGGAGACGGCGGGCCGGCTGATCGGCAGACCTTCGGCGAGCTCGTTGACGGTTCTTGGCGCGCGCCTGAGTTCCTCCAGCAGATGGCGCCGGTTCGGATCCGCAATGGCATCGAATGGGTCCGCGATCGTCATGCGCGGACGTTAGGCGAATTCCCCCGGAGCGGCAAGAAAATTGTGCGGTGCGGAATGTGCTTCGCACAGCAGCACCCGCTACACTCCTCCCGATACGATGCTCCGGAGCCCATCCCATACGAGCTTCGAGCCGGCGAGGAAGGCCATCGTGTACATGAAGGGATAAAAGACCTGCGGCTTCATCCGCCGGACGGTCCAGGCGCCGCAGGCGGTCGCGACCATGGCCAGCGGGAAGAGGGTTGCCGAGGTCTTGAGATTGCTGAGATCGAGTTGGCCAAGGGCGAAATAGGGGATGAGCTTCACCGCATTGAGGGTCGCGAAGAAGCGCACGATGGTGCCGGTATATTCGCGCGGCGCGAGTTTCAGCGGCAGTGCGTATATCTGGAAGGGCGGACCGCCGGCATGGGCGACGAAGCTGCCGTAGCCGGCGAAGGAGCCCCAGAGTGCTGCCGGACCGGCGCGCTGCGGTTTCGGCTGGATGGGCGGACCATTGCGGCTGCGCCACAGGGTGTAGACATAGCGCAGTACGAAGACGACGGTGATGAGCCCGATGATCAGCCTCAGCGCGTCGCGGGGCACATAGGCGGACGTGGCCCAGCCGACCGCGATGCCGGCGAGGGCGCCCGGGAGGAGCATCACAAGGGTTTGCCGATCCCCGTGCTTGCGCCAGATCAAAAGGGAAACGATGTCCATGGCGATGAGGATCGGCAGGAGCAGCGCCGCGGCCTGTACGGGCGAAACGACCATGGACAGGATCGGGACGCCCATCAGCGACAGGGCCTCGCCCATGCCCCCCTTGGACAGGCCAACGAGCACGACGGCCGGAACGGCAACGAGATAGAAGTCGATGTCGGGAAGCATTGGCGGCGGTTGATCCTTTTGTCATCTCCGTCTATCGGTTTTCCGCAATGAAATCGAGTGCCGGCTTCCGGCCCGAAAGCGAGATCGCCAGGATTGACCCATGAGCAACATTGAAGACCGCTGCCGCCTCGTGCTGGTCGTTCCGGATATCGCAGATAGCGCGGAACGCGCGAAACTCGTCGGCGAGGCGCTGAGGGGCGGCGACGTAGCATCGGTGATCGTGCCGCAGTACGCGCTCGGCGATGCGGATTTCCAGAAGCATGCGGAAGCGCTCGTACCGGTGATCCAGAAGGCCGGCGCCGCGGCCTTGATCGAGGGCGACACGCGGGTCGCCGGACGGGCGAAGGCGGACGGTCTCCACATCGCCGGCGGTCCGGATGCGCTTGCCGATGCGATCGAGCGGCACGCGCCGAAGTTGATCGTCGGCGGCGGCAACGCCACCGACCGTCACCATGCGCTCGAGATCGGCGAGCTGCGGCCCGATTACGTTTTCTTTGGCCGCACGGATGGCGACATAAAGCCGGAGGCGCATCCGAAGAACCTGGCACTCGCCGAATGGTGGGCGTCGATGATCGAAATTCCCTGCATCGTCATGGGCGGCACGGATCCGCAATCCGCGCTTGCGGCCGCCGAAACCGGTGCCGAGTTCGTGGCGCTCCGCCTTGCCGTCTTCGGCGAGGCCGGTCAGGCGCCGTCGGTGGTTGCGGCCGTCAACGCATTGCTTGACGAAAAAGCGCCACGGTTTGAAGGTTAAGACCTGCCGATGGTAATCCGCTCTCTCCTGAAATCCAGCCGGCCCGCAGCCCTTGCCGCCGCGATGCTTCTTGCAGTCGCGCCCGCCGTGGCTCAGCAACCGGTCGCGCCTGCGCCGGCTGACGAGGGCAGCGCGTCGAAGCGCGGGCGGATCACGCCTTTCAACGGCGCGGTACTGCCGGAGGATGCGGAGCGCAAACCGGCAACGGCCGCTCCGGAAAAGCCGAAGCCCGGCGACGGCAGTGCGCCTTCGAAGGGCGTCACCGTTTTCGATCGCATGGGAGCCGAATTGCCGGCTCTTCCCGAGGAAAAGCCCTTCACCGGCAAGATCGACGAAGCCTACGGCGCCTTCCAGCGAGGTTACTACCTGACGGCGATCGACCTTGCCTTGCCGCGGGCCCAGCTCGGCGACCCCGCCGCCCAGACGCTTGTCGCCGCGATCCTGGAACAGGGTCTCGGCGTTGCACGCGACGCCAAGGCGGCGGCGTTCTGGTACGGCCAGGCGGCGAACAATGGCGACCCGGCGGCCATGTTCAAATATGCCCTGATCCTGATGGAGGGCCGCTACGTCAAGCGCGACCGGAAGAAGGCCGACGAACTGATGAAGAAGGCTGCCGATCTCGGCAACGCCTCGGCCCAGTTCAACTACGGGCAAACGCTCGTGGCCGACATGCCGGGCGAGCGGGGGCTGAAGGCGGCGATGCCCTATTACGAGAAATCCGCCGAGCAGGGCATTGCGGATGCGCAGTATGCGCTCTCGCAGATCTATCTCAATGTCGACGGCATAGAGGAGAGCAAGCGGGCCCGTGCTCGCGAGTGGCTGCTCAGGGCGGCGCGGGCGGGCTATGATACCGCCCAGCTCGACATTGCCATCTGGCTGATCGAGGGAATTGCCGGCGACCGCAATCTCGACGAGGGGTTTGCCTGGATGAAACGCGCCGCCGAAAGCGGCAACGTCGTCGCCCAGAACCGGCTTTCCCATCTCTACGTCAATGCCATTGGAACCCGTCCGAACCCGGTGGAGGCGGCAAAGTGGTACGTGCTCTCGCGCCGGGCCGGCCTCAAGGACGATGCGCTCGAGGATTTCTATCTCGGCCTCAACGAAACGCAGCAGAAATCGGCGCTGGCGGCGGCAAACAAATATCGCTCGACCTGACACGCGCCGGCGGACCCGATCTATTTCGCTTGAACTTCGGGGGTTTTTGTGGTCTTGAAGCCCCGGTTTTGTCCGCGGCCTCCCACCCCTGTGCCGCCGCGGACGGAGTGACATCTCACTCGGTTTTTTGACGACGGTTCTCCTGCCCGCGCTTCGAGCTGCGGCCTGCATGCGGACTGTCAGACAGGTTCAATGTCCGGTCGAGCGGTCTCGGCCGGCCTTCGCTAGAGGAATTGCCGTATGGCCCGCTCCGCCCTTCTCAATGTCATGGTCCAGGCCGTCTTCAAGGCCGGCAAGTCGCTGGCACGCGATTTCGGCGAAGTACAGAACCTGCAGGTTTCCTTGAAAGGACCGGCCGACTACGTTTCGCAGGCGGACCGCAAGGCCGAGCGGATCATCCGTGAGGAGCTCATGAAGGCTCGCCCGACCTACGGCTTCCTCGGCGAGGAGGGCGAGGAGATCAAGGGAACGGACGGCGCCCATCGCTGGATCGTCGATCCGCTCGACGGCACCACCAATTTCCTGCACGGCATTCCGCATTTCGCCATCTCCGTCGCGCTCGAGCGCCAGGGCGAGATCGTCGGCGCGGTCGTCTTCAATCCGGCGACGGACGAGCTCTACACCGCCGAGCGAGGCGGCGGCGCCTTCCTGAACGACCGCCGCCTGCGCGTCGGCGCGCGCAAGGCCCTCTCCGATGCCGTGATCGGGACCGGCACGCCCCATCTCGGCCGCGGCAATCACGGCAAGTATCTGGTCGAGCTGCGCCACGTCATGGGCGAGGTCGCCGGCATTCGCCGCATGGGCTCCGCCTCGCTCGATCTCGCCTATGTTGCGGCCGGCCGCTTCGACGGCTTCTGGGAACGGGACCTTGCCGCCTGGGACATGGCTGCCGGCCTCTTGCTCATCCGCGAGGCCGGCGGGTGGTCCACCGATGCCGAAGGCGGCAACAAACCGCTGGAAGCAGGTTCGATCGTCTGCGGCAACGAGCATATCGCAAAGGCGCTTCGCGAGGTGATCCAGCGCCCGATTCCGTCCAAGTAACGGCAATATAGTTCGCCCGGAACGGTGCAACGTTTCCGGGATGGCAACATGCATAAAACAGCAAGCTGAAGCGTGCCGTATGAATTCGATTTGAATGCGACGCGCTTTAGTGCCGTACCCTTTGTTTTCCCTTCAATTCGGCGCAAACTTCCACTAGTCTCCGGGCCAATACGGATGGCCTAAGGCCATCGGCAGCACTGCTCTTCGATCGTTTCGATTTGGGAATGGTGTAGCAATTCAGAGTGATGCGGCCGCCCTCTTGTTCGTCGGACAGGCGCGGAAACTGCCGCAAAACCGGGAGACTGTCGAACTTATGGCGAAACTGAATCTGTCCGGGTGGCGCGATCGCGAAGACGTGGAGGAGGACTACGGTCCGCACAAGCTTTCGAGCCCGATGCCCTATTTCTGGACGATGGTCCTTTTCCTGATCATCGTCGGTTTCGTCGCTGCAATCCTCTTCCGCCAGGCAAGCGAGGCCTTCGCCGGCAATCCCGGCCTCAACGGGCTGATCCTGGGCGTGCTCGTGATCGGTATCCTGCTGGCGTTCAACCATGTCCTCAGTCTGAGACCCGAGGTTCGCTGGTTCAACTCCTTCCGTGCCGCCGGCAGCGCCGATAAAGTCGGGCGCGATCCGGTGCTGCTTGCGCCAATGCGTGCTCTCATCGGGGGACGCCAAACGACGGCAATCTCGACGGCCGCGCTCCGGTCCATCCTGGATTCAATCGCTGCGCGCCTCGACGAGTCGCGCGACATCACCCGCTATCTCGCCGGACTTCTCGTTTTCCTCGGCCTGCTCGGCACGTTCTGGGGCCTGCTCGGCACCATCGGTTCCATCAACACCGTGATCCAGTCGCTGGATGCGGGAAGCGGCAGCACCGACGATCTCCTGAGCTCCCTCAAGAGCGGCCTTTCGGCGCCTCTCACCGGCATGGGAACGGCGTTCTCCGCCTCGCTCTTCGGTCTTTCCGGTTCGCTCATCGTGGGCTTTCTCGATCTGCAGGCGGGACGCGCGCAGAATCGCTTCTATACGGAGCTCGAGAATTGGCTTTCGTCGGTAACCGACGTCAGCTCCGGTTTTTCCTCGCCGGGCGACATGACCGACGGCGCTCCGGTGGAAGAGCTGCGGCGGCTCACCGACCAGCTTACGCGCCTGACGCATGACGGCGGCGTGAACCAGCGCACCACCGCGGCCATGGCGAGCCTCGCCGAAGGCATTCAGGGCCTCGTCAAGAACATGCGCGGCGAGCAGCAGATGCTGCGTGACTGGATCGAGGCGCAGCAGGAGGAAGCCAAGGCGATGCGCAAGACGCTCGACCGGCTGACGGCGCGCATCGGCCAGGCCGACCGGATCACCGTGCAAAGCGAGAAGGCCGCAGGACAGGCGAAGCTCAGCCGCATCGAAGACGGCGGAGGGGATTGACCATGGCGCTTTCCCGACGCCGCGATCCGCGGGCGATCAACTACTGGCCGGGCTTCGTCGACGCACTCTCGACGCTGCTCATGGCGATCATGTTCCTGCTCAGCGTTTTCGTCACCGCGCAGTTCCTGCTCGGCCGGGAGATCAGCGGCAAGGACGAGGTGCTCAACCGGCTGAACAGCCAGATCAACGAACTCACCCAGCTTCTGGCGCTCGAGAAAAGCGGCAAGCAGGATCTCGAGGATTCGCTCGCCAACCTGCAGGCATCGCTTTCACAGTCGGAAGGCGAGCGGTCCCGCCTGCAGGCCCTGCTCGACCGGGGCGCCGGCAGTGCCGAAGTCGCCGACGAAAAGATCGGCCGGCTTGGCTCCGAGCTCGAAAATGAGCGGCAGGTCAGCGCCCGGGCCATGAGCCAGATCGAACTGTTGAACCAGCAGATCGCAGCGCTTCGCAGCCAGATCGCCGCCATCGAAGGCGCACTCCAGGCATCGGAGGCGAAGGACGACGCCTCGCAGGCCAAGATAGCCGATCTCGGCCGCAGGCTGAACGTCGCCTTGGCGCAGCGTGTCCAGGAGCTCAACCGCTACCGTTCGGACTTCTTCGGCAGGCTGAGGGAAATCCTGTCGGATCGGGAAAACATCCGCATCGTCGGCGACCGTTTCGTCTTCCAGTCGGAAGTGCTCTTTCCATCGGGCGGCAGCGACCTGAACCCGGAAGGGCAGACCGAGATGGCGAAACTTGCGACAGCCCTTCTCGACCTTGCCAAGGAGATCCCGGCGGAGATCAACTGGGTGCTGCGCGTGGACGGCCACACGGACGACGTTCAGCTGTCCGGGATAGGGCGCTTCCGGGACAATTGGGAACTGTCGTCCGCCCGCGCGACGTCCGTCGTCAAGTTCCTGATCTCGAAAGGCGTTCCGGCGGACCGGCTGGTGGCGGCCGGCTTCGGGGAGTATCAGCCCATCGCACCGGGCGGAAGCCAGGAAGCACGCGCGCAGAACCGCCGCATCGAGCTCAAGCTCACGGAGAAATAGGCGCGGGCGAGCCGACGAACAGTGCTTCTGCGCCGTGATCGAACTGGAGCCGCGCGAGCTTCGCATAAAGCCCGCCCTGGCGGATCAGCGACTCGTGGGTTCCTTCCTCGACGATACGGCCGTGCTCCATTACCAGAATGCGATCCGCCTTCAGCACGGTGGCGAGCCGATGGGCGATGACGAGCGTCGTGCGCTCCTGCATCAGGTTCTCAAGCGCCTTCTGCACCAGCGTTTCGCTCTCCGCATCGAGCGCCGAGGTCGCCTCGTCGAGAAGAAGGATCGGAGCATTTTTCAGGATGGCGCGGGCGATCGCGATGCGCTGGCGTTGACCGCCCGAAAGGGTCACCCCGCGCTCGCCGACCAGCGTGTCGTAGCCCTGGTCCAGCCTGCCGATGAACTCTTCGGCCTGCGCCGCGACGGCGGCGGCGCGCACCGCTTCACGGCTTGCGTCCGGTACGCCGAAGGCGATGTTGTCGTGCACCGAAGTGGCGAAGATGGTCACGTCCTGCGGCACGATCGCAAGTCTCTCCCGCAGATCCTCGGGATGGACGGCGCGTACGTCCGTACCGTCGACGCGGATGGTGCCTTTCGCCGGGTCGTAATAACGCAGGAGCATCGAGAAGACCGTGCTCTTGCCGGCGCCGGACGGGCCGACGATGGCCACCGTCTCGCCCGGTCTTACCGCAAAGCTCAAGCCTCGGAGGCTCTTATAGTCCGGCCGGGCGGGATAGGCGAAGTGGACACCGTCGAACTCCACCGCACCGGCGGCAGGGACGGGCATTGCGACCGGATGCTCGGGCGCCCCGATCTCCGGCTCTTCGTTCAGCAGCTCGTTCAGACGCTCGGCGGCCCCCGCCGCCTGAGAGAGCTCGCCCCACACTTCCGAGAGTGCGCCGAGGCTGCCTGCCGCAAAAACGGAATAGAGCAGGAACTGACCGAGCGTCCCGGCGGAAAGCGAGCCCGCCAGGACGTCCCGCGCACCGAACCAGAGCACGGCGACGACGCTTCCGAAGACCATGGTGATGGCAAAGGCGGTCAGCACCGAGCGCGCTTTGGTCGCAGCGCGCGCGGCGCGATAGGCCGCCTCCACAGCGCTGCCGTAGCGCGAGCGCGCGCTCTCCTCACCGTTGAAGGCCTGCACGGTGCGGGTGGCGGCGATCGCTTCCCCGGCATAGGCGGAGGCGGCCGCGAGCATGTCCTGCGCTTCGCGGGAACGCCGGCGTACCGAGCGTCCGAAGCCGACGAGGGGGAAGACGATGAGGGGGATCGCCGCAAGCACGAGGCTCGAAAGCTTCGGGCTCGTATAGACCATCATGCCCATTGCGCCGAGACAGAGGATCAGGTTGCGCAGCGCCACCGATGCCGTCGCACCCACCGCCGACTTGATCTGCGTCGCGTCGGCCGTCAGCCGCGAGACGATTTCGCCGGACTGATTGACGTCGAAGAATGAGGCCGAGAGCTGCATGACGCGTGCGAAGACGTCGCGTCTGAGGTCGGCGACGATGCGCTCGCCGAGCGAGATCACGAAGTAATAGCGGGCGGCACTGGCAAGGGCGAGGACCACTGCAAGCACCATCAGCATGGAGAAATAGGTGTTGATGAAGCCGGAGTCGGAACTGGAGAAGCCGTGATCGATCATCCGTCGAACGGCCAGCGGCAAGGTCAGCGTGGTGGCCGCTGCGACGGTCAGAGAGACGGCGGCGCCGATGGCGAGGCCACGGTAACGCAAGAGATAAGGCAGCACGGTTGCGAGCGGGCGGATGGACCTGCGCGCCGGCGGTTGTTTTTCTTGTCTTGGCACATAGCCCCCCGTTCGCCTGTCACGGGGCCACAGGCCTGTGCGCCGCCGAGGCGCCAGAGCTGTGCGACTGCGATCTGCTGCAGCCCCGGACCGTGCCGATCCGACGGACCATGCAGAGATCACAAGTCTTCCGCGCGGCACTTGTTATCCCGCAGACCTTCATGTATAGGCACGGCATCGAATTGGGAAGCCGCGGCCCAAGAGCGGTCTGCGGCTTCATTTACGTGTTCGGTCCCAAAGTCGCAATGCCTTGCGACAATTGGACCCTGGAACTCTAGGAAGATTGTTATGAAGGCAGACATCCATCCCGACTACCACACGATCAAGGTTGTCATGACCGACGGCACCGAATACGAAACCCGCTCGACCTGGGGTACGGAAGGTGCGACCATGAACCTGGAAATCGACCCCAAGTCGCATCCGGCCTGGACCGGCGGCAACCAGCAGCTCGTCGACCGCGGCGGCCGCGTCTCCAAGTTCAAGAAGCGCTTCGAAGGCCTCGGCCTCTGATTCAGCCGCTCGACAGCGTGTTTCGAAGCCCGGCATTGCCGGGCTTTTTTGTTGGCTTTCACTCTTTCCTGCGGGCTTTGGGCAGGTGCTTTCTCGCTCAAGTCGTCCGTGCACGGATCCTCGGGCTTGACGCGAAGATCCAACCGCAATCACGCCCACGCCAACAAAAAACCCGGCACATCGCCGGGCTTTGGCTTACAGCGGCAGGGTTCTGCCTCGCTCAACTCGCTCCGAAGGCCGTCTGCAGCAGCTTGATCTGCGCCTTGACGCCGTTCTGGTTGTCCGGAACGAAGCTCGTTGCTTCCTGCGGCCGATAAATCTCGCGGTCGAGCAATGCGACCCGGTTCTGCAGCCGGAGCGACCGCTCGATGAGCTCGCGGAAGCTCTCCGGCAGATCGTTCCAGCCCGGCGCGCTGCGGTCGACGTTGAAGCTGTCCAGGCGCACCTTGCTCTTTTCAGACAGGACCTGCTCGCGGCTCATCTCGCCATTGTTGACGGCGCGCTGCAGCAGGAGCCATGACGCCATCTGCATCAGCCGGGTGGTGAGGCGCATCGACTCGGCAGCATAGAGAACGGATGCCATGCGCGGCAGCACCTTGGCGGCGGTGCGTCCAGGGCCATCGAGATAGCTTGCCGTTTCCTCGACCAGGCCCATCCCTTCAGCGTAGAGCGCCTTGAACTGCGCCGAAGACGCAGCGTGACCGGCGAAACTGACGGTATTCAATCCTCTTTCGGACATGCCTGTATTCCCTGGTTCCAACGCATCACAACTGTCAGGAAACGGGCGGCTCTGGGAAAAGTTTCCTGAGGCCCCTCCATGCTCGAAGAATGATCCCATACCGCATTCCGCGCAAGAGCATTCTTAAGAAAGGGTTAATCTCCACACTTCTTTGGAGGCCGCCCTGTCGCAAAGCAAAAAAAGAGCCGCGTGAAGCGGCTCTCAAGGTAAAACAGGGAGAAAAATCAGACCCATTCGCCAGTCGGTGAAATTGTCTGAGTCCGGAAGGACCGGATGCTCGGACAATCGCAGAAAATGCTTAATTTGCGGTTAAAGCCCAAGCATTCTTCTGGATTAAAAGTCCGCAATCATTCCAGCCCGCGCTCACCGAAAAAGGCTTTCGGCGGCCGAACGGCTCGCCGACTTGCGCTGTCTTTCCGCTTCGAGCCTTGCAATTTCCTCCGTCAGAAGCGCGATGCGCGCGGTCAGTTCGTCCACGGAGAGCAGCGAAAGATCGCTGCCGATCTCGTGCTCGGTCTTCTTTTTCGGTTGGTCATCGTCAAACAGGCTCATTCGATCTCTCCTCTTCCTGGGGATCGTCGGCGCCTTCGTCCGGCAGTTCCTCCAGCGGAGCCGCACGCGGCGAGAGCTGCAGGCTCTCCGGCGTCGTCGCCGTACCGGCATTGACCGGCGAGAAGTTTTCGCGCTCGGCCGCGGGCACCGGTGCGCGCCGGCGGCTGCGGACGATCGCATAGGCAGTGATGAGCATATGCGCACAGGCCGTGATCATGAAGAGGCCATAAGGCCCGCTGGCGGTCATTATCGGCCCGCCGATCGTCGGGCCGATAATCGTGCCGATGCCGTAGAGCAGCAGGAGCCCGCCCGAAACCTTCACGAAATCCTCGGGGGTCGCGAAGTCGTTGGCGTGGGAAACCGCGATCGGGTAGAGCGCATTGGCGGCTGCGCCGTAGATCGCGATCAACGTCAGAACGATCCAGACCTGACCGGGCTCGACGAGGAAGATCAGGAGGCCGGCGAAAGCGCCGACGCCTGCGAGCGCGGCAAGCACATAGCGGCGGTCGATGCGGTCGGAGATGCGGCCGGCCGGCAGTTGCATGACGGCGCCCGAGAAGATCGCGACGCTCATCATCGCCGCGACGGTGCTGTCCGACAGCCCGGCCTGGCGGCCGAAGACCGCGCCGAGCGTGCCGAAGGCGCCGTTGGCGATGCCGATGAGCAGGATGCCGAGGAAGGAAACCGGCGAATTGCGGTAGAGGCCGCGCAGGTCGAGGCGGACCTGTTTCAGCGGCTGCGGCGAGGCGGCCCTGGACAACAGCGTCGGCAGCATCGCTACGCAATAGAGAATGCCGCAGATCATGAAGAAGAAGGTCGTGGACGTCTCGCCGAAGGGAATCATCATCTGGCCGCCGACGACGCCGAAAAGGGTGATGGCGATATAGAGCGAGAAGATCACGCCGCGGCTCTCATTGGTGGCGCGCTCGTTCAGCCAGCTTTCGATGATCATCGACGTTCCGGCAGTGGAGAAACCCGTGACCGCGCGCAGCGCCAGCCACGAGACCGGGTCGATCAGAATGCCCGTCAGCAGGGAAACGATGGCGATCAGGGCCGTGAACACGCTGAAGGCGCGCACATGCCCGATGCGCTTGACGACATTCGGAGCGAAGAAGCAGCCAAGCACGAAACCGGTGGCCCAGAGCGTGCCGAACAGACCGAGGATGGTTGTCGGATAGCCCTCCGCGGTGCCGCGCACCGGCAGGAGCAGGCCCTGCAGACCGTTTCCGAGGAAGAGAAACAGGGTGCCAAGCAGCAGCGCGGCAACGGGAAGCAGGTTATTTCTCATCGTCCACCCGGAATTCGTTCGCCCTTCGGCGTGTCGTGACGAGGACCGCCGCTCTGCCGATGGAAATCAATACCACCGGTCATTGCAAATCGACGGCGAAAACAATAGCCCTCTATGCGACGAAAAGTGACGTCCGTATGACGTCGCTCCCATTGCAGCGGATCTTCCCGGAAATGAGCGAATGTCAAAGGCACTGACGGTTCTCCTGCTGCTGGCCATGTGCGTCCAGCTCATCAAGCCGCTCGGCTATCCGGGACTGAGGCAGCGCCGCGATTTCTGGAAGATTGCCGTCTTCGCCATCGTCGTGATGATGGTCACGGTGCTCGTGCGTCCCTGAGCCTCCTGCGTGCCGCACGAGATTTAGAAGTCCGGCGGCTTCGGCGTTCCTTGAGAAACAGCAACTTGGGAAAGGGCCGCGCTATTGTCGCGCTCAAGTTGCTCTATCTCCGCACGACATGACGACAGGAAAAGGTTAAATTACCGTGCTCGGCCACAAGATGAAGATCGAGGCTCTGTTGGAACGTCGTCTCACCGCCATTCTCGCAGCCGATGTCGTGGGCTACAGCCGCCTCATGGGAGCGGATGAGGCCGGGACGCTCGCGGCGCTGAAGCGCCACCGCCGCGAGCTGCTGGAACCAAAGATCGCCGAACATAAAGGCCGAATCGTCAAACTGGCGGGAGACAGCATGCTCGTCGAGTTTTCGAGCGTGGTGAACGCCGTTGCCTGTGCCGCCGCGATTCAGCGCGGTATGCTCGCCTGCAACGAAGGCTTGCCGAAGAGCAGGCGCATCGAACTCAGGATCGGCATCCATCTCGGCGACGTGATCGTCGAGGACGGCGACATCTTCGGCGATGGCGTCAATGTCGCTGCGCGCCTCGAAGGGCTTGCCGATCCTTCCGGCATCGCCGTTTCTGCCTCCGTGCGGGACCATGTCGGCTCGAGACTCGATGTCGGTTTCATCGACAAGGGCGAATACAGCCTGAAGAACATCGCATCGACCGTCCGCGTCTATACGGTGTCGCTCGGCGGCAATTCGCTCGGCAAGCGTGGGGAGCCGTCCGGCGTCGTCGACCGCGGCTACGAATTATCGATCGCCGTCCTGCCCTTCACCAATATGAGCCATGATCCCGAGCAGGAATATTTCTCCGACGGCATCACAGAGGACGTCATCACCGACCTTTCGAAGATTTCGCGCCTGCACG
Organism: Sinorhizobium meliloti; assembly: GCF_035610345.1. The sequence continues at coordinate 2,811,275 of NZ_CP141212.1, read as the reverse complement.
TCGTCGCCCGCAACACCGTCTTCACTTACAAGGGCAAGTCCGTGAAGGTTAAGCAGATCGCCCATGAACTCGGCGTTCGCTTCATCCTCGAAGGCAGCGTGCGCAAGGCGGGCGGGCGCGTGCGCATCACCGGCCAGTTGATCGACGCGCAGACCGGCGGGCATCTGTGGGCCGACCGCTACGACCGCGATCTGACGGATATTTTCGCGATTCAGGACGAGATCACTCATGCCATCGTCGACCAGCTCAAGATAAAGCTTCTGCCGGAGGAAAAGAGGGCGATCGAAAGCGACCCGACGACCTCGGTGGAGGCCTATACGTACTATCTCCGCGGTCGTCAGTTCTCCCATACGTGGACCCGGCCCTATCTGCTGCTCGCACGCCGCATGTTCCTGAAGGCCGTCGAACTCGACCCGAACTATGCGCGTGCCTATGCCGGCATCGCCGAGTGCGAATGTGCGATCAGGGACTGGCACGAAAAGGAGTTCCCGCTGGAGAGCATACTCGACATGAGCGCCAGGGCGCTCGCGCTCGATCCGAACCTGGCGGAAGCGCATGCCTCGCGCGGGCTCGCATTGAATCACCACGGCCAGACGGAGGAGGCAAGCCGTGAGTTTCTGCAGGCTCTGGCGCTCGATCCTTCGCTCTATGAGGCGAATCTCTATTATGGCCGTTTTCTCTTCGCGCAGGGCCGCTTCCGGGAAGCGATCGGATTCTTCGAGCGCGCGGCGGAAATCCGGTCGGACGATTACTTTTCGCCGATCCATTTGATGGGTTGCCACCTGTCCCTTGGTATGGAGACCGAGCGCCAGCGCTGGGCGCGGATCGGCATCGAAAGAGCGCAAAGCGCGATGGAGCGGAACCCCGAAAATGCCAGCCCGGCGCATCGCGGTGCATTGGCGCTGGCGCATATGGGCGAGGCGGAACGTGCGAAGGAATGGGTTTCTCGCGCGCTGGCGATCGATCCGGACGATATCGTCGCGCGGTACAATGCAGCCTGCGTCCATTCGCTCCTCGGTGAGGGCGAGCGCGCGCTGGAACTGCTGGAAACCGTGGTGCCGCTGAGCTCCAGCTACCATGTCCAGTGGTTCAACCAGGATCCGGACCTGGACCTCATACGCGACGATCCGCGCTTCCGCGCGCTCCTCGACGCGCTCACAGAGTGCAAGGTCGGGAGGCGCTGAACATTCCGGCGATCAGATCAAGATCTCCCCGCGCATCGCCGAAACGCAGTCGCCCGAGACGCTGACGTTGCGGACTGTGCCGTTCCTCTTGTCGACACCGACCGTGATGAGGCTGCGGCGTCCCATTTCCACGCCCTGTTCGATGACGAGTTCGGCCTTCGCGTCGGCCTCGGGAAGCAGCGAGACGAGGTAAGCGCCGAGCGCCGCCGAGGCGCTGCCGGTTGCCGGATCCTCGATGACGTTGTCGAGCGGAGCGAACATGCGTGCCCTTATATGGCCGGGCCGCTCGCGCGTATGGGCATAGAGAAACAGGCTGAAGCTGTCTTCCGCAAGCGGATAGCGGCTATTCGCCTCCTCGAAGGCCGAGACGTTCGGCCGCGCTGTCGAAAGGGCCTCGACGTCGCGCACCTCAGCGACCGAGAAGGGCAGACCGACCGAAATGCGCACCGGCGGATGAGTTCGGTCGATGAGGTCGTCCTGGCGCAGCGATGCGCAGGCGGCAATCGTCGCGGCGTCTATGGCGGGTCCGATTTGCAGCGCCTGCGGGGCGACGATCCTTGCGCCCGTGACGATGCCGTCACTGCCGAGAAGAGTCACTTCGACAAGGCCCGCCTTTTCCTCGAAACGCAATGCGCCGCCCGGCTTGCGGCCAAAGACTTCCCGTTGCCGGCCGAGCACGAAGGCCGTGCCGACATTCGGGTGGCCGGCGAAAGGCACTTCGGTCGTCGGCGTGAAGATGCGCACGCGCGCGGTGTTCTCCGGATTTTCGGGCGGAAGGACGAAGGTGACTTCGGAATAGCCGAACTCCGTGGCGATCGCCTGCATCTGGGCGTCGCTCAAGACCCGTGCATCCGGGATGACGGCAAGCTGATTGCCGGCGAAACGGTCGGTCGTGAAGACGTCGACGGTAATGAAGGAGACGGTGTTCATGGGGCCCTCCGGTCGGTCGCAGATGGCGTAGATTTAAAGTCGTCGCCGGCGCCGCTGAACAGCGAACTTGTCTCCCTGACAATTGTCGAGGCAGCAAGGGGGCGCCATAAAAAAGGCCCGGCGGCATGGCTGTCACCGGGCCTCTCCTCGCTCCCTCTAACTATTCTGGCGCTCAGGCGGCTTTTTCGAAGTCCTTCGTCCAGCTTCCCTTGGCGGCGAGGCTGCACATCTTGGCGCGATGGGCGAAGGCGCGCTGGCCGGCCGCGACGTTTTCCGACTTGCCGCCCCAGGCATTGAGCGCTTCCTGCTGCAGTGCCCGGCCATAGGAGAAGGTAAGCTTCCAGGGCAGGTCGTGCGCCGCGTTCATGGCTGAAAGGTGCGCCGTCGCCTCTTCGGTCGACTGGCCGCCGGAGAGGAAGGCGATGCCGGGAACAGCCGCCGGAACGGTGCGCTTCAGCACCTTGATGGTGCGTTCCGCGACCTCATCGACGGACGCTTTGCGCGCCTTCTTGCCGTCGATCACCATGCTCGGTTTCAGGATCATGCCTTCGAGGCTGACGCGGAGTTCGCCAAGTTCCTCGAAGACGGTGCGAAGGACCCATTCGGTGACCTCTTCCGAGCGCTCGATCGAGTGATCGCCGGGGGCGCCATCCATCAGCACTTCCGGCTCCACGATCGGTACGATCTTCGCCTCCTGGCAGAGCGCGGCATAGCGGGCGAGCGCATGGGCATTGGCCCTGATCGCGCCCCAGGTCGGAAGAGCGTCGGAAATCGCAATCACGCCCCGCCATTTGGCGAAGCGGGCGCCGGCTTCATGATATCTGGCAAGGCGGGCGGCGAGCCCGTCGAGGCCTTCGGTTACCGTTTCGTTCGGGAAATGGGCCATCGGCTTGGCACCGGTGTCGACCTTGATCCCCGGGATCGAGCCCGCATTGCGGATGACGTCGGTGAGGGGCGTGCCGTCGGCAGCCTTCTGGAACAGTGTTTCCTCATAGAGGATGACGCCGGAGATATACTCGCGCATCGCATCGTCCGAGCGCAGCAGCATCTCGCGATAATCGCGGCGCGACGTCTCGGTGGACTCCAGGCCGATGCTGTCGAAGCGCTTCTTGATCGTCGCGGTCGACTCGTCGGCCGCAAGCAGGCCGCGGCCGTTTGCCACCATGGCAACCGCAATGTCTTCCAGTCTTTCGCTCATATTCTTCTCCTACACACAGCGCTGATCAGCAATCGGAACAGCGAATGAAACCAATCTCGGAGCGAGGCGCAAAACCGTCTTTCGCGCCTCGGGAACAAAGCCGCGTTAACAGAAGATACCGTGCGGGAAAATGGCAGTAAAACGGGCTAAAACGATTTAAATAATTTTAATCGTTTGAAATATCGTAATTATTTCGGGTGACTTGGTTCCGGCGCCAAGGTGCATGTCACCTGCACGACGAGGCGTTCGAATCTGGAGCAACTTGTCGGGATTCAGTCATCGAGGCGATAGGCGCGTCGCATGAGTAATTGAATGCGACGCGCCTTGCATGCAGAGCACCGTAGCCGGGCTCACTTCCGCTGCCGGAGAATATCGACGCCCGGCAGGGGCTTGCCTTCCATCCATTCGAGGAAGGCGCCGCCGGCGGTCGAGACATAGGTGAAATCGTCCGCGACCTCGGCATGGTTGAGCGCTGCGACCGTGTCGCCGCCCCCGGCGACGGAGACGAGCGAGCCTGCGCGCGTGCGGGATGCCGCGTGTTTCGCGGCTGCCACGGTCGCCCTGTCGAACGGCGCGATCTCGAAGGCGCCGAGCGGGCCGTTCCACACGAGCGTTTCGGCGCGGGAGATCCATTCGTTGATGGCATCGATCGATTTCGGCCCGACGTCGAGCACCATGGCGTCGGCAGGGATGGCGTTGATATCGACGGCCTCGTTGTCCGCACCGGCCTTGAACTCACGGGCGACGACGCCGTCGACCGGAAGAACGATTGCGCATCCCGCTTCCGAGGCGGCCGCGAGGATGGCCTTGGCGGTCTCCGCAAGATCGTGCTCGCAGAGCGACTTTCCGACATCGACGCCTTGCGCCGCGAGGAAGGTGTTGGCCATGCCGCCCCCGATGACGAGCGCGTCGACCTTCTTCACGAGGTTCTGCAGAAGGTCGATCTTGGTCGAGACCTTGGCGCCGCCGACGATCGCAACCACCGGGCGCTTCGGATTGCCGAGTCCCTTTTCAAGCGCTTCGAGCTCCGTCTGCATGGTGCGGCCGGCATAGGCGGGAAGGTGATGAGCAAGCCCTTCGGTCGAGGCGTGGGCGCGATGGGCGGCGGAGAAGGCGTCGTTGACATAGATGTCGCCATTGGCGGCGAGCGCCGTCACGAAGTCCGGATCGTTCTTCTCCTCGCCTTTGTGGAAGCGGGTATTTTCGAGCAGCAGCACTTCGCCGTCGTTCAATTCGGCAATGGCGTTGGCGGCCTTGTCGCCGATGCAGTCGGCAGCGAAATAGACGCGCTGGTCGAGAATCTCCTCGACGGCGGGGGCGATCGCCTTCAGCGACATGCCGGCGACGGGCTCGCCCTTCGGCCGGCCGAAATGCGCGAGCAGAACGACTTTCGCGCCCTTCTCGGAAAGTTCGCGAATGGTCGGCGCCACGCGCTCGATGCGGGTGGTGTCGGTCACCTGATTGTCCTTGACAGGCACGTTCAGATCGACGCGCACGAGAACGCGCTTGCCGGCGATGTCGGTCAGATCGTCGAGAGTCTTGAAAGTCATCAGATGGTCTCCGGTGATAGTCTTTGGAATAGGGTAGGGTAGTCGATGACGAGGCCATCCTCGTCCACTGGCAGGTCCGCCGTGAAGCTGCCGTCCGCCGCCTCGTAACGGTAGAGCTTGCCGTCGTCGAGGCAGGTGTAATGCTGACCGTCGACGGTCGGTTCGAAGCTGTCGAAGGGCACGTAAAGCATGTCGAGCCTGGCGGTGCCGGATTGCCGGGTGAGGCCCAGGCGGCGGATCGGCAGCGTATTCGTGAAGGGCGTGCCGGCGAGGTCGATATCGACGCAACCGTCGAATTGCGGCAAGGCCGTTCCGTCTGCTTTGCGCCAATGGCCGTGCCCATCGGACATGAGGTGCAGCCTCAGCCCTTGGGTCGTCTCTATGAGAAAGGAAAAGACGCGCCAGGCGGCATCGCAGTCGATCCGGTAGCGGACGCCATAGGCCGTTGCGCCGCGTTCGCCGATGAGAACGCTTTCGGCGCGGATGGCCGCGCCGAGCGATGTGTCGAAAGTCCTGAGCGTCAGATGTTCGAGCCCTTCCCCTTCGAGCGGTCGCCAGCGCACCGTCGTTGAGGAAAGGGCCCGGAACATCGGTCTTAGAGGAGCTTGCTCAGGGCAACCGCCGTATCCGCCATGCGGTTCGAGAAGCCCCATTCATTGTCGTACCAGGACAGGATCGACACGAACTTGCCTTCCATCACCTTGGTCTGGTCCATGTGGAAGACCGAGGAATGCGGGTCGTGGTTGAAGTCGACCGAGACGTTCGGCTGAAGCGTGTAGCCGAGAACGCCCTTGAGCGGGCCATCGGCGGCAGCCTTGATGGCGGCGTTGATCTCTTCCTTGGTCGTCTCGCGCTTGGCGACGAATTTCAGGTCGACCACCGAGACGTTCGGGGTCGGCACGCGCACCGAGATACCGTCGAGCTTGCCCTTGAGCTCCGGCAGAACGAGGCCGACCGCCTTGGCCGCACCCGTGGAGGTCGGGATCATCGACAGCGCCGCGGCGCGGGCGCGGTAGAGATCCTTGTGCATCTGGTCGAGCGACGGCTGGTCGTTGGTGTAGGAGTGGATCGTGGTCATCATGCCGTGATCGATGCCGATGGCATCGTGCAGCACCTTGGCGACCGGTACCAGGCAGTTGGTCGTGCAGGATGCGTTGGAGATGACGAGATGATCCTTCGTCAGCTTGTCGTGGTTGACGCCGTAGACGACGGTCAGGTCCGCACCGTCGGCCGGGGCCGAGACGATGACGCGCTTGGCGCCGGCTTCCAGGTGAGCGGCTGCCTTGTCACGGGCGGTGAAGATGCCGGTGCACTCCATCGCGATGTCGACGCCGAGTTCCTTGTGCGGCAGTTCCGCCGGATTGCGGATCGCGGTCACCTTGATCGGCTTGCCGTTGTTGATGACGATCGCGTCGCCGTCGACCTTCACGTCGGCCGGGAAGCGGCCGTGGATGGAATCGAAGCGCAGCAGGTGAGCATTGGTCTCGACCGGACCGAGGTCGTTGATGGCAACGACTTCAATGTCGGTGCGGCCGGATTCGACGATGGCGCGGAGAACGTTACGGCCGATGCGGCCAAAACCGTTAATGGCGACTTTCACTGTCATATCGGGTCTCTCCCTGTCAGAATGCGTGGGGTGGAAAGGAGGGCATCGGGGAATGTCCTCCTGGCTTGATCAGGACAGCTTGGCTTCGGCGGACGCAACCACGACTTCCGGCGTAATGCCGAAGTGCTTGTAGAGATCCTTGTAGGGGCCCGAAGCACCGAAGCTCGACATGCCGATGAAGATGCCGTCATTGCCGATGAAGTGGTCCCAGCCCTGGCGGATGCCGGCTTCGACGGCAATCTTGACCGGCGACGTGCCGATGATTGCCTGCTGGTAGTCTTCGCTCTGCTCGGCGAAAAGCTCGAAGCAGGGGACGGAGACGACGCGCGTCGCAATGCCCTTGGCGGTCAGCGTCTGGCAGGCCTTGACGGCGATCTCGACTTCCGAGCCGGTGGCGAAGATCGTCACCTGCGCATCGCTTGCGGAGATCAGGTCGTAGGCGCCGCGGGCGCAGAGGTTCTGCTCCTCATATTCCGTGCGCACCGCCATCAGGTTCTGGCGGGTGAGCGCAAGACCGGAGGGGCGCTTGCGGTTTTCCAGGGCAAGCTGCCAGCATTCGGCGGTCTCCGTCGCATCCGCGGGGCGGAACATCAGAAGGTTGGGGATGGCCCGAAGCGCGGCCATGTGCTCGACCGGCTGGTGGGTCGGCCCGTCCTCGCCCAGACCGATGGAATCATGCGTGAGCACGTGGATGACGCGGATGCCCATGAGCGCGGCAAGGCGGATCGACGGACGGCAGTAATCCGAGAAGATCAGGAAGCCACCGGAATAGGGGATGAGGCCGCCATGCAGCGCCATGCCGTTCATTGCGGCCGCCATGCCGTGCTCGCGCACGCCGTAGTGGATATAGCGGCCGGAGAAATCGTCCGGGGTGATGGAGTGTGTCTGGCTCGTCTTGGTATTGTTGGAGCCGGTCAGGTCGGCGGAGCCGCCGATCGTCTCGGCAAGTACGCCGTTGATGACTTCCAGCGCATCCTCCGAAGCCTTTCGCGTCGCCGGCGAGGGCTTGGTCTCGGCAAGCTTCTGCTTGTAGGCGCCGATCGCCGAGGCGAGGCTGCCTTCGAGCTCGCCGGAGAAGCGGCGGACGAACTGCGCCTTCTTCTCCGCCTCTGCGGCTTCGAGCCGCTCTTCCCATTCCTTGCGCGCCTTGGCCGACCGCAGGCCTGCGATGCGCCAGGCGTCGAGCACGTCGGAGGGAACCGTGAACGCTTCGGCTTCCCAGCCGAGCGCCTTGCGGGTGGCGGCGATTTCCTCGGCGCCGAGCGGGGAGCCGTGGACCTTGTGCGTACCGGCCTTGTTCGGCGCACCGAAGCCGATCACGGTCTTGCAGGCGATCATGGTCGGTTTGTCGGACTTCTGGGCTTCCTCGATCGCGGCGGCGATCGCTTCGGGATCATGGCCGTCGACGGCGATCGTGTGCCATTTGCTGGCGCGGAAGCGGGCGTGCTGGTCGGTCGAGTCGGCAATGGAAATCGGACCGTCGATCGAGATGTTGTTGTCGTCCCAAAAGACGATCAGCTTGTTGAGCTTCAGGTGGCCGGCAAGCGCGATCGCTTCCTGACTGATGCCTTCCATCAGGCAGCCGTCGCCGGCGAGCACATAGGTATAATGCTCCATCAACTCGCTGCCGAACTCCTCGCGCAGCTTGCGCTCGGCGATCGCCATGCCGACGGAATTGGCGATGCCCTGGCCGAGCGGACCGGTGGTCGTCTCGATGCCGGCGGCGTGGCCGTATTCCGGATGGCCCGCCGTGCGCGAACCCAGCTGGCGGAAGTTCTTGATCTCGTCGATGGTGATGTCGTCGTAGCCCGTGAGGTAGAGCAGCGAATAGAGCAGCATGGACCCATGGCCGGCCGACAGGACGAAGCGGTCGCGGTTCGGCCAGGCGGGGTTTTTAGGGTCGAAGCTCAGATAGCGGGTGAACAGCACTGTTGCGATATCGGCGGCGCCCATCGGGAGGCCGGGGTGGCCGGAATTTGCCTTCTCGACGGCGTCCATGGAGAGGAAGCGGATTGCATTCGCCATCCGGTCGTGTTTTTCGCGAGAGATCATGACTGTTCCGTTTGCGTTCGGTGGTCAGGGGACGGTCTCTATCCTCCAAAGACCGCATGAGAAGCGGCAGACACATAGCAGGTGCGTGAGCCGAGTCAATAAATACGGGCCCTCCGCGACCAAATGCGGCGGCCCCCGCGCGGTGCCTCTCGAACGGCAGGAACGCCGCCGGCCGGTGGCCGGTTCGGGAGGCGAAATCGACCATCCACAGCTTCCGCAGTTCAATGCCGCGCTTGGCATTGTTGAGACTTGCGTAATAGGTTTAAAAAGAAAAGGGCCGAAGTGATGAAAGCTCTACGATTCGGCCTTGGAGCGAGGCCCGTCCAGGCAAGGTGCAAGCGCTCCGCACTTTGTTTTAGGGCAGGGCGAAGCCGCTCCCCCTAGAGAGGTATCGGAAGACATGCCGGCAAAGACGGTCAAGGCGGCGATCGACGAGTTGCGCAACGCGGTTCAGTCACTTGAAATCGCGATCGACGGCCGCTTCGACAAGGAAAAGGATGTGAGCGAGTTCGAAGGCGAGGTCAGGCGGGTCAATGAGGACCGGTCTCGCCTGGCACAGGAACTCGACCAATCCCAATTCCGCGCCAACCGGTTGGAAGAGGTCAATCGCGAGGTATCCCGTCGTCTCGTGACGGCGATGGAGACCATTCGCGCGGTGTTGGATCGCTGAGGTTCTGAACGTATGGCGCAGGTGACGGTAACGATCGACGGCAAGGCCTATCGCATGGCCTGCGAGGAAGGGCAGGAAGAGCACCTCGGCGACCTCGCGACCAGGTTCGACCAGTATGTCGGCCATCTGAAGGCCCAGTTCGGCGAAATAGGCGACCTCAGGATCACCGTCATGGCAGGCATCATGGTCATGGACGAGTTGAGCGAGGTCAATCGCCGGCTGAAGAGTATCGAGGCCGAAGTGGACGATCTGAAGAGAGGCCGCGACACCGCACTTTCGGATCACACGAGAAGCGAGGAGGCGCTTGCCTCGGCGCTCGGTGAAGTGACGGCGCAGATTCAGGACATTGCCGCCAAGCTCAACGGGCGGCCGACTCCCCCGACAAATTGAGTCCGGCCTGCGATTTCGCAGAAATTATGCAGCTCCACGGCATCCGGCTCTGGTGAAAAGCCCCGGGACGCTCTATATCTGCCGGGCGATCTGCGCTTCCCGACAGGAACCACAATCCCCGGGGCCATACACGATCTCAAGGGAACTGTCCCTGGCCGGACCCGTGGGTCCGGGCATACGGTGCCCACCTACCTAGTAGGTACCCGGGATCGTAAACTCTCCATCGGTCGTCGTGGATCGCACTTCTTCCCTTTCCTTCTCGCTCGGTGCCCGGAACGCGCGGCGGATTGCATCCGCCATCGCCTCCACCGTCGGCGACCGGTTCCCGCGTCTCGTCCGCAGCACGACATTCGACATATCGATGATGCCGAAGCCATCCGCCTCGGTAAGCTCGCGGCAGCCGGGCGGTATGGTGCTTCGCGACAGGGGCGCAATGGCGAGGCCTGAAACGACGGCGGCGATGAGCCCGCCGCTCGTGCGGCTCACATAGGCGACGCGGTTCTCGATATTCCGGGTCGTCAGGCTGCGCAGGGCCAGGTCGTCGCACCAGCCGCCTTCCGCATAGGTATAGGTCGCGATCGGCAGGGGCTGCCGCAAATGGGTACCATGCTGCTCGGAGGTCGCCCAAACGGTTGGGTTTACCATCAGAACCTCGCTGCGGGTTCGTCCGCCCGGCTCGAAGACGACGGCGATGTCGAGTTCTCCGGCCGCGAGCGCTGCCGAGTTGGCCATGGAGGTTTCCTGACGCACCGTCACTTCGACGCCGGGATGAATGGCCGCGAAAGCGCCGAGCGCCTTCGGCAGGGTGGAGTTGACATATTCCTCGGAAATCCCGATCCGGACGGACCCGTCGAGCGCCGGTGAGCGCATCGCCGCAGCCGTATCGTCGAGAAGGGTAACGATACGGCGTGCATTGTCGACAAGGCGCCGGCCTTCACCGGTCAGTATCACGCCACGCGAATGGCGTTCGAAGAGCGCGGATCCGATGAGATCCTCAAGCCTGCGGATCTGCATGCTGACGGCCGATTGGGTTCGCCGCACAAGGTCGGCAGCGCGTGTGACATTGCCGGTGTCGGCCACCGCGAGGAAGGTTCTGAGCAGGTCGCTGTCGAGCGGTGCTGTCATGTCGTTGCCATAAGAAACGCTGATGACAGGCATGGTTGCAATTCATTTGTCACATGTCAAGGACGGCGCAAAGATGGACCTGTCGCCATCCTTCCGAGGTCCTCGCCATGCCCGTTCTGGTCGTCTCAGCACAGCCCGTCAGAAGCTCCTCCCCGCCACTTGCGACGGCCATTGCGCGCTGGCGGCTGTGGCTTTCGCTTCGCACGCAATGGGCGCTGGTGAGCCGCCGCGGCGACCGGCACCTTCTGGCAGACGCCGCTATCCCCGCCACGTATCGCCTCGGATGCGAGGAAGACCGGCGCCACCGTGACGCAGTCCGGCATCTGCACTGGATGCTCTGAGGCAACTTCCTTCGAGAATTGGCATCCCTAAGCCATTGTGGCACACGCACGAGTCGCGAAGTATTGCGAAAGCGGCGCCCGCATGGTTCCGCTTCGGGGTCGTTTTGCGCTATGGCATGGCGTTGAGGTTGATCACCGCGGCAATATTGGCCCGCAGGGGAAGGTTGGATGTCACCCAAGGATCTGAAAGCAGCTTTGAGGAAGGAGCGCCTGGCGCTCCGCGATGCCATGCCGGCGGAAGCGCGTATCGAGGCGAGCCTTGCCATGGCCGATCATGCGGCCGAGGTCATCGCGCTCGATCCCGGACACGTCGTCTCGGGCTTCTGGCCGATCCGCTCGGAGGCCGACGTCCGGCCGCTGATGGTGCGGCTCAGGGATCGCGGTGCGCGCCTCTGCCTGCCGGTGATCCTGGACAGCAAGGCCATCGTTTTCCGGGAACTGCTCGACGGCATCGCGGTCGTCGAAACCGGCTTCGGCACCACCGGCCCCGGCCCCGATGCGCCGGAAGTCGATCCGGACATCATGCTCGTACCGCTCTCGGCCTTCGATGCCGTGGGCCATCGGATCGGCTATGGCGCCGGCTATTATGATCGGGCGATCGACCGGCTGCGCCGCAAAGGCCACATGCCGCGCCTGATCGGGATTGCATTCGACTGCCAGGAAGTGGCATCAGTGCCGGCTGAACCGCACGACGTGGCGCTGGACGCCGTATTGACGGAGAGCGGTTTTCGGCATTTCTGAGCGGGATGAGGATTTTGCGCGGATTCCGCCACATCCTGCTTAAAATTCATTGAACCGACCACGTGCATGAATCGGAGTCGATCCAGATTGCCTTGGTCCAAGCGGGATTGAACGGCATGCGACTTCTGTTTCTGGGGGATATGGTGGGCAAGACGGGCCGCATGGCCGTCTGGGAGCGCCTCCCGGGACTCGTGAGCGATCTCAAGCTCGACTTCGTCATCGTCAATGGCGAGAACGCTGCCGGCGGATTCGGCATCACCGAAGACATCTTTCTCGAGACGATCAGCGCCGGTGCCGACGTAGTGACCACCGGCAATCACGTCTGGGATCAGAAGGAGGCGGTGGTCTTCTGCGAGCGGCACGATCAGTTCCTGCGGCCGGCAAACTATCCTGCCGGCACGCCGGGTCGCGGTTCCAATCTCTTCTTCGCGCGAAACGGCGCCCGCGTTCTGGTTGCCAATGTCATGGGGCGCGTCTTCATGCATCCCGAGCTCGACGATCCCTTCAAGACGGCCGAGGCGATCCTCGACGCCTGCCCGCTCGGCGAGCAGGCCGATGCAGTCGTCTTCGATTTTCACGCCGAGGCGACGAGCGAGAAGCAATGCTTCGGCCACTTCGTCGACGGGCGTGCCAGCCTGGTGGTCGGCACGCACACCCATGTGCCGACGGCGGACCATCAGATACTCAACGGTGGCACCGGCTATATGAGCGATGCCGGCATGTGCGGCGACTACGACTCGTCCTTGGGGATGGACAAGGAAGAGCCGCTCAACCGCTTCATCTCGAAGATGCCCAAGGGTCGCTTCGAAGCGGCATCCGGCCCGGCGACCATCTGTGGCGTCGGGATCGAGATTTCGGACCGGACGGGGTTGGCGGAAAAGATCGCGCCGCTCAGGATCGGCCCGCGCCTGGCTGAGACGATCCCCCAATTCTGGGTTTGAGTGGCTGGGCTTCCTCCGTCTGCGCATCCATTTCCGGATGCGGGCGCTCTGTTCGGATCTCCTTTTTTCAAGGGTGACAGACCCGCCAAATGGTGGCAGGTTAGCGACCAAAATGAGAGCCGCACCGCACGCGGCCGCTATTCGTAAGTTTCCATGCCAATAATTGAAACGGGATGCGGTCGGAGGCGCTCATACTTTCCCTCATCCCGGCGTACAGCGCCGCGCGTTCCGCAGACGCGCAGAGGTCGCTGCAGCATTTTGATTGCTGCATGTGTCTTCCTTTGACCGAAAACGATCAAGGGAAACATGCAGGTAATGCAGCCGGAGTTCCATAGCGTCGCAGCTCGGTCGGGCGCACAGAGTCGCTGTGGCGCTCCGGTATCCAAAGGCGCCGCACCAATTGCAGTCCCGGTGCCGGCGATCTGACGTTCAGATATCTGGAGAGCGTGCATGTTGCGAAAGTGGCGTCTGCCGGCCATCGCCGGCTTTTTCGTCTCCCTTCTCGTCTCGGTCCCGGCAGGCGCGCAGGATGCGCAGTTGCCGACGGTGACCGTCGCCAAACCGGTCGTGCGCGATGTTGTCGACGCCGACGAATTCATCGGCCGCTTCGAAGCGGTCGACCAGGTCGCGATCCGCGCACGGGTCGGCGGCTATCTCGATCAGGTCTTCTTCACCGACGGCGCCATGGTGAAGAAGGGCGACAAGCTCTTCGTCATAGATCAGCGGCCGTTCCGCACCGCCCTTTCCCAGGCGGAAGCCTCGCTCGAGGCTGCGCGATCGACCCTTGTCTTCGCGGAGACCACGTTCAAGCGAACGGAATCGCTCGCGGAATCGGGCACGCTCTCGGTGTCCAGGCTTGACGACGACCGCCGTGCGCTGCTCGCGGCCCAGGCGAATGTGCGCGGCGCCGAGGCGGCCGTCGAGCGCGCGAAGCTGGATCTGGATTACACGACCATCACGGCGCCGCTGAGCGGACGCGTCGACCGGCGTCTCATTTCCCCCGGCAATCTGGTACAAGCGGACCAGACGGTGCTGACGACGATCGTCTCGCTCGATCCGATCGATTTCTATTTCGACGTCGACGAGCGCCGGCTGCTCTCCTATGCGCGTACGGCTCGGGACCGCGGCAGCGCTTTGCAGGAGGGGGCGGGCTCCATCCCGGTGCTGGTCACGATCGCCGACGCCAACGAGCCGCCGTTCGAGGGCAAGCTCGACTTCGCGGAGAACCGGGTCGACAACCAGACGGGTACGATGCGGGTGCGCGCGCGCCTCGCAAACCCCAAATTGATCCTGCAGCCCGGCCTGTTCGGCCGCGTAGAAGTGGAGGGATCGAACACCTACCGGGCGGTTCTGGTGCCTGACGAGGCAATCGCCGCCGACCAGAACGAACGCATCGTCTACACGGTCGGCGAGGATGGCAGCGTCGCAACCAAACCGGTGCGTCTTGGTCCCAGGCTCCACGGTTACAGGGTCATCCGCAGTGGCTTGACGGGGGAGGAGACGATCGTCGTCAACGGTCTCATGCGCGTCCGGCCGGGCGTAAAGGTCAAGCCCGAGCTCATCGTCCTGCCCCCCGAGGCCGCGCAATCGGCGGAGAATGCCCAATGAGGTTCGCGCATTTCTTTGTCGACAGACCGATCTTCGCGTCGGTGCTTTCGATCGTTCTGCTGATCGTCGGCAGCATCGCCTATTTCCAGCTTCCGGTGGCGCAGTATCCGGAGATCGCGCCGCCTACCATCGTCGTGCGTGCCTCCTATCCGGGCGCGGATGCTGAGACCGTCGCCAATACCGTTGCCACCCCGCTCGAGCAGGAGATCAACGGCGTGGAGAACATGCTCTACATGTCCTCCTATGCCACCGCTGACGGCTCAATGGCGCTGACGATCACCTTCAAGCTCGGGACCGATCTCGATCAGGCGCAGGTGCTGGTGCAGAACCGTGTTTCGATCGCCGAGCCCCGGCTTCCGGAGGAAGTCCGGCGCATCGGCGTAACCACGACGAAGAGCTCGCCGGACCTGATGATGGTCGTTCATCTGCTTTCGCCGAACGACCGCTATGACCAGCTTTATGTTTCTAACTACGCCCGCACGCGCATTCGCGACATATTGGTCCGGCTGGACGGAGTCGGCGACGTTCTTCTGTTCGGCGAGCGTGAATATGCGCTGCGCATCTGGCTCGACCCGCAGAAGCTCTCCGCCTACGGCATGACTGCAGGCGATGTCGTCTCCGCGCTGCGCGAGCAGAACGTCCAGGTCTCGGGCGGATCCATCGGCGGTCCGCCGATGTCGAGCGACAGCGCCTTCCAGTATACGGTGACCACCGACGGCCGCTTCAGCGACGCTCGCCAGTTCCGCTACGTCATCGTCAAAGCGACCGAAGAAGGCAGGCTCGTCCAGTTGCAGGACGTCGCCCGCATCGAACTCGGTGCGCGCGAATACGTGACCAACAGCTATCTCAACGGCAGCCCCGCCGTCGCGCTCGGCATCTTCTCCCGCCCCGGCAGCAATGCGCTCGCTGCGGCCGACGCGATCCAGGCGACGATGACCGAACTTTCGCGGGACTTTCCCGAAGGGCTCGAATACAGGATCATCTACAATCCGACGGAATTCATCTCGGAATCCATCGACGAGGTCTACAAGACGATCGGGGAAGCCGCGCTCCTCGTCGCTCTGGTCGTGATCGTGTTCCTGCAGTCGTGGCGCACGGCGATCATTCCGATCGTCGCCATCCCCGTTTCGCTCGTCGGCACATTCGCGCTTCTCTATGCCTTCGGCTTTTCACTGAACATGCTGACGCTGTTCGGCCTGGTTCTCGCGATCGGCATCGTGGTCGACGACGCTATCGTCGTTGTCGAGAACGTCGAGCGCAACCTTGCGCGCGGGATGACGCCGCGAGAGGCGGCGCATGTGACGATGGACGAGGTGGGCGCCGCGGTCATCGCGATCTCGCTCGTCCTGACGGCAGTGTTCGTGCCGACCGCGTTCATTCCGGGTATTGCCGGGCAGTTCTACCTGCAATTTGCGGTGACGATCGCAGTCGCGACAGTGATCTCCGCGGTCAATTCCCTGACGCTCTCGCCGGCGCTTGCCGCAATCCTGTTGCGGCCGCACGAGAACCACGAGCATGAGAGCCGCAATCCCCTGACGCGGATCGGCCGCGGTTTTGCCAACGGCTTCAACCGCGGCTTCGACCGCATGGCCGATGGCTATGCATGGACGGTGCGCCACCTCGTCAGGACGCGGATCGCGTTAGCCGGGGCGCTCGTCGTCTTCGTCGCCCTGCTCGGAGCCACCTGGTACATGGCGCAGGTCGTGCCTCGCGGCTTCATACCCACGATGGACCAGGGCTATGCCATCGTCGTCATTCAGCTTCCGGACGGTGCCTCTCTCGAGCGCACCGATAAGGTCGTCCGGCGGGCCTCGGAGATTATCCGGGAGGTACCCGGCGTAAAGGATGCGGTCGCCTTTGCCGGTTTCAACGGCGCGACCTTCACCAATGCATCCAATTCCGGCGTGATATTCACGCCCTTCGACAGCTTCGAAGAACGCCTCGAGCAAAAGCAGAGTGCGGAACAGATCATCGGCCAGATCTTCGGTGCGATGCAAGGCATTCAGGAGGCTTTCATCATCGCCGTTCCGCCACCCTCCGTGCGAGGCATCGGCAATTCGGGCGGCTTCAAGATGCAGATCATGGACCGCCAGAGCGCCGACATGCGCCGGGCGCTCGGGCTCGCCCATCAGATGATGGGAGCGGCCAACCAGACGGAGGGGCTGACCGGCGTCTTCACCACCTTCACGGCCTCCAGCCCGCAATTCTTCCTGGCAATCGATCGCGACAAGGCGCGGGCGCTGAACGTGCCGATTCCCAACATCTTCGAGACACTCTCGATCAATTTGGGGACGTCCTACGTCAACGATTTCAACGCATTTGGCCGCGTCTATCAGGTCCGTGCCCAGGCCGACCAGCAATTCCGGCTGGAGCGGGAGGACATACTTGCGCTTAAGGTACGCTCCGCCTCGGGCGCCCTGGTGCCGCTCGGCACGCTCGTCGAAATCCGCGATACGAGCGGACCGGCGCTCGTCCAGCGCTACAACATGTATGTCTCGGTCCCCGTTCAGGGCAATCCGGCGCCGGGCGTTTCGACGGGCAGCGCCCTCGACAAGATGGAAGCGCTTGCAGGTCAGATCCTGCCGCAGGGCACCACCTTCGAATGGACGGAACTCGCGTTGCAGGAGCGCCAGACCGGCAACACTGCGGTCTTCATCTTCGCGCTTTCGGTGGTCTTCGTTTTCCTGGCGCTCTCTGCGCAATACGAAAGCTGGGTGCTGCCGCTGGCCATTATCCTGATCGTGCCGCTTGCCGTGCTCGCGGCGCTTCTCGGCGTTTCGATCCGTGGCTTTGACAACAATGTGCTGACCCAGATCGGGCTTATCGTCCTGATCGGTCTTGCCGCGAAGAACGCGATCCTCATCGTGGAATTCGCCCGCCAGGGCGAGGAGGAGGGCAAGACGCCGATCGAGGCGGCGATCGATGCGAGCCGACTGAGGCTGCGGCCGATCCTGATGACCGCTTTCGCCTTCATCCTCGGCGTCGTGCCGCTGGTCATCGCCACGGGGCCCGGCGCCGAAATGCGCCAGTCGCTCGGTACGGCGGTCTTTGCAGGCATGCTCGGGGTCACCGTCCTCGGCCTGTTCCTGACGCCGGTCTTCTATGTGGCCCTGCGCTCATTGCGGCGCAAGCGTGCACCGGCGGCCGCGCCGGCGACGGCGCCAGGGGAGTGAAGAGACGAGTGCATCGGCAATGACGCAATTGTGAGCGGCCGCCGGTCGTTAGACGCTGGACGCGACCGCGGCCTTGAATGATCCTGCGTGCCGCCCGGCATGAGCAGCAATGCGCCTATGCGGGCGAAGTACCAGAGCAAGTTTTTCTTCCCGCACATGCGAGAGGTGAAGGATGCTGCTGCGATACCTTGCCTACACCGTGACCGTCATCTGGATAATCCATGCGCTCTGGCCGACACCGGCGCACGCGCAGCAGGCGGAAGCCCATGTGAGCCAATGCCAGGCGATCGCGGCAGCCACGCCGGCGGCGACGTTCGCCAGCTTCTCTGCCCCCGCCGCCACTCCCGCGGCATCTGCCGACACAAGCGAGGTGACGATCACCTTTCTCGGTCATTCGACCTTCCTGATCGAAACGCCGGGCGGAGTTTCGATCGCCACCGACTACAACGGCTGGTTCCGCACGCCGTCGCCGCCAACGGTGGTGACGATGAACAGGGCCCATTCCAGTCATTACACCCTGGCGCCGGATCCGGCGATCCGGCATGTCCTGCACGGCTGGGGCGACAACGGCGAGCCGGCGGATCATGACCTCGTCGTCGGCGACGCCTATATCCGCAATGTGACCACGGATATCCGTTCGGGTTTCGAGGGGATGGAACGGGACGGCAATTCGATCTTCATTTTCGAGATTGCCGGGCTCTGCATCGGTCATCTCGGCCATCTGCACCACGAGCTCGACGAAAGCCATTACCGGCAAATCGGCCGGATCGACGTGCTCATGGTGCCGGTGGACGGCGGTCTGACGATGGGAGCGGAGAGCATGAGCCGCGTCGTCTCGCGGCTGCGCTCGGCGCTGATCCTGCCGATGCACAGGCCGATGACCAACAACTTTCTGGCGATGTTCGGAGACGACTTCGACAAGCGCTTCGCCACGGAGCCTTCCGTGAAGGTGTCGCTGCGCTCCCTGCCGAGGAGACCGCTCATCTATGTCCTGCAGGGTGTTTGAGGACCGCCGCAGCGCATTTCCGTCTCCTGAAAACACGACGCGCCTGCTGGACTGGACGCGGCAATGAAACTATAAGGCGCCCGATCTCACCGAAATCACGCATGCAGAGGGCGTCATGGCTGGCCATTCACAGTTCAAGAACATCATGCACCGCAAGGGCCGTCAGGATGCGGTGCGCTCCAAAATGTTTTCCAAGCTCGCGCGCGAAATCACCGTCGCAGCAAAAACCGGCCTTCCCGACTCGACGATGAACCCGCGCCTGCGTCTGGCGATCCAGAACGCCAAGGCGCAGTCGATGCCGAAGGACAATATCGAGCGCGCGGTCAAGAAGGCTGCGGGCGGCGATGCGGAGAATTACGAAGAAGTCCGCTACGAGGGCTACGGCCCGGGCGGCGTCGCAGTCATCGTCGAGGCGTTGACGGACAACCGCAACCGCACCGCCTCCAACGTACGCTCCACCTTCACCAAGGCGGGCGGGGCGCTCGGCGAAACCGGTTCGGTTTCCTTCTCCTTCGATCGGGTCGGTGAAATCACCTACAAGCTTTCCGCCGGCGACGCCGACAAGGTGATGGAAGCGGCAATCGAAGCGGGTGCCGACGACGTCGAGACCGACGAGGAAGGCCACACCATCACCTGCGGCTTCGAGGATATCGGCGAAGTATCGAAGGCGCTCGAAGGCGCGCTCGGCGAGGCGGAGACCGTAAAGGCCGTCTGGAAGCCGCAGAATACCGTGCCGGTGGATGAGGAAAAGGCACAGTCGCTGATGAAGCTCATCGACAATCTCGAAGATGACGACGACGTCCAGAACGTCTATTCGAACTTCGAGGTCTCCGACGAGGTTCTGGCGAAGCTTTCCGCCTGAGCGTTCGGAACATCCCGATGCAATTGACCCGCATCGCTCCGAGCGATGCGGGTCTTTGCTGTTCGCGTCAGGCGGCGGCGAGATCGCGTTGCGCTTGGGCAAACAGCTTCACCGACCGCAACCGCGCTTCCATGTCGAAGATCGGCATTGAGACGATCAGCTCGTCCGCCCTGGTGAGATCCACGAATGCCTCGATCTTGCGGCGGATCGTCTCGGGGCCGCCGACCACCGCGTAGCTCATTGCATGGTCGACGAAAATCTTCTCGTCCTGGCTCCAGAGGCCGTCCATCGATTTGACCGGCGGCGGAAAGCGCCCGCGGGCATTGCGGCGAAGCGCGACGAAGGATTGCTGCATTGAGGTGAAGAGGTGGTTCGCCTCATCGTCGGTGTCCGCGGCGACGCCCATGACGCCCACCATGACATGCGGCTTGTCGAGCTGGGGCGACGGGGTGAAGCGCTCGCGATATATTTCGAGCGCGGAAAGCAGCATGTCCGGCGCGAAATGCGAGGCGAAGGCGAAGGGAAGGCCGAGCATGCCGGCGAGATGGGCGCTGAAATGGCTCGAACCGAGCAGCCAGATCGGCACATTCGAATCCGCGCCCGGAACGGCGATGATCTTCTGGTCTTCGGTCGCCGGGCCGAGCAACGCCTGCAGTTCGACGACATCGTTCGGGAAGTTGTTGGCGCTCGCCTCCATGTTGCGGCGGAGCGCCTGCGCCGTTCTCATGTCCGTGCCGGGCGCGCGGCCGAGGCCGAGATCGATGCGGCCGGGGTAAAGCGCCGCAAGCGTGCCGAATTGCTCGGCAATGACGAGCGGTGAATGATTGGGCAGCATGATGCCGCCCGAGCCGACGCGGATCCTCCGCGTGGCCGAAGCCACATGCGAAATCACGAGAGACGTCGCGGCGCTGGCAATGCCTTTCATGCCATGGTGTTCGGCCAGCCAGAAGCGCTCATAGCCGTTCTCCTCCGCGGCGATTGCCAGCCGCCGCGAATTTTCGAGCGACTCTGCGATGCTGCCCCCTTCGGTGATCGGCGACAGGTCGAGAATGGAGAAGGGGATCATGGCGGGGCTTTCAATTAAGAGAAATTGATCTTCCGCAATGTAGGTTCAAGTTTCCTTACGCCAAGGGTGCACCGGCGCTTTTAGGCAAGGCGCGACCATTTCTGTGCAATGTTTTTGTTTTGTTCACTTTTTGCTGGCAGCGTCGCGCCGACCGAAATAGGGTGAAGCATGCAGACTACGATTCGCATCATCGGCATCGATCCGGGCTTGAGGCGCACCGGCTGGGGGGTCATCGAAACACTCGGCAATTCGCTGCGTTTCGTCGCTTCCGGCACCGTCACTTCCGATGGCGAGATGGACCTTGCCTCCCGCCTCTGCCAGTTGCATGACGGGCTTGCCGAGGTGGTGCACGGCTATCAGCCGCACGAGGCCGCTGTCGAACAGACCTTCGTCAACAAGGACGCGACGGCGACGCTGAAGCTCGGCCAGGCGCGCGGCATCGCCATGCTGGTGCCGGCCCGGGCGGGCTTGAGGGTCGCGGAATATGCGCCAAACGCCGTCAAGAAGGCCGTGATCGGCGTCGGCCACGGCGAAAAGCAGCAAATACACATGATGCTGAAGGTGCTGATGCCCAAGGCCGAGTTCAAAGGCAACGATGCCGCCGACGCGCTCGCCATCGCCATCTGCCACGCCCATAACAGGCAGGCGGTGACGAGCCGCCTTGCGGCGCTTGCGGGCTAGGCCGGGCAACGGCATTTCTTCGAAGACGACGGACCAACACCATCCAGAGAGACCAGATGATCGGCAAGCTCAAGGGCACGATAGACGAGATCGGCGAGGATCACGTGGTTCTCGACGTGCATGGGGTCGGGTATGTCGCCCATTGTTCGGCGCGTACGCTCGGAAAGCTCGGAAGCGCCGGAGAGGCGGCCGTTCTCTTCATCGAGACCTATGTGCGCGAGGATCAGCTGAAGCTGTTCGGGTTCTTGAGCGCGTTGGAACGCGAATGGTTCCGCCTGCTTCAGAGCGTTCAGGGTGTGGGATCCAAGGTGGCGCTGGCGGTGCTCTCTACGCTGCCCCCCGGGGAACTCGCCAACGCGATCGCCTTGCAGGACAAGACGTCGATCTCGCGCGCGCCGGGCGTCGGTCCGAAAGTTGCCGTGCGTATCGTCACCGAACTCAAGAACAAGGCTCCGGCCTTTGCCGGCGAGATGGCACCGTCGATCGGCCTGAAGCAGGAGCTCGGCGAAGGCGTTGCCGCGGCGCCGGTTGCGGACGCGGTCTCGGCGCTCACCAATCTCGGCTATTCGCGAGACCAGGCGGCCAATGCCGTTGCGGCTGCGCTGAAAAACGGCGGGGAGGGCGGCGACAGCGCCAAGCTGATCCGCCTCGGCTTGAAGGAGCTGTCGCGGTGAGGAAGCCACGAGCCTTCCTGCGGCCACAAAAGCATTGGAGTAGAGGGACGCTGGCCGTTCTCGCTGGATTGATCCGGGCGCCGCTATTATGGTTGAGCGCGGCAGCGACGGTGACCGGCCTCAACGCCGGTGCCCCTATGGCCGCGGACCCCGAAACGGAAGCAGTGACATGAGCGAAGCCGCACGTCTGATCGCGCCGGAAAAGCGAGGCGAAGACCTCGATGCGACCATGCGCCCGCAGACGCTCGACGACTTCACCGGCCAGGCTGAAGCGCGCGCCAATCTGAAGATTTTCATCGAGGCGGCGCGCAACCGCGGCGAAGCGCTCGACCACGTGCTCTTCGTCGGCCCGCCCGGGCTCGGCAAGACGACGCTGGCGCAGATCATGGCGAAGGAGCTCGGCGTCAATTTTCGCTCGACTTCCGGGCCGGTGATC
The DNA here is from genome assembly GCF_035610345.1 of Sinorhizobium meliloti. The sequence goes on along the minus strand of NZ_CP141212.1, from coordinate 2,789,041 downwards.
GCCAAGGCCGGTGACCTTGCGGCGCTGCTCACCAACCTCGAAGAGCGCGACGTGCTCTTCATCGATGAAATCCACCGCCTCAATCCCGCCGTCGAGGAAATCCTCTATCCGGCCATGGAGGATTTCCAGCTCGACCTCATCATCGGCGAGGGGCCGGCGGCCCGTTCGGTGAAGATCGATCTCGCGAAGTTCACCCTGGTGGCGGCGACGACGCGCCTCGGACTGCTGACGACGCCGCTGCGCGATCGCTTCGGCATCCCCGTGCGGCTCAATTTCTATACGGTCGAGGAGTTGGAGCTGATCGTCCGGCGTGGCGCGCGGCTGATGGGTCTCGGCATGACCGACGAAGGCGCGCGCGAGATTGCCCGCCGTGCGCGCGGCACGCCTCGCATTGCCGGCCGTCTCCTGCGCCGGGTGCGCGACTTCGCCGAAGTCGCACGGGCGGAGGCCGTGACGCGGAAGATTGCCGACGAGGCGCTGACCCGGCTGCTCGTCGACAGCATGGGTCTCGACCAGCTCGACCGGCGGTATCTGACGATGATCGCCCAGAATTTCGGCGGCGGGCCGGTGGGGATCGAGACCATCGCCGCCGGGCTTTCCGAGCCGCGCGACGCGATCGAAGACATCATCGAGCCCTATCTGATCCAGCAGGGATTCATCCAGCGCACGCCGCGTGGTCGCGTGCTCACGGCGAATGCCTGGAAGCATCTCGGCCTCAATCCGCCACGGGATGTCGAGGCAAGCCAATTCCGGCTGACGCTCGAGGACGATTGAAATGATCACCCGGCGGGGCTTCATGAAGGTCCTCGGCGGTGGATTGGCGAGCGCCGTGGCCCTGGGCAGCTACGCCTTCGCCATCGAACCGCTTGCGCGTCTGAGGGTGGCCCGCTACGCCGTGACGCCACCGGGATGGACGCCCGGCCTTAAGCTCCGCCTGGTCGCGCTCGCGGATATTCACGCCTGCGAACCTTGGATGTCTGCGCGCCGCATCACATCCATCTGCGAGCGCGCCAACGACCTCGGCGGCGACGTGACAGTCCTTCTCGGCGACTACGCTTCCGGCATGAATCTCGTGACGCGGTATGTCCATGCGAGCGAGTGGTCGAAGGCGCTTGCCACGCTCACGGCGCCCCTTGGCGTCCATGCGATCATGGGAAATCATGATTGGTGGGAAGACATGACGGCCCAGAAGAACGGCGGCGGCGATACCTTCGGCCATCGGGCATTGGCCGGGGTCGGCATTCAGGTGCACAGCAATCGCGCGGTCCGCCTTGAGAAGAGCGGCTTCCCTTTCTGGCTCGCAGGGCTCGAGGACCAGCTTGCGCTCCTGCCGGGACGGAAATGGAAACGCGCGTGGATGGCTGGGCTCGACGATCTCGATGGCACGCTTGCACAGGTGACGGACGAGGCGCCAGTGATCCTGCTCGCGCACGAGCCGGACATTTTTCCGAAGGTGCCCTCGCGGGTCGCATTGACGCTGTCCGGTCACACCCATGGCGGACAGGTGCGCTTTGCCGGCCACTCGCCCGTCGTGCCGTCGCGTTTCGGTGACCGGTACGCCTATGGTCATATCGTCGAGCATGATCGCAACCTCATCGTCTCGGGCGGCCTTGGCTGCTCCATCGCGCCGATCCGTTTCGGCGTGCCGCCGGAGATTGTGGTCGTCGATCTCGGATAAGTGGGAAATCGCCCCTCATCCGCCTGCCGGTCACCGTCTCCCCGCAAGTTCCCGGATCGTCGCAGCCAGTCTTTCCCTTCCGCCCGGCACCCAGCCGAGAGCGCGCAGCTTCTCCGTCGACATCGTCTTGAATTCGGCGGCTTCCGCTGCCGGCGGCAGCGGGTGCGGACAGCCGGTTGCGGCCTGGAGAAAGGAGAGAATCTGGCGGTTGTCGGTCAGCACGTCGGAGACGTTGAACACCTGACCGGATATCCTCGCCGGTTCGGTCTCGAGCATGAGCCGGACGGCCTGGGCGACATCGTCGCCGTGGACTTCCGTGCCGATGCGCCCTGGTACCGGCCGGCCGGCAATGTAATCGGAAAAGAGATCGCTCCACTTGTGTTTTCGCCCCGAGCCCGCGGGACCATAGACACCGGTGACGCGCAGGCTCGTCGTGACGAAACTGTGGTCGGCCATCGACTTCAAGGCGTTCTCGGTGGCGAGCTTTACCTGTCCGTAGAGCGTGTCCGGAGCGGCAAGTGAGGTCTCTGCGACAAGGGGCGGCGCCGTGTCGCCGTAGACCGCGCGGCTCGACAGGAAAACGCAGCGGCGTACGCCGGCGGCGCGCGCTTCCTCGAACAGGCGAACGGAGCCGTCGAGATTGGCGCGGCGGAACCCCTGGGGGTCATCACCCTCTCCTCCGCGATATCTGCCCTCGACATGCTCGAAGGCGGCATGGACGAAATAATAGATATCGTCGAACGCGCCGGCCTGGTTCGCATCCGCATCGAGACGCAGAGGCACATGGGACACCTGTTGCGAATACAAGCCAACAGGGGGCGGAGAGCGCCCGCCGACCGTGACTTCATAGCCGTTTGCCAGCAGGTGCTCGACGATGAAGCGGCCGACGAATCCGGTGCCGCCGGAGACGAGAACGCGGGTCATGGCGACGTCGGACCCGCCTGCGGCGGATTGGGAAGACCGGCAATATCCGGAATCTCCCTGCCGGTCAGATAGGCGTGCCAGAGATCGATCAGCGGGCGCAGCACGTCCGCGCGCGGATGATCCTTCTCCCACGGCTTTTCATACTGGTAGTGTAGCACCCCGATCGAGCGCCAGTCCCAAAGCTCAGGCAGGTTGAACCACACATATTGCAGCATGTTCATCGTCACCGGCAGCCCATGCCAATCGGGGAAGAAGCTTTGCAGAAAGGTCTGGTCCGTGCGCGGCCAGAAGGCGTCCGGCGCATCGAGCGCCGCCAGCATCTTCTCGAAGGTCGCGACTGCCGGCTCGGCGACGAAGACGCCGGAGTTCAGGCGGTGGAAGTCCGCGAGACTCTCATAGACGTTCGGCGCTGCGGCAAATTCCGGATAGAGAAACAGCTTGTCGATGTTGCGCAACACGATCGCGTCGGCATCGATGAAGATGCAGCGTTCGTATTCCACGAGTTGCCACAGCCTTATCTTGCAGAAATTGTCGAGCGGCGAATGGAAATCGGGCTTGCGACCTTTGGTGAAGGGTGCCTGCTCATGCACGTTGCGGCGTTGATGCCGGGCGTTGAATTCGTCCGAGAGCGGCAGCAGGTCGGTTTCGATCAGGCGGCAGTCGAATTCGCGCAGCGGCTCGAGAGCGGCGGCATCCACCCCTCCGGTGTGGAGCACGACGATATCGGCGGGCGTCCGGGTGAGGCGGATCGATCTGAGCAGGGCCCGCGCACCGAGCGCGTAGTCGCTATTGGTGACGAGCGTCACGAAAGCGTGGCGCGCAGTCACCGTAGAGGAGGGGCTGAGCCCCTCCGGACTGGCGAAGACGCGGCTCATGAAACGGATTTCAGCCGCTTGCCCTCCGGATCGTGGTTGATCAAGGGGGCGATGTCCTTCGTCCAGGCGGAAACGGCCGGCACGCGCGAGCGATCGACGCGATAGGCGAACTTCTTCGCCACATCGACGATCTCCGAAAGCAGTCCGTCTTCGAGCCGAACCGGATTGAGGCCGAGCGCGAGGAATTTCTCGTTCTGCACCACGAGCTCGTTCTCGGCCGCTTCCTTGCGCGGATTGGGAAGCCAGGCGATTTTCGCGCCGGTCATGCGTGCGACCATCTCGGCGAGATCGCGGATGCGATGCGTTTCCGTCATCTGGTTGAATATCTCGACACGGCTGCCGCGCGCCGGCGGGTTCTTGAGCGCGAGTTCGATGCAGCGCACCGAGTCCTGAATATGGATGAAGGCACGCGTCTGGCCCCCGGTTCCGTGAACCGTCAGCGGATAGTCGATTGCTGCCTGGATCAGGAAACGGTTGAGGACGGTTCCGTAATCGCCGTCGTAGTCGAAGCGGTTGATGAGCTGCGGATGACGCCGCGTCTGTTCCGTATGCGTGCCCCAGACGATGCCCTGATGCAGATCGGTGATCCTGAGGCCGTCATTCTTCGCATAAAACTGGAAGAGCAGCTGATCCAGGCACTTGGTCATGTGATAGACGGAGCCCGGGTTGGAAGGATAGAGGATTTCCTGGTTCACCGTCTCTCCGCCCATGGTCTCGATGCCGACGGGCAGGTAGCCTTCAGGGATCGCGGCCCCGATCGTGGAATAGCCGTAAACGCCCATCGTACCGAGATGCACGAGATGCGCATCGAGGTCGAGTTCGACCAGTGCATTGAGGAGGTTGTGGGTCGCGTTGACGTTGTTGTTGACCGTGTAATTCTTGTGCCTGTCGCTCTTCATCGAATAGGGAGCGGCTCGCTGCTCGGCGAAGTGGACCACCGCATCGGGCCGATGCTCCGCCAGCCAATTCTTCAGGAGTTCGTAGTCGCGGGCGAGATCGATCAGATTGAAGTGGACACGCCGGCCGGTTTCCGCGTGCCAGATTCGCGTGCGCTCCTGGATGGAATCCATCGGCGTCAGAGATTGCACGCCGAGTTCGGTGTCGATCCAGCGGCGGGAGAGATTGTCGAGGATGTGAACGTCGTGGCCCGCATCGGACAAATGCAGGGCGGTGGGCCAGCCGACGAAACCATCACCGCCGAGGACTGCAATCTTCATGCATGATTCTCCTGCTCGGGAAGAGGACAGGGTCCTGATAGGATAGGATTGTGACAAAGCTGCAGTGCTTGCAAATGTCTTTTTGTTCCTGCACAGGAAAACGCGAAAAATCCTCCCGGAGAATGCCATGTCACTGATTTCGCTTGCCGGCGAGCTGACCGAGACCGGCCACCGACTGATCCAGCGGGTCTATTACGAGGACACCGATTTTTCCGGCGTCGTCTACCATGCGCGCTATCTGCATTTCATGGAGCGCGCCCGGACCGACTATCTGCGGCTTCTCGGCGTCGAGCAGGCGTCGCTGGCGATCGAAGGCGACGTGGAAGGCCTCGTCTTCGTCGTCCATCGTATGGAAATCGACTTCAAGGCGCCGGCGCGCATGGACGACGTCCTCACCATCGAGACCGCGACCGAAAAGGCCGGCGGCGCAAAAATGATCCTGCAGCAGCAGATCAGGCGCGGCGACGCGCTGCTGATCGCGGCCAAGGTAATCATTGCGGTCATCAACGGTCAGGGGCGGCCGAGGCGTCTGCCGGAGGCGCTGGCAACGAAATTCCTTGCTGCGCAAGCGGCTTCCGGGTGAGCGGCCGGCTCACTCGACCGAGTTCAATATCTTCTTCGTCAGCGACTGACTGATCTTGCCGATCTCCCGCCACGGATCGGTTCCGGATTCTATCCGCTCGATAATGTCCGGAATGTGAAACCCGTTGGCGGCCTCGAGCCCTTGGAGTTCGTCCCAGCCGACCGGAGTGGCCACCGGTCCGCCGGAGCGCGCGCGGGTGGAATAAGGTGCGATCGCCGTGGCGCCGCGATCGTTTCTCAGCCAGTCTATGAAAATCCTTCCCTTGCGCTTCGCCTTCGACATGGTGGCGACGAAATTATCCGGATCGCGCTCGGCAATAGATCGCGCGAGCGCTTTGGCGAAGCCTTTGGCCTCCTCCCATTCGGCATGGGGGCGGAGCGGAACGATGACGTGGACGCCCTTGCCGCCGGTCACCATGGGCACTGTCTTCAGGCCGATCTCGGCGAGCTCGTCGCGAAGCTTGACGGCTGCCGCCTTGACCGTCTCGAAGTCGACGCTCGGATCGGGGTCGAGATCGAAGACCAGACGGTCTGGTTTCTCCAGTCGATCGATGCCTGAACCCCAGATGTGAAACTCGAGCGTTCCCATCTGCACGGCGGCGACGAGGCCCTTGGCATCGTGGATGTACATATAGTTCTCGGTGTCGCCCGATGACTCGGTGATCGGCACTTCCCGGATCGCCTCGGGGAAGCCGTCGCTCGCGTGTTTCTGAAAGAAGCAGTGCCGATCGCCGCCTTGCGGGCAGCGCACCAGCGAAACGGGGTGATCGGCGGCAAAGGGGAGCATCCTCTCGGCGACGACGGCATAATAGCGGGCGAGATCGATCTTGGTGATGCCCTGGCCTTCGAAGAGCACCCGGTCCGGATGCGAGATGCGGATACCGAGGACATCGCCGTCTCCTTGCACAGCCGGCGTCTTGCGCGTCCTGGCCGAGGTTTTGCTTTTGGCGGTCTCCGGCTCCGCTTCCGCCGGCTTCGCTGTCTCCAGTTTCACGGCCCTGGCCTCCTTGTCCTCGCGCAATCCCTCGAATGAACCGTGGCGGACATGTCCGTCAGCCGTGAACTCGGCGAAATCCACCTCCGCCACCAGGTCCGGCTCAAGCCATACCGAATTTCGCATTCTCTCTCGCGGCACGCTGTCAAAGGGCGACGTGTCGCGTCTGCGCTTCGCGAAGGCCGCAGCGAGTTCCTTCATCGTCTTTCCGCTGAATCCGGTGCCGACGCCGCCACGGTAGATCAGCTTCCGGCCTTCGAACGTCCCGACAAGAAGCGAGGCAAAGGCGCGTCCTTTCTTCGAAGATGGGGTATAGCCACCGATGACGAACTCCTGGCGCTTCGTGCATTTCACCTTCAGCCAGCTTCGGCTGCGCCCGCTGCGATAGGGGGCATCCGCCTCCTTGGCGATTATACCCTCCTGGCCTGCCTTGCATATCGCGGAAAGCACGTGCTCGCCATTGCCGCGGACATGCTCGCTGAATTGTATGGTCGAGGTGGTGCCGAGCGTTTGGAGCAGAGCTTCGAGCCGTTCCTTGCGTTCCACGAGCGGCTTACGGCTCAAATCCTTGCCGTCGAGCTCAATGAGGTCGAAAGCGTAAAGCCGTGTGCTGGCCCCCGTTCTAAGCGCTTTCTGCAAGGCCGAGAACGTCGATCCGCCTTCCGACAGCGCCACCACTTCGCCATCGATGAGGGCGGACCTGCAGTCGAGTTCCGCAAGGGCGGCGGCAATTGCCGGGAACTTCTCGGTCCAGTCGAGGCCGTTGCGCGTGTAGCAGCGCACGGTGCCGGCGCCGACGGCGCAGACAAGACGGTAGCCGTCGAACTTGGCTTCGTTCAGCCATGCATCGCCGGCAGGCACCTTGGTCACCAGAGTCGCGAGCTGCGGTGCCTTGAAGGCGGGCAGCTTACCGGAGGCTTTTCGCGTGACAGGCTTGGCCGCATTGCCGGTTTCGGCGATCGCGCCGGCCTTGAGATTGGCCGCAATGCTCTCGTTGGAATGCCAGACCCGTGCCTGCTTCTCGCCTTTGCCGTTGGCGATCTCCTCCATTGTCCGGCCGGTGACGATGCTGGTGATGTTCTCGTTGATCAGGCTCTCGCCGTCTTCGGAGGCGATCTCGTCCGTTTCCTTGACGAGCAGCCAGTTCTCGCGCTTTTCGCCTTCGCGTGGCCGCATGCGCACCAGCGCCCAGCCGCCCTTCATTCGGCTGCCATGCAGCTTGAAGGAGAGCTTGCCCTTCTTCAAGGCCTTCGATGGGTCATCCTCCGGCTCCCACCAGCCGGTATCCCAGAGCATCACGGTACCGCCGCCGTACTCTCCCTTCGGTATCGTTCCTTCGAAATCGCCATAGGCAAGCGGGTGGTCTTCGGTACGCACGGCCAGGCGCTTGTCTTCGGGGTTGAGGCTCGGGCCGCGGGTCACCGCCCAGCTCTTCAGCACACCCTCCCATTCCAGGCGGAAGTCGTAATGCAGGCGGGTCGCAGCGTGCTTCTGGACCAGAAACCGCATCCTGTTGTCCCCGCTGCGCCGCGCGAGCGCACCTTTGGGTTCGCTGGTCCGCGTGAAATCGCGGCGCCGGTTGTATTCGGAAAGCGGTTGATTGCGAGCGGCCATGGATCGTCAGCCCGATTTCGGCTGGAAGGCTATATGTTTCGGGGGCCAGGGGCTCATGGCACCGAAACGTGCGACCCGGTGCGAAGTTCCGTGTCGCTCAAGCTCAGTCGAACTGCGCGCGCGGTAATACTCCCTTAACCATAATGGTGTCTTAATCCGTGTATCAGGATTTGTGCAGTGCACGTCATCCTTTGACCAAAATTGACGGCAAGAAGGCAGGCTGACGCGAGTAGATCGCAATGCCGCGATCGGTGGCAATACCGGGGCATTCCTGCTGCAGGACGTTTGGGCGACCCGGTCTCGAGCATGAGTTGCTCTGCCGGGTGTTTGGATTCGGGGACTGAAATCGATGGAACAGGTTGGATTGGCCGCGACGAGCGACGTGACCCTCTGGTCGCTCTTCATGCAAGCGGGCTTGGTCGTGAAGCTGGTCATGCTGGGGCTCATCGCCGCCTCGGTCTGGACCTGGGCGATCGTCGTCGACAAGAGCCTCAATTACGGGCGCGTCCGCCGGCAGCTCGACAATTTCGAGCAGGTATTCTGGTCGGGTCAATCGCTGGAGGAGCTCTATCGGACCCTCTCGGACAGGCAGACGAGCGGAATGGGCGCGATCTTCGTTTCGGCCATGCGCGAATGGAAGAAAAGCTTCGAGCGCGGCGCGCGCGCGCCGATCGGCCTGCAGATGCGTATCGACCGCGCCATGGACGTGACGCTCGCCCGGGAATCCGAAGCGCTCGAGGCAAGGCTCGGCTCGCTGGCGACGATCGGCTCGGCTGCACCCTTCATCGGCCTTTTCGGTACCGTCGTCGGTATCATGACCTCGTTCCAGGCCATCGCCGGTTCCAAGTCCACCAACCTCGCCGTCGTTGCGCCCGGTATCGCCGAAGCGCTGCTGGCGACCGCCATCGGTCTGCTCGCCGCTATTCCTGCCGTTATCGCCTACAACAAGTTCACCGCGGATGCCGGCAAGCTGACGGCACGCATGGAAGCCTTTGCCGACGAGTTCTCCGCCATCCTGTCGCGGCAGATCGACGAGAAGCTGCAGCCTTCTCGTCAGGCCGCGCAATAACGACCTCAAAGCACGGAGACTACGCTGATGGGTATGGCAGTTGGCGGAGCCAAGGGGTCGGGCGGCGGGCGCCGCCGCCGTGGCGGCAGAAGAAGCGCGATCAGCGAGATCAACGTCACGCCGCTCGTCGACGTCATGCTGGTTCTCCTCATCATCTTCATGGTGGCCGCGCCGATGATGACGGTGGGCGTGCCGATCGATCTGCCGGAAACGCAGGCGAAGGCCATGAACGCCGATACCCAGCCGATCACCGTTTCGGTCAACCCGGCGGGCGAGATCTTCCTGCAGGAGACTCCGATCGCGATCGACGAGGTCGTGCCGAAGCTCGAGGCGATTGCCACGACCGGCTACAATGAGCGCATCTATGTGCGCGGCGACACCAGTGCCGACTACGGCACCGTGATGAAGGTGATGGCACGCATCTCCGCGGCAGGGTTCAAGAACCTGGGTCTCGTAACGCTTCAAGAACAAGAGAAGTGATCGTCCGAATGAAGGGCAGTATCGCTACATCTGCTGTCCTCCACGCTCTGGTTCTCACCTGGGCGCTGGTGTCGCTTGGCAGCCCGGCCGATTTCGTGGTCGCGGATGTCGAGGCGCTGCCGGTCGACATCGTACCGGTCGAGTCGATCACGCAGATCCAGCAGGGCGACAAGAAGGCTCCGGCCAAGGAAAAGGCATCGCCCGTTCCGACCAAGAAGCCGACACCTGTCGAAAATGCCGAGAATGTCGGCGAGAACGACGTCGACCTGAAGACGCCGCCCACGCCCAATGTCAAGCCGGTCGACAACGAGTCGGCCGCAGCGCCGCAGAAGACCGAAAAGGCACCGCCGACACCCGATCCGGTGAAGGAAGCGATCGAGAACGTCGAGGAGAAGCCGGCGGCCGAGCCGGCGACGGAAGTGGCGGCACTCCCCGAACCCAAACAGGAAGTGAAGCCGGACACGAAGCCGGAACCGGCACCGGCGGAAGAACAGCCTGCGGAAAATCCCGAGGCCGAGGCTCTGCCGGACAGGGTGCCGACGCCGCAGTCGAAGCCCAAGGTCGAAAAGCCCGCGCAGACGGCCAAGACGCCCGAACGCAAGAAGGACGAAGCCAAGAAGGAGCAGAAGAAGGCGTCCTCCCAGAAGGAGAGCGACTTCAATGCCGACGAGATCGCGGCACTGCTCAACAAGCAGGAATCCTCCGGCGGCGGCGCCAAGCGCGCGACCGAGGAGGCTGCCCTCGGCGGCAAGAAGACGACGAGCGGCAATACGCTTTCGCAGAGCGAAGTGGACGCGCTTCGCGGCCAGATCCAGAACAACTGGTCGATCATTCCCGGCATGGCAGACGCGGCGGATGTCCGCATCAAGGTAACGATGCGGCTCGACCGGAACGGCGACCTGATCGGCGACCCGGAAGTGGAAGCCAGCGGCGGCTCGGATGCGGCGCGACGGGCACTCATGGGTGGTGCACGCCGGGCCATCCTGAAGTCCACCCCGTTCAAGGGGCTGCCGGCCGACAAATACGATTCGTGGAGCGAGGTCGTGGTCAACTTCGACCCGAGCTCGATGCTCTAGACATGTTGGGCTGGTTGTGGGCGGAACATTGCGCCTCATCCTGCTCGGAAAACGAAAGGCTGAAAGGCTTTATGGAAATGCTGAGACGCAATTTTTTCCGCCTCCTGATGGTGCTGGTCGCCGGCTGCGGGCTCATTGCCTCGCCGGCAAATGCGCTCGTCGAGATCAACATCAACAAGGGTAACGTCGAGCCGCTGCCGATCGCGATCACGGACTTCCTGCAGGGCGACCTCGCCCGGAAGATCTCCGACGTCGTTGCCGCAGACCTAAAGCGCTCCGGGCTTTTCGCGCCGATCGACAAGGGCGCCTTCATCGAGAAGATCTCCAATCCCGATGCCGCACCGCGTTTCGAGGACTGGAAAGTGATCAACGCGCAGGCGCTCGTCATCGGCCGCGTCACGCAGGAAGGCGACGGCAGGCTGAAGGCGGAGTTCCGCCTCTGGGATACCTTTGCCGGCCAGCAGATGCTCGGTCAGCAGTTCTACACCCAGCCGGAGAACTGGCGCCGGGTCGCCCACATCATCGCCGACGCGATCTATGAGAGGATCACCGGCGAGAAGGGCTATTTCGACACGCGCATCGTTTACGTCGCCGAAAGCGGGCCGAAGAACGCGCGCAAGCGCCAACTTGCCATCATGGACCAGGACGGGGCCAATTCCCGGGCGCTCACCAATGCCAACGACATCGTGCTGACGCCGCGCTTCTCGCCGAACCGTCAGGAAATCACCTATATGTCGTTCGAGAACCAGCAGCCGCGCGTCTATCTGCTGCAGCTCGAAACGGGGCAGCGCGAGGTGGTCGGCAACTTCCCGGGCATGACCTTCGCCCCGCGTTTCTCGCCGGATGGCCAGCGGGTGATCATGAGCCTGCAGCAGGAAGGCAACGCCAATATCTATACGATGGATCTGCGCTCGCGCACGACGACGCGGCTCACCAATACCGCGGCGATCGACACCTCTCCTTCCTATTCGCCTGACGGCAGCCGGATCGTCTTCGAAAGCGACCGCGGCGGCAGGCAGCAGCTCTACGTCATGGGCGCCGATGGCTCGGGCCAGACGCGCATTTCCTTCGGCGACGGCTCCTATTCGACGCCCGTCTGGTCTCCACGCGGCGACCTCATCGCCTTCACCAAGCAGTCCGGGGGCAAGTTCTCGATCGGCGTCATGAAGCCGGACGGTTCGGGCGAACGCATTCTCACCACCGGCTTCCACAATGAAGGCCCGACCTGGGCGCCGAACGGCCGCGTTCTCATGTTCTTCCGCCAGAACGCCGGTGCGGGCGGTCCGCAGCTCTATTCGATCGATCTGACGGGCTACAATGAACAGCTCGTCCAGACGCAGGGCTTCGCCTCGGACCCGGCCTGGTCGCCGTTGATGGAATAGGGCCGCCGGCGGGCCCGATCGAGAGAATTGATGAGATTCAAAGATTTCGGGCCGATACGGCCCGAAATTCTTCGTGATCGGGCGTCCACAGTTATGGCAGGGAATGAGGCGAATGTGCCGCTTTCTCGCCGCAAAGTGCTGGTGTAGCAGGCGCCCTGACGCACATTGTCGATTTGTTAACCATATCCGTTGAAAAGCAATTAACCGCTTCCGGTTACAGTCTGGCAACCGTGAATTTGACACTTCTCAAGGAGACCCGGCCCATGAGCCGAATTGACACCCCGGCAGCAAGCCGCATGCAGACCATCGCCCGCAATCCGGTCATGATCGCGCTCGTCATGACGCTTGCCCTTGCTGGCTGCGCTTCCAAGAAGAACCTGCCGAACGATGCTGCCGGCCTCGGACTCGGCGCAGGCGCGGCGACCCCGGGCTCACAGCAGGACTTCACCGTGAACGTCGGCGACCGCATCTTCTTCGATACCGACTCGACATCGATCCGAGCCGACGCACAGGCGACGCTCGACCGCCAGGCGCAGTGGCTGGCAAAATATCCGAACTACGCAATCACCATCGAAGGCCATGCCGACGAGCGCGGCACCCGCGAATACAACCTCGCGCTCGGCGCCCGCCGTGCTGCCGCGACCCGCGACTATCTCGTCAGCCGCGGCGTCCCTGGAAACCGCATGCGCACGATCTCCTACGGGAAGGAAAAGCCGGTCGCCGTTTGCGACGACATCTCCTGCTGGTCGCAGAACCGCCGTGCCGTTACCGTTCTCGGCGGCGCCGGCAGCTGATTATTCGGCATCGGGGGGATTCGAGGGGCGGCCTGCGGGCCGCCCTTTCTTTTTTACCACACTTTGGCCGAACTCCGTTGCTTTTTCACGGGAGTTGGAAAACTGTGCGGCACCCCACCTCGGATTCGACGAATGTACTGCGCAAGGCGATTCAGGGGCGGGATAATCGGTTACGAACAGGACAAATGAAATGAAGAAATTTGTCGTGGCAGGACTGCTTGGCCTCGTGACCCTTGCGGGTCTCGGCTCTACAGCAGATGCCATGCCGCTTTCCGGGCTCTTTGCCCGTACGACGCAGACCGATGCCGGCAGCAAGGGCAACCTTCCGGTAATGAAGGTGCAGTCATCCGATATCGCACGGGTCGGTCAACTCGAGGAACAGATCCGCTCTCTCAACGGGCGTATCGAGGAAATGAGCTTCCAGCTCCTGCAGATGCAGGAGCAGATCCGGAAGTTCCAGGAGGACAACGAGTTCCGCTTCCAGGACCTGGAAAACGGCAGGTCCTCCTCCAAGAAGAGCGGCGCGCTTGAAACGCCGAAATCGAATGATCAGGCGTCCGTCACCCCCGGGGTGACGGATAGCCGGCCTTCGGGCGCTCCGGCTGCCGGCGGCGCCGATAGGGCGGGTATCGATCCCGGCGGGCCAGGCGCAGCGCCTGCGCCGACGACGCTGGGGCAGATCATCTTCGACGAGAACGGCAATCCCGTCTCTGCAACGGCGGGCGTGGAGCCCGGGGCCAACGCGACTCTGCCCGGCGTCGACACAGGACTTGCGACCCAGGGCGGCGGCCTCAACGACAATCCGGGAAGCGTGTCGGACAGCGGACAGGCGACCGCGTCTCTCAGCGATCCGGGCGATCTCTACCAAGCAGGCTACAGCCACGTGCTTTCCGGTGATTACAGCATCGCGGAGCAGGAATTCCGCGATTATCTCGATGCCTTTCCAAGCGGCGACAAGGCGGCGGATGCGAGCTTCTGGATGGGCGAGGCACAGTATTCGCAAGGCAAGTACAGCGAGGCGGCCAAGACCTTCCTCAACGCGCATCAGAGCCACGGCAAGTCACCGAAGGCTCCGGAAATGCTCTTGAAGCTCGGCATGTCCCTCGGCGCACTCGACAACAAGGAGACCGCCTGCGCCACGCTGCGCGAGGTCAACAAGCGCTATCCGAAAGCATCACCCGCCGTGAAGGCGAAGGTGGCGAGCGAGCAGAGCCGTTTCGGCTGCTGAGGCGAGCCAGGATGCCCCATGCCGTCCTCGATACGGCCCGAAATTTTCTCCGATCCTTTATCAGGCCCTGCAGGATTCTGGTTGCCGTCTCCGGTGGCAGCGACTCGATGGGGTTGCTTGTAGCCCTGCATGCGGCGATCGCCGCAGATGAGCGCCGTGGATTTTCCCTTGCCGCCTGCACTGTCGACCATGCGCTGAGGCCGCAGTCGGCTCGCGAAGCAGAAGATGTGGCGGCTTTTTGTGCTGCGCTCGGTATTGCCCACCGCGTGTATCGCTGGGAGGGCGCGAAGCCGTCGACCGGCATTCAGGCGGCGGCTCGAAACAAACGCTACGAATTATTGGCCGAGGCCGCGGGGGGGCTTGGCGCCGATTGCATCGCGACCGGCCATACGTGTGACGACCAGCAGGAGACCGTCGCCATGCGCGTTGCCCGCGGCAGAAGCGAGGGTGCTGGAGACGGGGAGCAGGGCGAAGGGCATGGCGCCGCCGGCATGGCCGCGGCCATGTTGTACGGACGGCGGATCTGGGTGTTGCGGCCGTTTCTCGGCTTGGCGCGCGCCGAGATCCGCAGCTTTCTGCAGGCATGCGGCGTCTCCTGGACCGACGATCCGAGCAATGCCAACCCCGCCTTCGAGCGGGTCCGGGTACGTGCCCGGATAGCGACCTCCCAGGGGATGCCGACGCCCTTGTGCAACGGGCGTCAGCGCGCCGCCTCTTCCGCCAGAGCCGCCGCCCTGATCGAGAAGCGCATCCGCGTTCACGAGGCGCTCGTCGCGGAGATTTCGTCACGGCATGCCCGGGAGATTGACGATGCGGACTGGCGCCGTGCGCTCCTGACGGTCGCGTCGGTTCTCGGCGGGCGCGGCCACATGCCCGCTCGCGCCACGGTGCAGCGGCTTTCGCAGTTCCTGCGATCGGGTGAGCCTGGCCGCATGACGGCGGGACGGGTCGTCTTCGACCGGCGGGCAAGCGGTCTCTATCTCTATCGAGAGGCGCGCAACCTGCCGGGGCTCGCCGTCGGACCGGGCGGGCAGGGCATTTGGGATGGGCGGTTCACGGTAAAGAGCGGCGGGACGGCGGTTACGGTCGCCGCGGACGCTTCGGGGAGGCTGTGGACTCAGAGGCTTATTGACGCAGGGCTGCCGACGGGGATTGCCAAGCGCGGATCCATGGTGGCACCAGAAATCGCGTCGGCGGACGGCGCGGGGCTCGCCTTCGGCGAGGCTCCGGCGAAAGTCGAGTACCACATCCCGCTTTACGACACCTTTTTGCCGGGTTTCGACAGGATCATGGCGGATGCGGTCGCCGTGTCGTTTGGGCGTGATCGATACCCCGCGCCGCCGGTGCACGAAGTTTTGATAGAAATGGAAACGTAACCGGCGGTTTTCCTTGGCAAGGTCACCCCGGACACCTATGTTAGGACCAACAATACAGTCCGGCGAATGCGCGGGCTGCGACAGGTTCCGGGGAGTTCGATGAACCCTAATTTTCGAAATTTTGCCCTTTGGGCAATCATAGCGCTTCTCCTGATAGCGCTATTCAGCATGTTCCAGCAGCCGACCGAACGAGCAGGCTCGCGTGAAATTCCATTCTCGCAGTTCCTCAAGGACGTAGACGCGAGCCGTGTGAAGGACGTGGTGATCACCGGTTCGAAGGTGATCGGCAGCTACACCGAAAGCGGGGCGACTTTCCAGACTTATGCGCCCGCCGTCGACACGGCGCTGACGGAGCGGCTGGAAGCCAAGGACGTCACGGTCACGGTTCGGCCGGAGACGGACGGCTCGTCGGGCTTCCTCAGCTACATCGGAACGCTGTTGCCGATGCTCCTGATCCTCGGCGTCTGGCTGTTCTTCATGCGGCAGATGCAAGGTGGCTCGCGCGGCGCGATGGGTTTCGGAAAGTCCAAGGCAAAGCTTTTGACGGAAGCGCATGGCCGCGTGACCTTCGACGACGTCGCTGGTGTCGACGAGGCGAAGCAGGATCTCGAGGAAATAGTCGAATTCCTGCGCGACCCGCAGAAGTTCCAGCGCCTCGGTGGCCGCATCCCGCGCGGCGTGCTGCTGGTCGGGCCGCCCGGCACCGGTAAGACGCTGCTTGCCCGCTCGGTTGCCGGCGAGGCGAACGTCCCCTTCTTCACGATTTCGGGTTCGGACTTCGTCGAAATGTTCGTCGGTGTCGGCGCATCGCGCGTCCGCGACATGTTCGAGCAGGCGAAGAAGAACGCCCCCTGCATCATTTTCATCGACGAAATCGATGCGGTCGGCCGCCATCGCGGCGCCGGTCTCGGCGGCGGCAACGACGAGCGCGAGCAGACGCTGAACCAGCTGCTGGTCGAGATGGACGGCTTCGAGGCGAACGAGGGCATCATCCTCATCGCAGCCACGAACCGGCCGGACGTGCTCGACCCGGCGCTTCTGCGTCCGGGCCGCTTCGACCGCCAGGTCGTCGTACCGAACCCGGACATCAACGGCCGCGAGCGGATCCTGAAAGTGCATGTCCGCAACGTGCCGCTCGCACCGAACGTGGACCTCAAGGTGCTGGCACGCGGGACGCCGGGCTTCTCGGGCGCCGATCTCATGAATCTCGTCAACGAGGCCGCGCTGATGGCGGCGCGGCGCAACAAGCGCCTCGTTACCATGCAGGAGTTCGAGGACGCCAAGGACAAGATCATGATGGGCGCCGAGCGCCGCTCTTCGGCCATGACCGAAGCCGAGAAGAAGCTGACCGCCTATCACGAGGCGGGCCATGCGATCCTCGCGCTCAACGTCCCCTCGGCCGATCCGTTGCACAAGGCGACGATCATTCCCCGCGGCCGTGCGCTCGGCATGGTGATGCAGCTTCCCGAGGGCGACCGCTACTCGATGAGCTACAAGTGGATGATCTCGCGCCTTGCGATCATGATGGGCGGACGCGTTGCCGAGGAACTGACCTTCGGCAAGGAGAACATCACCTCCGGCGCATCCTCCGATATCGAGCAGGCGACGAAGCTTGCCCGAGCGATGGTGACGCAGTGGGGCTTCTCCGACCAGCTCGGTCAGGTCGCCTATGGCGAGAATCAGCAGGAGGTTTTCCTCGGCCATTCCGTCGCGCAGCAGAAGAACGTTTCGGAATCGACCGCCCAGAAAATCGACAACGAAATCCGCCGGCTGATCGACGAGGCCTATGAGACGGCGCGCCGCATCCTCATCGAAAAGAACCATGAATTCGTGGCTCTCGCGGAAGGATTGCTCGAATACGAGACGCTGACCGGCGACGAGATCAAGGCTCTGATCCGCGGCGAGAAGCCGGCGCGCGATCTCGGGGACGACACACCGCCGCATCGCGGCTCTGCAGTGCCGTCAGCCGGCACGAAGAAGGAAGCCGGCACCAAGGGCGAGGAGCCCGAAGGTGGGTTCGAACCGCAGCCGCAATAGGCTCCCACACATGCGCAAATCCAATGCCGCCGCTCCGGAAGGAGCGGCGGCATTTTTGGATGCTCGCGTTTCAGTGCAACAGTGGTGCGCCCAAGCGTTGCTCAGGGAAAGATCCGGTTGTAACGCGCTGTAATGATTTCTGATGTTATGATCGGTGCCGTATATTGCGGTTTTATGGCAAATATGGCGCAGATTTGCGGGCGGGTCGCGGAACTATGAAAACCAAGAGCGGAACACGCAGGCGCACGCGGCCGGCACAAGAGGCGACGCCGAAGCAGGACAATGGAGTTTTTATGAAGCGCAGATATTTCGGCACCGACGGCATTCGCGGCCAGTCCAATATATTTCCGATGACGCCGGACCTCGCCATGCGGGTCGGCATTGCAGTAGGAACGATTTTCAGAAACGGCGCTCACCGCCACCGGGTGGTAATCGGCAAGGACACGCGCCTGTCCGGCTACATGCTCGAGAACGCAATGGTCGCGGGCTTCACGGCAGCGGGGCTCGACGTCTTTCTGCTCGGCCCGATCCCGACGCCCGGCGTTGCCATGCTGACGCGGTCGCTGAGGGCCGATATCGGCGTGATGATCTCCGCCTCGCACAATGCGTTCCGCGACAACGGCATCAAGCTCTTCGGGCCCGATGGCTACAAGCTCTCGGATGACATTGAACAAAAGATCGAAGAACTGTTGGAGCAGGATATGTCCGGGCAGCTCGCCAAGCCGGAGGATATCGGCCGGGCCAAGCGCGTCGACGGTGACATCTACCGGTATATCGAGCAAGCCAAGCGGACGCTGCCGCGCGACGTCACGCTGAAAGGTCTTCGGATCGCCATCGATTGCGCAAACGGTGCCGCCTACAAGGTCGCGCCCTCCGCCCTTTGGGAACTGGGCGCCGAAGTCGTTACGATCGGAACCGAACCGAACGGCGTCAACATCAACCTTGAGTGCGGATCGACGCATCCGGCGGCGCTTCAGAAGAAGGTGCACGAGGTGAGGGCGGATATCGGCATCGCGCTCGACGGAGACGCCGACCGTGTTCTGATCGTCGACGAGGAGGGGGCGGTCATCGACGGCGACCAGCTCATGGCGGTCATCGCCGACAGCTGGGCGGCAGATGGCATGCTCAAGGGCGGCGGCATTGCCGCGACCGTCATGTCGAATCTCGGCCTCGAACGCTACCTTCAGGCGCGCCGGCTCAAGCTCCACCGCACCAAGGTGGGCGATCGCTACGTCGTCGAGCAGATGCGTCAGGATGGCCTGAACGTCGGTGGCGAACAATCGGGCCACATCGTGCTTTCCGATTTCGGCACCACCGGCGACGGCCTCGTCGCGGCGCTGCAGATCCTCGCGGTCGTAAAGCGCCAGGGCAAGACTGTGAGCGAAATCTGCCGTCGTTTCGAGCCCGTGCCGCAGGTCTTGAAGAACGTTCGCGTTGCGGCCGGCAAGCCCCTCGAGGATGCCGGCGTGCAGCAGGCGATCGCCGATGCGGAGGCGCAGCTCGCCAAGAACGGGCGGCTGCTCATCCGGCCCTCCGGCACCGAACCGCTGATCCGCGTCATGGCGGAGGGCGACGACCGCGGTCAGGTCGAGCGCATCGTCGACGAACTCGTCAACGTGATCGGCGGCGTGCGCAACGCTGCCTGATTAAGAAATAGCCGCTGCCCCTCATCCGCAGGCGGATGAGGGGCAATCACTGTACGTAGATATACCGACCGAATACTTCCAAAAGTTAATATTCAAGGTAAATTTTTGTAGTTAATCAGGGATTAACCTTTCCCCTTCATCATGCATCGAAGCATACAAAACGGCTGCGACTATGATCCGTCAGCCGTTCAAGAATACACTAATGTATTGGGGTTGGGGCATGAAGAAGATTTTTAGGGGCGTTGCTGCGGCTCTGCTGAGCGGCACGCCGGTTTATGCAGCGGACGTCTATCAGCCGCCCGTAGAAGCACCGTTCGTCGAGCAGCCGGTGGAGGTGGTCGAAGCCAGCGGCTGGTATTTGCGCGGCGACGTCGGTTACGCGTGGAACGATTTGCGCGGTGCCCACTATTTCCAGGGCTCGAACAGCAATCTGGTCGATTTCGACCGCGCCGATGTAGATGATTCCTACGTCCTTGGCGGCGGTGTCGGATACCAGATCAACAGCTATCTGCGTGCCGACGTCACGCTCGACTATCTCGGCGAGTCCGACTTCAACGGCTCTACCAGCGGCGGTTGCGGGGTTGCCGTCAACTGCGTCTCGAACGATGTCGCATCGATGTCCGCCTGGAGCCTGCTGGCCAATGCCTATGTGGACCTCGGGACCTACGGTGCCTTCACGCCCTATGTCGGTGCCGGTATCGGTGGTACCCGGGTAAAGTGGGGAACCCTGCGCAACACGAGTTGCGACGTTACGGATCCCGGCAACTGCGACCCGACGATCGAGCATAAGGGCGAAAGCGATTGGCGCTTCACCTATGCGCTGATGGCCGGTACCGCCGTGGATCTCACCTGCAATCTCAAGGCCGATGTCGGCTACCGCTTCCGCCATATCAACGGCGGCAACATGTTCGGCTACAATCTCAACAGCGGCCCGGCCTACGACAAGGACATTTATGTGCACGAGGCGCGCGCCGGCCTGCGCTATTCCTTCGGCAACAATTGCGAAGCGGCCTATGTGCCGCCGGCCGAGCCGATCGTATATAAGTGATCCGGGCTAAGGCCCGTTGAGATTCGGGCCACCGCCGCCGCTTGTTTGATCGCCTCATCCCTGTGACAAGCACGGGGACGAGGCAGAGGCCAGATTGCAGTCCTGCGAAAAGTTCCCTACAGCGCCGCGCGTCTTATGAGACGCGCAAACGGCGCTGTAGCCCTTTGAGCTGCTGCATGTTTTTGTCCATTGACCGCTTTCCATGTTCCTAAGAGACATGGTTAACCCATAGTTAACCCGTGCCTGCAATAGTTAACGCGAATGGCCAGCTTCACGCTGCAGCGCTTTGCGTCTCCCCATATATGCGCAAGCCCGCAGCACCTGGCCGAGCGAAAGGGCATGGCATGGATTGGCGACGGGGATTTTGCAGCATGGCATTCTGCGCCGGCCTGTTGGCGCCGTTCTCTGCACAGGCCGCCGACGAAGAACTGCTCGACGCGCCCGAGATCACGATTTCGCCGGAAACGACCGGCGGCGGCGTTTATCTGCGTGGCGACATCGGCTACGCAGCCTGGCTGGACGAGGGCGATCCCTTCTACCGCTCCTCTGGCGGCACGGGAGCCGTTTCCTTCGACGACGCGCGCTTCGACAAGCCGGCCTCCGCCACCATCGGCCTCGGCTATCAATTCACCGACGTCATTCGTGCCGATCTAACGGCCGAATATTTCGAGGGCCGCTTCGACGGGGCGTCGCTGTCGGCCAGTCCGTGCGCGGGCGAGGGCGCGGGGACGAGGTGCGCTCTTTCCCACAGCGCCAATTTTTCCGCGCTCGGCCTGATGGCAAACGGTTATGTCGATCTGGCGACGCTTGCCGGTTTCACGCCGTATCTCGGTGCCGGCATCGGAGCGACCCGGATCGACTGGAAAACGACCCATGAGACCTCGACCTGCGTTGGGGCAGGCGGGGCCTGCTCCGGGGCGGCGGGCGGTGCTTCCTACGGCGGGCGGGACAGCTGGCGCTTTACCTATGCCTTCATGGCGGGCGCCTCCTACGACGTCACGGATCGGCTGAAGTTCGATGCCGGCTATCGCTATTCGCAGATTGCGGATGGCGACATGTTTGGCTCCGGGGGCGCGGAGGGCTATGACGACGGACTGTCGCGTCATGAGTTCCGCGTCGGACTGCGTTTCGCGCTTTGGTGATGCGGTGCCGGTTTGCTCCAAACCGCAAAACTTTCTTCAAACGCGACGCGACCGCTTGACTTCCTCTCCGAGCCGCAATATTCCCGGCGGCGGGACACCCCTCCCCAACGAGGGGCTTCTATCTGAGAGGATAGCATATGACGAAGCCTGCCAAGCCGGCCATGCGCCCGGCCAATACTCATTTTTCTTCTGGTCCTTGCGCCAAGCGTCCCGGTTGGACGCTCGAAGCTCTCTCCGATGCCCCGCTCGGTCGCTCGCACCGAGCCAAGATCGGAAAGACAAAGCTCAAGCAAGCGATAGACCTCACCCGCGAAATTCTCGAAGTTCCGGCCGATTACCGTATCGGTATCGTGCCCGCTTCGGACACCGGTGCCGTTGAGATGGCGCTTTGGTCGCTGCTCGGCGCCCGCGGCGTCGACATGCTGGCGTGGGAGAGCTTTGGTGCCGGCTGGGTGACCGACGTCGTCAAGCAGTTGAAGCTTTCCGACGTCCGCCGCCTCGAGGCCGATTACGGCGCACTCCCGGACCTGACCAAGGTCGATTTCGATCGCGACGTGGTCTTCACCTGGAACGGCACGACCTCCGGCGTGCGGGTTCCGAATGCCGATTTCATTCCCGCGGATCGCAAGGGCCTGACCATCTGCGATGCGACCTCCGCCGCCTTCGCGCAGGCGCTCGATTTCGCCAAGCTCGACGTCGTGACTTTCTCCTGGCAGAAGGTGCTCGGCGGAGAGGGCGCCCATGGCGTGCTGATCCTCAGCCCCCGCGCAGTCGAACGGCTGGAGACCTATGTCCCCGCCTGGCCGCTGCCGAAGATCTTCCGCATGACCAAGGGCGGCAAGCTGATCGAGGGTATCTTCACCGGCGAGACGATCAATACGCCGTCCATGCTCTGCGTCGAGGACTATATCGACGCGCTTCTCTGGGCGAAGTCGGTCGGTGGCCTCGAGGGTCTGATGGCCCGCGCCGATGCCAATGCCGAGGTCATTCACCGTTTCGTTGCAGCCAATGACTGGATCGCCAACCTCGCGGTGAAGCCCGAAACCCGTTCCAATACGTCGGTCTGCCTGAAGATCGCCGACAATGATGTGTCGGCGCTCGACGCGGACGGACAGGCCGCCTTCGCCAAGGGGGTCGTGGCCCTCCTCGAGAAGGAAGGCGTCGCATTCGACATCGGCCATTATCGCGATGCGCCGTCCGGGCTTCGCATATGGGCGGGCGCGACGATCGAGACGTCCGACGTGGAAGCGCTGATGCCGTGGCTCACCTGGGCTTTCGAGACCCAGAAGGCGACGCTTTCGCAGGCTGCCGCCTGATCCGATGCGATCCGCTTCGCTCTCCCTGAGGGCGAAGCCTAATCCCCAATGGTTCAGACCTGTTTTTCAAGGAGGCCTTCATGGCACCTCGCGTTCTCGTATCCGATGAACTGTCGGAAACCGCTGTCCAGATATTCCGCGACCATGGCGTGGAAGTGGATTTCCAGCCGAAGCTTGGCAAGGACAAGGAGAAGCTTGCCGAGATCATCGGCAATTACGACGGCCTTGCCATCCGCTCCGCCACCAAGGTGACCGAAAAGCTGATCGCCGCCGCGACCAATCTCAAGGTCGTCGGCCGCGCCGGCATCGGCGTCGACAATGTCGACATTCCTGCCGCTTCGCGCCGCGGCATCATCGTCATGAACACGCCCTTCGGCAACTCGATCACCACCGCCGAGCATGCGATCGCGTTGATGTTCGCCGTTGCAAGGCAGCTTCCCGCCGCCGACGGCTCGACCCAGGCCGGCAAGTGGGAAAAGTCGAAGTTCATGGGCGTCGAGATCACCGGCAAGGTGCTCGGGGTCATCGGCGCCGGCAATATCGGCTCGATCGTCTGCGCCCGCGCGATCGGTCTCAAGATGCACGTCATCGCCTATGATCCGTTCCTGTCGAAGGAGCGGGCAGAGGAAATGGGCGTCGTCAAGGTAGAGCTCGACGAACTCCTCGCCCAGGCAGACTTCATCAGCCTGCACGTGCCGCTGACGGACAAGACCCGCAACATCCTGAACGCGGAGGCGATCGCGAAGACCAAGCCGGGCGTGCGTATCATCAACTGCGCCCGCGGCGGTCTCGTCGATGAAAAGGCGCTTGCCGAGGCCCTCAAGTCCGGCCAGGTCGCCGGCGCAGGCTTCGACGTCTTCGAGGTCGAGCCCGCCACCGAGAGCCCGCTCTTCGGCCTGCCGAACGTCGTCTGCACGCCGCATCTCGGCGCATCGACGACCGAGGCGCAGGAGAACGTCGCTCTGCAGGTCGCCGAGCAGATGTCGGAATATCTCGTCAAGGGTGCGGTCACGAACGCCATCAACATGCCGTCGATCACGGCGGAAGAGGCGCCGATCCTGAAGCCCTTCATCCGGCTCGCGGACGTTCTCGGTGCCTTTGTCGGGCAGGTTACCGAAAGTGCGATCAAGGAGATCGAGATCCTCTACGACGGCTCGACCGCGGCGATGAACACCAAGGCGCTGACGAGCGCGGCGCTCGCCGGCCTGATCCGCCCCCAGGTGGCCGACGTAAACATGGTTTCGGCGCCGGTCATGGTCAAGGAAAAGGGCGTGATCCTTTCCGAGGTCAAGCGCGACAAGACCGGTGTCTTCGACGGCTACATCAAGCTGACTGTCAGGACGGCGAACCAGACCCGCTCCGTCGCAGGGACCGTCTTCTCCGACGGCAAGCCGCGCTTCATCCAGATCAAGGGCATCAATCTCGATGCGGATGTCGGCAATCACATGGTCTACATAACCAACACCGACGTCCCCGGCATGATCGGCTTCATCGGATCGACCCTCGGCGACGCGGGCGTCAACATCGCCAATTTCCAGCTCGGCCGTGAGAAGCAGGGCGGCGATGCGATCGCGCTGCTTTACGTCGATGGCCCGGTTTCGGAGACCGTGCTCGACAAGCTGCGGGCGAACGAAGCGATCCGCCAGGCAAAGCCGCTGGTGTTCAATATCGACTGAGCCGCACTCGGGCTTTCAAATTGCCCCTTCCCGCAGGCGTCCGCAGGGGAGGGGCTTTACCATTATGTCACCGCGGCAGCTTCGGCCGGCCGCGTTCGGCAATGGCGATGCCGCCGAGGACGAGTGCCAAAGCCGCGAGATGAAACGGGTGGAATATCTCGCCGACCAGAAGGACGGAGAGAAGGGTCCCGAACACGGGAATGGCGTTGATGAACAGGCCGGCACGATTGGCGCCGATCATCTCGACGCCGCGAACATAGAGAACCTGCGACATCAGCGAGGGGAAGATCGCCGCATAGATCACAATCGCCCAGCCGGTCGCATCCGGCATGATTGCCGTACCTTTCCCGATCTCCCACAAGAGGAGCGGTATGGCGCTCAGCAGCGCCCCGAAGGCCGGGGCGGCTATGAAGCTCTGCCAATGCATTGCCGGTTTCCACCGCAGCGCAACCGTATATGCGGCATAGACGATGCAGGCGAGGATCATCAGCGCGTCGCCGAAATTGAAGCTCAGGCGCATGAGGCTGGCGAGATCGCCATGGGCGGCGGTAATGAGCACGCCGATTAACGTCACGGTAAAGCCGATGACCTGGGCGAGCGACGCCTTCATCTTGAAAAGCGCGAAATTGAAGATGAAGATCAGCATCGGAATGCCGGCCTGAAGGATGACGGCATTGATGGCGCTGGTGTATTGCACCGCGGAATACAGGAACGCATTGAACATGGTGAAGCCGACGGCGCCATAGGCAAGCAGCTGCAGCCAGTGCTGGCGGATCTTTTGCCAGTCGCGGCGGATCTGCGGCGTCATCAGGGCCAGGATGACCGCAAGCGCGAGCAACCAGCGCAAGGTCGTCAGCATCATCGGGCTGACGTGCCCGACGGCCATCTTGCCCGCCACTGAATTGCCGCCCCAAAAGAGCGCGGTAATACCGAGATAGAAATAGGCTCTGGCGTTCACGATGATACGGTCCGTGCGGGATGGAGGAGGATTGCCGGAATGGCACGAGAGTTCGAGATATAGGCGTTAAATCCGCGCTTTGTCATTCAAAAAGGGCTGGCCACCGCTCATAACGGGGTCGCTTTCCGAAAGACAACACAGTATAGATGCGCGGGTTTGAGAACAGCGCAACGTCCGCATGCGCGCGTAAACAGGAAGAGAATTATGACGAATGTCGTGGTGGTCGGATCCCAGTGGGGCGACGAAGGCAAAGGCAAGATCGTGGATTGGCTCTCGGAACGCGCCGACATCGTGGTGCGCTTCCAGGGCGGCCACAATGCCGGCCACACGCTGGTGATCGACGGCGTCAGCTACAAGCTGTCGCTGCTGCCTTCGGGTGTCGTCCGCCCCGGCAAGCTCGCCGTCATCGGCAATGGCGTGGTGATCGACCCTCATGCATTGCTCGCCGAGATCGACAAACTTGCGGCCCAGGGCGTCAAGGTCACGCCCGAGAACCTGCGCATCGCCGACAATGCCACGCTCATTCTCTCGCTGCACCGCGAGCTCGACGGCATACGCGAGGACGCGGCTTCAAACAGCGGCACGAAGATCGGCACGACCCGCCGCGGCATCGGTCCGGCATACGAGGACAAGGTCGGCCGCCGCGCGATCCGCGTCATGGATCTCGCCGATCTCGACACGCTGCCGGCAAAGGTCGATCGGCTGCTGACGCATCACAACGCGTTGCGCCGCGGCCTCGGCGAGGCCGAAATCAGCCATCAGGCGATCATGGACGAGTTGTCGTCGGTTGCCGAGCGCGTGCTGCCGTTCATGGACACGATCTGGCTGCTGCTGGACCGGCAGCGCCGCAAGGGCGCACGGATTCTCTTCGAAGGCGCGCAGGGCACGCTGCTCGATATCGATCACGGCACCTATCCCTTCGTGACCTCGTCAAATACGGTCGCCGGTCAGGCTGCCGCCGGCTCGGGCATGGGCCCCGGCGCGCTCGGCTATATCCTCGGCATCACCAAGGCCTACACGACGCGGGTCGGCGAAGGGCCGTTCCCGACCGAACTCGACGATGAGATCGGCCGCTTCCTGGGAGAGCGCGGCCATGAATTCGGGACGGTGACGGGGCGCAAGCGCCGTTGCGGCTGGTTCGATGCTGCGCTGGTGCGCCAGTCGGTGGCCGCTAACGGCATCACGGGCATAGCGCTCACCAAGCTCGACGTGCTCGACGGGCTGGACGAGTTGAAGATTTGCGTCGGCTATACTCTGGATGGACAGCAGATCGACCATCTTCCCGCAAGTCAGGCACAGCAAGCTTCGGCAAAGCCGGTCTATATCACGCTCGAGGGATGGAAAGAATCGACGGTGGGCGCCCGCACTTGGGCCGATCTTCCGGCGCAGGCGATCAAGTATGTTCGCCAGGTCGAGGAACTGATCGGCGCGCCGGTCGCGCTACTTTCGACCAGCCCGGAACGGGACGACACGATACTTGTGACGGACCCTTTTGAGGGCTAGTGTCGGCGCAAGGAAAGCGGCGACGCGGCAATTGCCGCGGGTCTGGAAATTGAGAAAGTACTGATGGCGGATTTTGTTGCAGTTATTCGCAGGACGGTCGACGGCCTGTCGGAAAACACACTGGAAATGCGAGGCAGGGTCTACGAGAAGGCGCGCGGTGCCGTGCGCCGCCAGCTCGAGAGCATGAACCCCCGGCCGTCGGACGACATGATCAACCGCCAGCTCAACAAGCTGGAACAGGCAATCTCCGAGGTTGAAAGCGAGCACGCCGAAGCCCTGCCGCCGGTCGAGGAAACCGAAGCTCTCGAGCCGGATACGCTCGAAGCACCGCCGGGCGACGAGGCCGCCACACCGGTAACGCAGGAGGCGGAGCCCGAGGCACTGCCGGCCGCATCCGTCGAAACGGAGCAGACCGCCCCAACGCCGGTCGAAGAGCCTGCTTCGGACGCCGCCCCCGAAGAGCCCGAAGATCTTGTGCAATCGGCCCCCGATGAGGAGCCGCCCGCACCGGTTGCCGAGGCACCCACGGTCGACATGCGCGACGAGGCACCGCTTCACGAAGAGGAGCCGGCCGACGCTGCCGCCGCCGTTCCGCAACGGGATGAGCCGGCCGAGGAACAGCAACCGGCCGCCGAAGCCGATGCGCAGCAGGAACATCCTGCCCAAGACGTGACGGCCGCCGAGCCCGATCCGCAGGATGTCAGCCGCGATGAGGCTGAGGTCGAATCATATCCGGCCGAGCCGGCACCGGACGAGGCGACGCCGGTGGAGGTCCAGGCCGATGATGTGCCGGACAGGCGGGGACCATCCGAGTGGGCTTTGCCCGAATGGGAGGATACCACCCCCTCGCCACGGCCGAGCGAGGTCCCGGTCGAGCCGGAAGACCATAGGCAGGACGAGACGTCGCCGGCCGAGCCCGAGCGGCTGGGGATACATCCGGTCGAGCCGGAAAAGGCCGAAACGGAACAGCATAGCGGCGAGGCGGATGCAGCGCGCTCCTGGTCATTCGACGACAGCGATCCCTTCGCCCAAGGTACCGAAAGCAAGAAGGACCGGCCGGCCGACGAGCCGGAAATTTCCGAATGGTCGTGGCCCGTCGAGAAGGCTCCGGCCGCCGCGAACCAGGAAGAGCGTGCCGGCACTGCCTGGGATCATGTCGACGATCTGCTCGGTTTTGAGGACGACGGCCGGACGGCGAATGGTTCGGCGAGCAACAAGGACAAAGACAGCAGCCTTGCCGCGCCGCCTGCGGTTCCCGCTCGCCCCGCGTCCTATCGCGCCACGCCCAAGCCCAGCCGGTTCAGCATCAAACGCCTGGCGATCGGCGGGGCGGTCGTGCTTCTCCTCGGCGCCGGCGGCTACGCCTACTGGCAGAATAGAGAGGCGGGCAATGCCTGGCTCACGGGCATGGTCGCGAAGATCATGCCGAGCGATCCCGCCGAGACGCCGGCACCGGCGACACCCGGTGGCGAGGCCGAGCCGGCGAACCAACCGGCCGAACAGTCCGGCACCGAGGAAAATACGGCGCTTTCCGATGCTGCTTCCACCAAGTTCACCCAGCGGCTGCTTGCCGATGGAACGGAAAGGGACGAGGGACCTGCCGTCGCGACCGAGACGGCCGCTTCTCAGGAAGGCAAATCCGTCGCTGCACGGACGCATGCGGTAGAGCCGCCGAACGCCAATGCCGGCGTGCAACAGGCGGCAGCGGATCAGACAGCCTCGCCGGTGCCCGGCCAGACCGCCAGCGAGGCAGCAGCGCAGCCCGAGGTTTCCGTCGCCGATGGCGAGAAGATGTTCCTCTATGAAGAGAGGCTCGGCCAGTCCTCGCCGACCGCGATTCCCGGCACCGTTGCCTGGTCGATCAAGGAGGAGTCGCCAGGCGGCGATGCCAAGCCCGAGCCCGCCATCCAGGCGCAGATCACGGTTCCCGATCGTGGCCTCACGGCTCTGATGACCATCAAGCGCAATGCCGATCCGTCCTTGCCGGCAAGCCACGTGATCGAATTCGTGTTTTCGCTGCCCGAGAGCTTCGAGGGCGGCGCCATAGACGGCGTCCAGCGCGTCTCGATGAAGCGAACCGAGCAGGACCGCGGCGATCCGCTGATCGCCGTTCCGGCGAAGATCACCGACGACTTCCACATGATCGCACTCAACGATTTTGCCGAAGCGGTCAGCAACAACACCGAACTTCTGCGCAGCCGCAGCTGGATCGATATCCCGATCACCTACCGCAACGGCCGCCGCGCTCTCCTCACCCTGGAGAAAGGGCAGGGCGGAGCGGACGCCTTCAACAAGGCCTTGCAGGCTTGGGGAAGTCCCGGCAGCACAGCTTCCAGCGGGCAATAGTCTGAGGCCTGTTGAGATCCAGGCCACCCGCCGCCGCTTGTTTGATCGCCTCGTCCCTGTGACGAGCACCGCGATGAGGTTGAGAGGGTGCGGTCCCTCGGCGCGCTTCATAAACCGTGAAGATAGCGAGGCGGCGCGGAAGGTCGCGGGTCACGCCCGTGTACAGCGTCCCGCTTCGCTTCGATGTAGTAGCCGCACATCCCCGGTCCCTCATTCCTGTGCTTGTCACAGGAATCCAGCCAGACCAAGTCCTTGGGCTGGAAAGGCTCTTCCGCGCCGCAGACGCGGCGCTGCTGGATCTCTGTGATGAGGATGAGGAGAGATTGCAGTCCTCCGAAAACTTTCCTACAGCGCCGCGCGTCTTACGAGACGCGCAAAGGTCGCTGTAGCACTTGAGCTGCTGCTCGGTCGGTACTCATGGAATTCAAGCGCATCGCCATCCGTGCCGACAAAACCGACCAGAGCTTCAACGCCATTATCCATCTCGCGGCCGCCGCCCATCCGGAAGTGCGCAGTGTCAGAACACATGAAGACATGAAAAATCCCGGCTGGATCTCCAGCCGGGACTTTCGTTGTGGGTGAATGCGTAGGCCTTAAGCGCCTTCAACCACGCGCAGCGCACTGGCCCGTTCCAGCGCAGCCTTGCGCACGGCCTCCTGCACCTTTTCGAAGGCCCGAACCTCGATCTGCCGCACGCGCTCGCGGCTGATGTCGAACTCGGTCGAGAGATCCTCCAGCGTTATCGGCTCCTCGGTGAGGCGGCGGGCCTCGAAAATCCGGCGCTCACGGTCGTTCAGAACCTTCATGGCATTGGCCAGCAGTGCGCGGCGGCTCTCGAGTTCGTCCTGTTCGATCAGGATTTGCTCCTGATTGTCGTGATCGTCCACCAGCCAATCCTGCCACTGGCCGGAATCGCCTTCGCTCGCCTTGATCGGCGCATTGAGCGAAGCGTCGCCAGAAAGGCGACGGTTCATCGAGACGACCTCTTCCTCACTGACCTTCAGGGTCGTGGCGATCTCCTTCACCTGTTCCGGCTTGAGATCGCCTTCATCGAGAGCCTGAATGCGGCCTTTCAGCCGTCTCAGGTTGAAGAACAGGCGCTTCTGGTTGGCCGTCGTGCCCATTTTGACCAGGGACCACGAACGCAGAATGTATTCCTGGATGGCAGCCTTGATCCACCACATGGCGTAGGTCGCGAGGCGGAAGCCGCGATCCGGCTCGAACTTCTTGACCGCCTGCATCAGGCCGACATTGCCTTCGGAAATGACTTCGCCGATCGGCAGACCGTAGCCGCGATAACCCATCGCGATCTTGGCAACGAGGCGAAGATGGCTCGTTACGAGCTTGTGCGCGGCCTTGCGGTCGTCATGCTCCTGGTACCGCTTGGCGAGCATGTACTCTTCCTGCGGCTCGAGCATGGGAAATTTGCGAATTTCGTCGAGATAGCGGTTGAGACCGCCCTCTCCAGCAGCGATGGTCGGCAAGGTATTGCGGGCCATGAAGCACCCCCTTTGTGCGTCGCCGGCCTCCGGGACGGCAGGCCGGGCCTGTGGGTCTTCATCCAAGACCCCACGAGGCTAATAGATAAGTGCGGCGAAAGCATGATTCAAGGAATCCAGTTTCACGCTGTCGTGAAACTGGAGAAAGAAATCGGCGGGTTGAAACGCCTATAAGATTGGAATCTTCACACGCAAATTCAAGGGGCTCCGACCCGCAGCGCCGCGATCAATTCCTGAATATCCGCCGGCACAGGCGTTTCGAAATGCATGGTCTCGCCGGTTGCGGGGTGTTCGAACTGCAGCATGAAGGCGTGCAGGGCCTGTCGTGGAAAGCGGTTGACGGCGGCTCTCGCCGGTTCCGGCAGCAGATTGGCCTTGGTGCGGAAGGCCGCGCCGTAATCCGGATCGCCGATCAGCGGATGACCGATATGGGCCATGTGCACGCGGATCTGGTGGGTACGCCCGGTCTCCAGATGGCACTCGACGGTGGAGGCGAGAGAGGTGCCGTCCGGTTTCTCGTGATAGCGCTCGATCACCTCGTAATGCGTGATCGCCTCGCGTGCATCGTCGCTGTCTTCGCGTTTGACGGCCCGTTTCGTCCGGTCGCCGGCCCGCCCCAGCGGCGCGTCGATCTTGCCTTTCAATTGGCGCGGCCGGCCCCAGACTACGGCGCGATAGGCGCGCTCGAGCGGCCCGCTGCGGCCGTGGTCGGCGAACTGATCCGAAAGGTGGCGGTGTGCGGCATCGTTCTTCGCGACCACCATGACGCCGCTCGTGTCCTTGTCGAGGCGATGCACGATACCGGGGCGCTTGACGCCGCCGATGCCGGAAAGGCTGTCGCCGCAATGGTGGATGAGCGCGTTGACGAGGGTTCCCGTCCAATTGCCGGCGCCGGGATGCACGACCAGGCCGGCCGGCTTGACCAGTACGATCAGGTCGGCATCCTCGTAAAGCACGTCGAGCGGGATCGCCTCACCCTTGGGTTCGGGATCCTCCGGCTCGGGCAGGGCAATCCGGAAGGAGTCGCCGGGGTGAACCTTTCGCTTCGGTTCGGTGACGGTCGCGCCGTTGATCGAGACGGCTCCTTGCTCGATCAGGCCCTTGATGCGATTGCGGGAAAACTCGCCCGCAAGCGCTTCCGTCAGGAAGGCGTCGAGGCGCCCGGCCGCGTCATCGCCTGCCGTCAGGACTTTCCTATTGCCGGGCGCTTGTTTAAAGGGATCGTTCATTCCGTTCCAATTCCGATAGAAAGCCGACCATGACCGCAATCGAGCCTGAAGAACAGGAAGACAAGCCGCTTGATCCAGCGATGGAGAACGTCCGTCGCAAGATGGTGCGCCTGCAACTCGTCTCGGCCGGCGTGATGCTGGTGATGCTTATGGCCGTCCTCGGAGCCATTGTCTACAAGCTGACCCGCACGGACGGAAGCGCCGAGGCGGCGCAGCCGGCCTTGAGCGTGCCCGGCGATGCGCCGGTGAGCGCCATCGCGGCGCTGCCGGCCGGCTTCTCGGTGAGCAATGTGGCGCTTTCCGGCTCGCAGCTCGTCTTCTACGGCAGCCTGCCCGGTGCGGAGCCGCGTGCGATCGTTTTCGACATCAGGGCCGGCCGCATCGTCGCCGACGTCACTGTCAGGACCAACTGACGATATGACTGAACCTCTCCTTCGCATCGACGATCCGGCGGACCCGCGCATAGCCGGGTTCCTGTCGATCAAGGAGCGCGATCTGACGGGACGGCAGGGCCGCTTCATCGCCGAGGGGACCGTCGTGCTCAGGATGCTTGCGGCCGCGCATCGCGAAAGGCGCGGCATCGCAGCCGAGGCGATCCTGCTCCTCGAGAGCCGGGTGGCCGGTATCGCGGACCTGCTCGCGCAGTTTCCGCCGGACGTTCCGGTCTATGTGGCGGCCGGCCGCGTCTTCGACGCGATCGCCGGGTTCAACATGCATCGCGGCGTGCTGGCGCTCGGCCGGCGCGATGCTGCGCCCGGCCGCGATGCGCTGATTGCAGGATTACCGCAGTCGAGCCTCGTGCTCGCCGCCTGCGGAATATCGAATCACGACAATATGGGGTCGCTCTTTCGCAACGCTGCGGCCTTCGGGGTCGATGCAGTGCTGATGGACTCGATGAGTTGCGATCCGGTGTACCGCAAGGCAATCCGCGTATCCGTGGGGTCGGTGCTGACGCTGCCCTTCGCGCGCGAGGGTACAGCGGCGGAGCTGATCGAACGTCTTCAGACGGCAGGTTTCGTCCTCTGGGGTCTGTCCCCGCGCGGCACCGCCGACATCACCGCGATCCCGCCGGCGCCGCGCACCGCATTGCTGGTCGGCACCGAGGGCGAGGGGCTGCCCGAAACGATACTTTCGGAAATTCGCACGGCCCGCATCCGGCAACGGCCCGGCCTGGACAGCCTCAACGTGGCGATGGCGGCCGGCATCGCGCTTCATCAGGTTGCAAGCATCAACGGCAGGGTTTGAGCGGAACGGCGAGCGTTTCGGCACGATGGGTGCAGATACAAGGGGCATGCCGCCGGCATCCCCGGCCTGATCTCATTCGGGCTCCAGCATCTCCTTCACCCGCCGCGCCAGGCTCCTTCGGCCTGCCCGCCCTTCGGCATCTTCGCCGGCAAGAAGGCCGTGTATGGGCGAGGTGTTGCCCTCGCGCGTCGCCGTCAGGATGACCATGCCTGCCGCGATTTCGGCCATCTCCTCGCGGAGCGCCTCATCGTGAGCAGCCGATTTGGAACCGACAAGGCGTTCGGAAAGCGCTGTCGCCCGGTTTCTGAGATCGTCGGAAAGTGCGGCCGTGTCGAGGCCATCCGTCGTAGCGTCGTGCTCGTCCGCATGCTTCGAACGCTTCGCACCGCGCGTTTTGACCTGCGACCTCAAATGGGCGATCTCTGCCGCGCGTTGTTCGAGGGCACTCTCGCGATCGGCGTTGGCCGCCGTTTCGCGGGCGAGGCGGTTTTCGAGTTGATGCATGCGTGTCTCGTCCTGGGTGAGGCGCTGCTCCA
Source organism: Sinorhizobium meliloti (assembly GCF_035610345.1). Next base: position 2,755,571 of record NZ_CP141212.1, on the reverse strand, counting down.
TTTCCCCGGCGCGGGCGGTTTCCGCCTCCAGGTCGGCGCGCAAAGTCTCGCGGTCGTCTTGGATCGCTCGCATCCGGCTCTTCAGGTGCTCGATTTCGGTGTCGCGCGCCGCAAGGTCTATCTTGAGGCCATCGAGGTCCGCGCTCTGCTTGTCGATCCGGCTCTGCAGCGCGCGGACGGTCTCGGAATGCGCGCCGTTCTCTCGTGCCGAGCTTTTGGCAGCCGCCTCCATGCTTTCCAGGCGTTGTTCCAGCCGGCGGATGGTAGAGCGCATGGTGGCCGCCTCGACGTTCATATCCGCCAGCTGCGCCTGAAGTTCGGTGTTTTCGCTCACCAGATGGCGCGTGTCCCTCAGGGTCCTTTCGTGCTGCACCATCAGCGCGACAGCCTTGTCGCGCTCGCGGCGCAACGACTGAAGCGTCTTGGCGTTTTCGACGGCATAGGTCGCGCGCGCCGCATCCCTTTGCGCGCGCACTTCCTGCGGGCTCAGAGGCATCGTTGCCTTCAGCCTGTCCTCCGCAAAGCGCACGATGCGCCTTTGGATGGCAGGGGCGACGAGAAGGCCGATGACGACCGCCGTCAGGAAGCCCAGGGCAAAGAGGAGCGCATATTCAATCACGTGCTGGCCGTTTCAGTGTGGACCGGGTCTGCAGCAGGCAGTCATTCGCGTTCATGCAGTAAGCATGATGCGGGAAATGCTGCAACAATTACCGCAAGCTTGCACGTCTTTTCGGGCAGGGTTCATCGGCGCCGTGGCGCGGGCGCTTCAGAAGGGGTTCCAGGTCGGCTGCTGCGTCAGCTTGAGATAGCCGACATTGATGCCGAGCCTCGCGCCGATGCCGGTGCGGATCGGCACCACCACGACATGTTCGTCCGTCAGCACCGTCATGCCGACGCCGGCGACCACGTAAGCCGAACCGGAGACGCCGCCGAAGCGCTTGTAGAGAGCCGGCACGCTCGGCAGATTGTAGACGAGCATCATGGCGCGGCTGCCCTGGCCACCCCAGTCGAGCCCGAGCGACGGGCCCTGCCAGAAGACGCTGTGCTGCCCCACATTCTTGGTATGGAGCTCGCCCTCGCCATAGGTGACGCCGGCGATGAAGGCACCGGATCCTTCCTGGCCGAGGATATAGCCGTTCGGCAGACCATAGCGCTCGAAGGCGCGCTCGACGACCTTTGCAAGGCCCCCGGACGTTTCGCCGAAGAAACCGTGACCGGCGTCGACGATCTCCTGCATCGTGTACTGGCTGGAGTTTTGGGATTGCGCCTGTGCGCCAGAGGTGCCGGCGATCAGGGTGCTGGCCACCAGGGCCATCATGGTCACAATAGCGCGGACAGCCATCAGGGTGGTCTTCATCATCGGCTGCATCGTTTCCTCCGTCGGGGCGCGAAAGCGGCTCGCGCGCCGGCCGTCATGACCGGCTCTTCCATCGGCTGCGCCGTCGGTGCCGGCACGGGCCATTTTTCACAAGCGTGCGCGCGGAACGCACTAGCATTTGGAACGAGTGCACCTTATCGGCTTCCAGGAACCCACCTGAAATCGGGGTGCTCCTACAATTTGAACGGATCATCTTAACAATCGGTTTACCAAATGTGATGTCATTATGGCTTATCGACATATGGCACGACCGCCCGCCTCATGATCTTACTCACGACCGTGCGGGAGCTGCGTCGGGCTTATGCGCGCCCGGCGCCGCGACAGCCCGTGATCCGGTTTGAAGCGAGCAAGGAAGAATGATGGCAAAGAATCCGAATCTGACGTTGACGGGACACGATCTGGCCGCGCTGCTGTGCAGCCGCGTCTGCCACGACATCATCTCGCCGGTCGGCGCCATCAACAACGGTCTCGAACTCCTCGACGAGGGCGGCGCCGATGCGGATGCGATGGACCTGATTCGCACCAGCGCGCTCAATGCGTCCGTACGGCTGAAATTCGCGCGCCTTGCCTTCGGGGCATCGGGCTCGGTCGGCGCCTCGATCGACACCGGCGAGGCCGAGAAGGCCGCCAAGGATTTTGCCGCCTCGGAGAAGAAGACCGAGGTCAACTGGAACGGACCGCGCGCGATCATCGCCAAGAACCGCGTCAAGCTGCTCCTGAACCTGTTCCTGATCGCTTATGGCTCGATCCCGCGTGGCGGCGTCATCGACATCACTCTGGAAAATCCGGAGTTCGACGCGATATTCACCCTCAGTGCCAAGGGGCGGATGATGCGCGTGCCGCCGAAGCTGGTGGAGCTCATCTCCGGCACGCCGGAAGAGGCGGTCGACGCCCATTCGATCCAGCCCTATTACACCGTGCTCCTGGCGGAAGAGGCCGGTATGGCGATCGACGTCGTATCGACCGGCGAAGCGATCGTCTTCACCGCTCGCGTCGTAGCGCCCGAAACGGTGAGCGCCTGAGGCGGAACCGCGCGCGGCTTTCGGCACATCTGGCCGTTTCCATCGTCTCATTGCTCTGGTGACGGGAGGACTCATGCGCCCTCCCGCATGCTTCACGACCGCATCGCTCCAACCGACGGGAAGCACCGGCGGATTTCAGCGCGGCGGGTGATGCCGCGTCACCGCGGTAACTGTTTCTTTGCCAAATCCGTATAGGATTGCGTGATGGAGATGGTTTCGCGTGTGGCGAAGCGGGAAGGAGATGGACGTGCGGCGCTTGATGATTGCTGACGGATCGGATGTTGTGCGCAAGGTCGGGAAGCGCATCCTGTCGGGAATGGGATTCCTGGTTTCCGAGGCGCCGAGCAGCCTTGAAGCGCTGGTGCGATGCGAGGCCGAACTGCCGAACATCCTTATCGTCGACGCGGGCCTAGACGGTGCGCTCGACCTGATCGGCAATATCCGGCGCCTGCCTGAGGGCGCTTCGGTGCGGATCTATTACTGTGTCGTCCAGGCGGATCTTAAGAAGATGATGGCCGGCAAGCGGGCCGGTGCCGACGATTTCCTGCTGAAGCCTTTCGACCGCAAGATACTGACGAGTGTTTTCGCCGGTCAGTCCATGGCAGCCTGATACAGAGCCCGCAGGCATTCATCTGCGCGGGGTCTACCCTTGATCCCTGTTTGTGCCGGAAATTCGGCCAGCCCCGAGGCTTTGAGCTGAGTGGCGGCCCCCGAAGGGCAGCGACACTCAACCGGCTTTCTCTAAAATCTCGATCATCTTTGCCCGCCAATCCGTTTCCTGTTTTCTTTCGAGCACAGTGCGGGGCAGGCGAAGGGTAACAACAAAAAACCCGCCCAGACTAGGCGGGTTCGGCTGCTTTTGGGGGCAGGGGGCGGATGCGGGGTTTTCGCGGCCCGGTAATGCCGGAAATCAGGCGGTTTCCAGGTAGTCGCTGCCTTCCGGCTCGCGCAGCACATAGCCGCGGCCCCAGACGGTTTCGATGTAATTGGCGCCGCCGGCGGCATTGGCGAGTTTCTTGCGCAGCTTACAGATGAAGACGTCGATGATCTTCAGCTCCGGCTCGTCCATGCCGCCGTAAAGGTGGTTCAGGAACATTTCCTTGGTGAGCGTCGTGCCCTTGCGCAGCGAGAGCAGCTCCAGCATCTGGTATTCCTTGCCCGTCAGATGCACGCGCTGGCCGCCGACCTCCACGGTCTTGGCGTCCAGGTTGACGATCAGCTCGCCCGTCGAGATGACCGACTGGGCATGGCCCTTGGAGCGGCGCACGATCGCGTGGATACGAGCCACCAGCTCGTCCTTGTGGAAAGGCTTGGTCATATAGTCGTCGGCGCCGAAGCCGAGGCCGCGGACCTTATCCTCGATGCCCGCCATACCCGAAAGGATGAGAATCGGTGTTTTGACTTTCGACAGACGCAGCGTTCGCAGAACTTCGTAACCGGACATGTCCGGCAGGTTCAGGTCGAGGAGAATGATGTCGTAGTCGTAAAGCTTGCCGAGATCGACGCCTTCTTCACCGAGATCGGTGGTGTAGACGTTGAAACTTTCGGACTTGAGCATGAGCTCGATGCTCTGAGCCGTCGCGCTGTCGTCTTCGATCAGTAGAACCCGCATAGTCTTCCCCTTTTCCGCCGCCCAAGGTTGTCGTGGCATCCTTACGCGATACGGATCCAGTCGTTGCCTGATTTGGAGGCTGCCACCAAATGGTTAACAAATTCTGATTCACTCTGGCAAGGTGTATCGAAAATGTTAAATATTTTTAGCAGTCCCCTGATTCAAAACGTAAATCTGAAATTGCACTCCTCATGTGATATATGAGGGAATGCCGTTAACTGACTCTACCGACTCGTAAATGCTCGAAAGTCCACATTTCATGCATCAGCATTTACGGAGCCTTAAATCATCGCACCTATGATTAACGATGCCCGTAAACGAAAGGTTACCAGCGGTAGGCATTTGTTAAGGCCGCGGTCGATTTTTGTTTCCGGCTCGGTTGGGCCGGCACAACGGGCCGCAGATCGCGACGATTCCGGGAGTCCGGGATCTGAATGTGGTCGGCTAGAAGGAGTTAGAGCGGGATGCGGGCGGAGATCTTCGTCACACCTTTCCCTTATTCCGCTCGGGAACAGTAACCGGGGTCTCGGTATCCACGGGAGTATTGCGTATGAAAGCACGTGAGAGCCTAGTCCGACTGAAGGAATTTCAGGTTCGGGAAAAGCAGCGCCAGCTCAGCCAGCTTCAAATGATGATGGCCGAGTTCGAGCGCATGACCAAGGATCTGGAGAACCAGATCGTCTTCGAGGAGAAGAAGTCGGGAATTTCCGACCCATCGCACTTCGCCTACCCCACCTTCGCCAAGGCTGCCCGCCAGCGGGCCGATAATCTCCAGGTTTCCATTCGCGAACTGAAGATGCAGCAGGATGCGGCCGAGCTCGCGCTCGAGGAGGTGCAGGCGGAATATGCGAGGGCAGCAGCGCTTGAGGAGAGGGATACGGGCGCGCGGCTGCGCGCCTGAGAGAGCAGCTACGGCACCGCGTATCTGATGAGACGCGCGGTGCCTTGGAGCGCCGTGCGTGGAAATGCACGCACAAAGAGCGCTCCAACTATTAAACCGACGCAGCGTGCTTTCGGAAAATCGATTCCGATTTTCGGGCCGATGGGTAGGAAAAGGGGTCCCGTCAGCCCTGGATTACATCCCGCCACTCCGGATGGCGCATGACCTGGGCGCGCATGAACGGGCAGAGCGGGATGATCTTCCAGCTGCCCTTGCGGGCCTCTTCGATCGCGTGGAGGGCCAGCGCCTGGCCGACGCCCTTGCCGCGCAAGGCGTCCGGAACGAAGGTGTGGTCCACGATTATGAGATGCGGCGACGACCTGGAATAGGTCATCTCCCCGGTGTGGCCGTCGAGCGTCGCCGTGTAGCGGCCTTTAGTATCCGTTTCTTCCTGGGCGATGTCCATCGGGCGTCCTTCGTTCCCATGCGTTGGTGGCGATACCGTAGCTGCAGCATGATGTGCTGGATGGTTTTATCGTCAAATCGGCAAAAACGAAACCGGCGGCTCGGGAACACCCCAGCCGCCGGCTCGAATTATGGCCCTGCAGGGATTGATCAGTGGCGATATTGCTGGATGCGCGTCGTGCGCAGGCCGGCGAGACCATGGTCATTTATCGAGGATTGCCAGGAGAGGAATTCCTCTACGGTCAGCGTGTAACGCTCACATGCCTCTTCGAGGCTCAACAGGCCACCACGCACGGCGGCGACGACTTCAGCCTTCCTGCGGATGACCCAGCGCCGGGTATTGGCCGGCGGCAGGTCCGCGATCGTCAAAGGACTGCCATCGGGGCCGATGACATATTTCACGCGTGGACGCATCATTTCGGTCATGGGACTCTCTACACAAACTCAAGACCATATGGCTGTGACCTTAGCTTGCCACATTTAATAATTGCCTAAACCCTCGATAACCATTTGATCATCATTTGAGCGGCCTCGGCCACGGATGGTTCGCAAGGGCGGCTGTTCGTGACGCAAGGGAACGGCGGGCCTTCCACGACTTTTCGCCATGCAGGCCATGCAATCACCACATTTCACTTCGACTGGAGCGATAGCAGGGCGCCGGATCAAACGGGCGTCCACGTGCACGCTCCCGGTCTAGATCCGGGCGTCACGCAGTTTGCGGGCGGCGCGGCTCATGCCCGCGGCGCGGGCAGGGCGGCGCTCTCAGCCCCACCGGGCCAAGACCGCCTTAGTCTCCATAGCGGCGGCAACGCCGGCAGCACGGTGACCGGAATGAAGGATTCGAACGAACCGGCCTCGCGGCGTGAGGCCGAAACGAACATGCCTTTCGAGATCGACCCCGCCTCGGTACGCACGGAGTACGAGCTCCTGCATCTGCTGCGGCGGCTGATCTCGCGCTACGGCTTCGCGCATTTCATGATTGCGCGCCTGCCTCTCGCCGACGAGCAACGCTTTTCCGAGCGTCTCGTGCTGAGCAATTGGCCCGCCGAGTTGGTGCGGCAGTATGATGCCGGCGATACGTTCCAGACGAGCGAGCTGGTCGAGCGGCTGCGCCAGACGAAGCTGCCCGTCACCGGCGGCCCTGAACTCATGGAGCCCGCGGGCAAGGGCGCGGGCAAGGCCGCGGTTTTCCGCCTCCCGCCCCATGCCGGTATGGGTCACTTCGCGGTGCTGCTGCACACGACCTATGGCGAGCCTTTTGTGGCAGTGCTTTCCGGCACGCGCGACGAGCCGGCCGGCGCCGAGCGTGCGACGCTCTATCTGGCGCTATTGCAGCTTTTCGAATGCCTCGAGCGTACCTTCGATGCCGGCAGCGGCGCCCGCGAGAAGCTCTCGAGCCGGGAGGTCGAATGTCTGCGCTGGGCGGCGGCGGGAAAGAGCAGCGACGAGATCGCCATCATTCTCGGAATATCCGCCTATACGGTGAGCAGCTATTTCAAGAGCGCGACCCGTAAGCTCGACGCCGTCAACCGCATGCAGGCGATCGCCCGGGCGATGCGGATGAAGCTGATCTGACGGATCGCGCTTCGCCGACGTTCCGCGTCCGCTCTTGCCGTGACGGGCGCAAGTTTCTATATGTCGCGGCACGGAAAAGTCTGATGCATGCCGCCCGGCACCGAGCAGCGGTTTGGGTGACGATATGCACGAAAAAAATACCGCAAGGGCGTAAACCCTTCAGAAAATGCCGCACCGCCCTCATGTACCGCCGTGCGGCCTCAAGCGTGAAACAGGGTGCCGGCACAGGAGCCGCGCCCGGATGCCGGATTGGATCCCGTGAACAGTCTCGATTTTGACCGCAAGCCCGAAGATACGCGCGTCGTCGTCGCCATGTCCGGCGGCGTCGATTCTTCCGTCGTGGCGGGGCTTCTCAAACGCGAGGGCTACGACGTTCTCGGCATCACCCTTCAGCTTTACGACCATGGCGCGGCGGTGCACAGGGCCGGCTCCTGCTGCGCCGGTCAGGATATAGACGACGCCCGGCGCGTCTGCGAGACGATCGGCATTCCCCATTATGTCCTCGATTACGAGGCGCGTTTCCGCGAGACGGTGATCAACCCCTTCGCCGAAAGCTATATCGCCGGCGAGACGCCGATCCCGTGTGTCGCCTGCAACCAGACGGTCAAGTTCGCCGACCTGCTCGCGACCGCCAAGGAACTCGGCGCCGACGCGCTCGCCACGGGCCATTACATCCGGTCGCGGCCGAGCCCGAAGCCGCGTTATGCCGGCCAGCGCGCGCTCTATCGGCCGGCCGACGCCGAGCGCGACCAGAGCTATTTCCTCTTTGCGACAACGCAGGAGCAGATCGACTATCTGCGCTTCCCGCTCGGCGGTCTTCCGAAGAGCGAGACCCGGGCGCTCGCCGAGGAGATGGGCCTTGTCGTCGCCAAGAAGGCCGACAGCCAGGACATCTGTTTCGTGCCCCAGGGCAAATACAGCGACATCGTCTCGAAGCTGAAGCCGAACGCGGCGCTTGCCGGCGAAATCGTCCATCTCGACGGTCGCGTGCTGGGCGCGCACGAGGGTATCCTGCATTACACGATCGGTCAGCGCCGCGGCATCGGTGTCGCGACCGGCGAGCCGCTCTATGTCGTCTATCTCGACGCCCGTTCGCGCCGCGTGATCGTCGGCCCGAAGGAGGCTCTGGAGACGCGCCGCGTCTACCTGCGCGACGTCAACTGGCTGGGTGACGAGGAACTGGAGGCGGCAGCCGGGCAGGGCTTCGAATGCTTTGCCAAGGTGCGCTCCACCCGCCGCCCCGCCCCGGCGGTGCTCAAGAGCGATGCCGAAGGGCTCTATGTCGAGCTCGTCGAAGGCGAGGCGGGCGTCGCGCCCGGCCAGGCCTGCGCGCTCTATTCCGGCACCGGCGAGGATGCGCGCGTCTATGGCGGCGGCTTCATCCGCAGGTCCGAGCGCGAGCCGGCCGCGGAAGCGGCGCTGAAGGCGCTTTTGCAGGCGCCGGCGGCAGCGTAAAGCGGGGGATCCCGGCGTGGCGGGAAAACATCGCTTTTTCCCGAAGACATTGCTTGACACTAGCCGGAACAGCGCCTTATAAGCCGCCCGACCAGCCAAGACGGGCTTCGTTCAGAAGCTTCACGGCACCGGCGGCGGAGTAGCTCAGTAGGTTAGAGCAGAGGAATCATAATCCTTGTGTCGGGGGTTCGAATCCCTCCTCCGCTACCATCTTTATCACCGATAATTCGGAGTCGATGACCCGTTCGCGTTCGACGAGATGGTATGGCTCAACGAGGCAATCTGAGGGAATCCCCCATTCCCTGTGAAGCTTGCGGATCATATCGACAGTGAGAGCACGCCTCTTATTCAAAACCTCAGAGGCACGCGAACGGGAACCAAAAAGCTCAGCGAGATCGGCCTGTGTACGACCGAACATCTCCATGTGGGCCTTTATCAGATCGACTGGCTCTGGTGCCTCAATGGCATAGTGCTCATTCTCGTAAGCCTCAATGAGGGTCGAAAGAATATCGAAGCGGTCTGCTTCCTCGGTCCCGATTTCCGGCTCGTTGTCAAAATACTTTGAGACCTCTGCAATAGCCCATGCAAGGTCATCATCGTTCCTGATGGCGCGAATGTTGTCCATTCACTGTCTCCGGGTCTATGTCGTCGTACTCTTTATGAGTGCCAACAAACTTGATCAGCACTCTTTTGAACGGATATGCGACGTGGACGATAAGGCGATATTTGTTGCCTGAGATGTCGAATATGATGCGGTTGTCGCTCACAAAATCGACATTGGCGCCGAACATCGCCTTCACATCGGCTAGCCCCGTCCATACCGCATTGGTTACCACAGCGTGCCAGATTTTGAGGGGCGTCTCTGCTCGAGGGTGTCGTTCCCAAAACACTCTCAAAGTGGACTTCGCTATGATTTGCATGACTTCTCTTATTCCCAATTTGGGAACAAGTTAAATAAATTGTGTCGTTCAAACGAGAAGTCAAGCCATGTCGCTCGATATGCCCGCGCCTCGCAACCGCGCGACGTCTTGGGCGTCCGCGTTAGCACCCTCTCCCAGTCCACCGCATGCCAAATGCCATTCAAGGGCGGAACCAATCCGCTCCCCTGCCGTTCAGATATGAGTTTAAGCAAACTCTCAAATGAGAGCATGGAGGAGAAGTCATGAACATCGGCAGGCTTTTCGCGGCCGGGTTGATTTTGGGCGGCGCGGCGGCTGCTGTACCTTCTGCTTCGTCAGCCCAGTCATTCGACCTGTATATCGGTCCGGACGGTCCGCAGCTGCGTGATCGCAGATACGACGATGACGACTATGATTATCGTCCGTCTCGCGGCTGCAGCGAGCGTCAGGCCATCCGTCGCGCCTATCGGCTTGGAATTCGCGATCCGGATATCCGGTCGATCACGCGCCGCGAGGTTGCGGTCGACGGTGTCGGCCGCCGCGGTCGGCTTACGACCGTCTATTTCGCAAATCGGCCGGGATGTCCTCGCATAGGTTGAGCCTCTTCTGGTAGTATAGCCGAACGGCCGCCAGCATATGGTGCCGCGCGTTTCCGGACGCACGGCGCCGTTCAGCACGCTGCAACGAACGGCAACGCTCGGTCGACGGCCGCATTGTCTGTACGAATGAGCCGCGACGGAACTTCCCGGCGCCGGCTTTGTTCGCAATTCCGGGAAAGTGCGCGGCGTTTTTCGCCCGGAGTTGCGGCAACGAAAGGTTAGAGCATTGGCGGAGCGGAAATGCTCCAGATCACGATGTTTTTAGGTCTGTTGACCCAAAAACACAACCGTGATCGATTCCAAGAAGTTGGAGCGGGATGCGGGCGGAAAATCGCACACACTTTTCCTCATCCCGCTCCGGGTCGGTCAGGAGGATCGCATGCCGGCGCCGAAAGAGATGGATTCCGCATTGACCAGTCTTCCCTTGAGAATCGGGGCCTATATCCCCGACGATCTCCTGGAGGACTGGTTCGCCCCGGGAACGGGAATGAACCCGCCCTCGGAAACGGCTTTAACCGAGGCAGCCGCATACGGGCGGCGGTTCGAGTGCGAATTCAAGTATTATCCCGAGCGAAAGGAAGGGGTCTTCTGGAAATGGGTACCAGCCATCTGAACGAAGGCAATCTGGAGGCGAAGGCCATCAATGCCGTTATCGAAGAACTTCAGCGGCAGGCGGCAGAAAACCCTTCGAAGCTTCAGGTCCGCCAGGCGGGAGACAAGCTCGCGGTCAACGGAGAAATCGACGTCGACGCGGTGGTGATGGTGGTCGTGGGGTCGATGGCAGGAGGCCCTTGAGGCCCTTGAGCCGGCTCCGGCCTGTTCGCCCTATGCCCCTTGTCCAAGCCGGTCCGTTTGGGCCTCGCGAGCGCGTGCCATTCGAGCCCGCCCGAGGGGAAGGGCTCACGAAGGATTATCCTTGTCGCCCGTGGCGCTCGGCGGATTTTCGTCGATGGTTTCGATGCCGTCGGCATTGACCTTGGTGTCCTCGATCCTGGTGGAATTGGTCGAGGGGAAGCGGTCGACATAGACGTAGAAAATCGCACTGGCGATTATGATGACGGCGGCGCCGATCAGCGCCAGTCGCTCCCAGGTTCGGGTCATGACATCACCTCCGGTCGGTCATGGTCGAAACCGCAGCCGCGCGCAACGGTTCCGGCCCCGGGAGCGTCCGCCGGACTTGACGTGACGCGGAACCATTTGTGCCCGTCCGGCGTTAGTACCAACGCAGTTGGGAGGCGCAGGATGAAACACGCAGAAATTGGAAAGCTCGACAAATCCCAGGCCAGGCATGTCTGGGATGTGGCGGAGTATTGCAGGCGCACCGGCATCCACAAGGCCGAGGAACGCCGCCTGATCAGGGTTCTCGGGCGATTTGCATCCAGCCACGAGCTTCAGATGAACATCGTGCGTCCTCAGACGCGCATGCGCTGACATCTCCGCGTTTCCATCGCCGTCTAATCGTTCGCTGTTCCGTCGAAACAGCGATACACGCAGCAGCAGCCGCAGGAGGCGCACGTGTGGGCAACTCTCACCGGTGCAGTTCTTTTTATCAGCGGGCTTCTCTACATGGCATGGGAGGCGCTCGGGCGGCGGCGGCTGAGCCAGCCGCCGCAAGGCAATCCCAAGCAGACGCTTGAGCCGCGCGGGCAAGGGCTGCGCTTTCTGAGCCCGCTGCGCAACTGGCTGGGCGTCGTGCTCATGGTTGTCGGCGGCATTCTGCTGCTCTTCGGCATGCGCTGAAACGGCGTGCCTCCCTGTTTCCGGACGAGACAACAACCGATGATGGCGCGGCGTTCAGGCCGGGCCGATCTCGATCAGGAAAACTTCCGATGCGATGTCGGCCGAGAGCGTGAGCGTGGCCGGCTGGACGAGAACCGCCGCGTCGAGCCCGTGCAGGGTTGCGGAAACGCCTTCGGTCACGAGCGCAACGCTGCCGCGATGACAGAAGAGAACGAGATCGCGGGCGCTCGTAGCCACCGGCTGCGAGCCCTCGACATGAATCCTGCGCACGCGGTGTTTCAATGCCTGGCGGCGTGTCATCACATTGAGATCGGTGACCGGGCCATCCGCGAGGGTCGCAGATGTCGGCAGATCGGCAGGAAAGGTGAGGGGGGCGTCCGAGGCGGTCAGCAGTTTCGGTTGCCGGCCCTCGATCGCGAGCGTCATCCCGCTACCCTCCAGGATCGACAGCGTGCGGTCGATCCCGGGAAAGATCGAGAAGGCGCCATTGGTGGCGACGGTCGCCATGCTTATGCGCCAGTCGAAATCGGCAATGGTGGCACGGTCCGGAGAGACGGCGATTTCCACCGTCTCTCCGCCGCCGTTCTTCCACGGCATATGCCTGTACTCGCTCGAGCGCAGAATTCGCATCATCGTCAGCCGAGCCATCCCATCGACGTTCCGATCCAAATGATCGGCGCCGTCACCAGTATGCTCAATACGACGCGAATATACCAGATCACGAGAAGATCGCGAAAGCTGAGCGGGATCGAGGTCGCCAGCATGCAAGGGACCGAGGCAGACAGGAACAGAACCTGGCTGACCGATACCACCGCGGCCAGGAACTTCACCTCGGGCACGGCCTCCTTGAGCAGGATAGCGGGCAGGAACATCTCGGCGAGACCGGAGGCGAGCGCCTTTGCCGCCTGCATCGGCTGGCCGAACTGCGCGAGCCAGGTGAAGGGGTAGAGCGTCAGGCCGAGAATGTCGAAGATCGGCGTGAACTTGGCGGCGAGAAGCCCGATGAGCCCGACTGCCATGATGCTCGGCAGGATCATCGCCGCCATGCGCAGTCCGTCGAAGAAGCTTTCGCGCAGCAGCGTCGACAGGCTCTTGGCGATTGCCGCCTGCTCAAGGCCGGTCTCCACGGCGACGCTCAGGCGGCTGCGCCCCGGGGGCAACGGCTGGTCCCGATCGCCCTCGTGCGCAAGGCGGGAAAGCGGCCAGATCCGGGCGGTGATGGCAGAAACGATGAACGTGACGACGAGCGTCGTCCAGAAGTAGAAATTCCAGATATCCATGAGCCCCAGCGTCTTCGCCACGATGATCATGAACGTGGCCGACACGGTGGAAAAGCCTGTCGCGATGATCGCCGCTTCGCGCACCGTGTACTTGCCTTCGCGGAACACGCGGTCGGTGATGAGGAGCGCAAGGGAGTAGCTGCCGACGAAGGAAGCGACGGCGTCGATGGCGGACCAGCCCGGCGTACGCCAGATCGGCCGCATCACGGGCTGGACGAGCACGCCGGTGAATTCGAGAAGGCCGTAGCCGATCAGAAAGGCGAGTGCCAGAGCGCCGATGGGTACGATCAGCCCGACCGACAGCACCAGTTTGTCGAAGAGGAAGGGCAGCATGTCGGGCGCGAAGAAGATCGCAGGCCCTATGCCGGCGAGATAAAGGCCGGCAAGGACCAGTCCGAGGACGCGCAGGACCGAAAAGACGGCATCGGTCGTCGTCTTGCGCCAGGTCCCCTTCACGATGGGTCCGAAGGCGCCGTACGCCATCAGCAGCAATACGAAGCCGATCGCCACCGGCCGTGCATGGGTCGATATGGCCGTTGCCGCATGGTCGAGCAGGATCGTCGACTTGCCGGCGATTTCGACCGGCACGAAGAACAGAAATATGCCGATGAGGCTGAAAAGAATGAGCCGCAAGGCTGCGCCGCCGCGCGAGCCCCCTGCCTCGGTGGTGATGTGCGTCATGTCGTCTCCTCCCTTCCCGTCAGAGCGGGGTTACAGGCTGGCCTTCGACGGCGCGGCTCGCATCAACAGCCGCATCCGGTCGAAGTCTTCGTTCATCGGGCGATCGTCGCGATAGGCGGGAATCGCCGAGCGTATGCGCCCGTAAAGGGCAGCAGTGCGTTGCGCCTTGCCCGGTCCCTGCGGCTGCATCTCATAGGCCTGAGCGGACGCAAGCAGTTCGATCGCCAGGATCCGCTCGAGATTGTCGACGATCGAGAGCGCTTTCCAGGCCGCCGGTGTCGCGTGGGTGAGCATGTCTTCCTGAAGCGCGGAGGTGATGCCGCCGTCGAGGCTGGCCGGCGCTGCGAGCCGCCGGTTCTCCGCCACGAGCGCGGCAGCCGTGTACTGCGCGATCATGAACCCCGAGCACACGCCGCTGTCGCCGGCGAGGAAGGCAGGCAAACCGCTCACCAGAGGGTTCACCAGCCGGTCGATGCGGCGCTCGGAAATTGCTGCGACCTCCGCCACCGCGACGGCGAGGCTGTCCATTGCGAGGCCGAGCGCGGCACCGACGGCATGGGCCTGCGAATGCACCTCGGGTGCCTCCGGCGCACCGGCAACGGCCGGGTTGTCGGTAACGCTTGCAAGTTCGCGATCGACGATTTCGGCTACCTGGACGAAGGCGTCGCGGGCGGCGCCATGCACCTGCGGTACGGCCCTGAGACTCAGCGGATCCTGGGTGCGGGTGCCGGCCGTACCTGCTAGCATCGGGCTATCCGCCAGCCAGTCGCGCAGGCTTTCGCCGACTGCGTTCAGGCCAGGGGATCGGCGCAGAGCCAAGGGCAATTCGGCAAAGGCATTGGCCTGGCTGCCGAGGTTTTCGTAAGTCATCGCCGCGGCTGCATCCGCCCAGGCGAAGAGCCTTTCCGTGCGTGCGAGCGCCAGCGCCGCCAGACCGGTGGCGCATGGGGTCCCGTTGACGAGGCTGAGACCTTCTTTCGCTTCGAGCCGCAACGGCGCAAGCCCCAGACGGGCGAGGGCATCGCCGCCGCTCAGTCTTTCAGTCCCCTGCATGACCGAGCCGTGACCGATCAGCACGAGGCCGATCGCGGCGGCGTGGGTCAGATATCCAACCGAACCACGCGACGGAATGAGAGGGATGATGTCGGCGTTGAGCAGCGCCAAGAGTGTTTCGATCGTCTCGATCCGCACACCGGAATAGCCGTGGGCGAAGTTGGCTATCTGTGCTGCCATGACGGCCCGTGCTTCCACTCGACCGAGCGGATCTCCGACGCCGCAAGCGTGGCTCAGGATGATATTGCGCGAAAGCGCCTGCTGGTTCTCACGGCTGATGACGACATCGCAAAGGGCGCCGACGCCGGTGTTGATGCCGTAGCCACGGATGCCGCGGTCCACCAATGCGTCGACGATCCGGCGGGCATGGGCGATCCGCCGGCGCGCGGGCTCCGACAGGTCGAGGCGGGCGCCCTCGGCGATCGAAGCGATCTCGCGCCACGTAAGCGGCCCATCGATCGAAATCATCTCACCCATGGGTCTCCGGCCTTTCGTGCCGGCGCTGGACGAACCGGGCAACATAGTCGTTGGCAGGGTTGTCGAGGATGTCGCCCGGTGTGCCGACCTGAACGACCTGACCGTCCTTCAGGATCGCGATCTCCGACCCGATGCGCAGGGCCTCGTCGAGATCATGGGTGATGAAGACGATGGTCTTTGCAAGGTTCTGCTGGAGTTGCAGCAATTGGTCCTGCATGTCGCCGCGGATCAGCGGGTCGAGGGCACTGAAAGCCTCGTCCATCAGGATCACATCGGTGTCGGCGGCGAGCGCTCGTGCAAGGCCGACGCGCTGCTTCATGCCGCCCGAGAGCTGATGGGGAAATTTCGCGTCGTAGCCGGACAGGCCGACCGTTTCGATCCATTTCATGCCGATTTCACGGGCATCGTCCTTCGACACGCCGCGCACGCGCTGGCCGTAGACGACATTCTGGAGCACGGTCCGGTGCGGCATCAGGGCAAAGCTCTGAAAGACCATGCTGACGCGCCGCATGCGAAAGGCACGCAGCGCCTTCGCACCCAGGTCGAGGATGTTGTCGCCGTCGAAAAGGACCTCGCCGCTCGTCGGTTCGATCAGCCGGTTGAGGTGGCGCACCAGCGTCGACTTGCCCGATCCGGAAAGCCCCATGATCACGAAGATCTTTCCGGCGCCGATCTTCAGGCTGACATCGTTGAGGCCCACGCTGCAGCCGGACCTCGCCAGGATATCGGCCTTATCGAGGCCGTCCTTGAGCATGGCGAGCGCCTTCTTGGCGTCATGCCCGAATATCTTGTAGACGTTCCGGATCTCTATATCAGCCATTGCGGGCGTCCTCCGTCCGGGGCTTGCCGAAGCCTTGCGTGATGCGGTCGAGCACGATCGCGAGAATGACGATGCCGATGCCGGCCTCGAGGCCCTTGCCGACGTCGAGCGTCTGAATACCGTTCAGCACCTGTTCGCCGAGGCCGCGCGCGCCGATCATCGAGGCGACGACGACCATCGACAGCGCCATCATGATCGTCTGGTTGAGGCCGGCCATGATCGTCGGCGTCGCAAGGGGCAGTTCGACGCCGAAGAGGATCTGTCGCGGACTGCCGCCGAACGCCGTCGCAGCTTCGACGACTTCCGCGTCGACCTGGCGGATGCCGAGATCGGTGAGCCGGATCAGCGGCGGGACGGCGTAGATGATGGTCGCGAGGATAGCGGGCACCTTGCCGAGCCCGAAGAGCATTAGCGCCGGGATGAGATAGACGAAGCTCGGCATGGTCTGCATGACATCGAGCACCGGCAGAGTGATGTTGCGGACGGCGCGGCTCTTCGCGACGAGAATCCCCATGGGTACGCCGATCACTACCGAGACGATGGTCGCCATCAGCATCAGCGCGAGCGTCTGCATCGTCAGGTCCCAGAGTCCGAGGACGCCGACGGCGACCAGCAACGCGCCCACCGCCAGCGTCAGCGACCAGCGCCGCGAGCTCCGCCAGGCAAGCGCCATGAAGGCGAGAATGACGAGCCACCAGGGCAGGCCGCGCAGGATCCATTCAATGAACAGAACGGCCTTCAGGATGACGGCGCTGATCGCCTTGAAGACCCAGCCGTAATTGGTGACGAGCGCCTGGATGAAATCGTTCACCGGCGCGCGGATCGAGAGATTGAGAGAGTCCGGAAACATCGGATATCGTTCCTTGTTCAGGGCGGCGGCGCGAAGCCAAGACCCTCCTGGCCCGGGGAAGCAGCCCTTTCCCTACCATCGCCAGCGCCCCGCCTGGTGGCGGGGCGCTGGCGATTGCCGACCGGAAAGGCCGCTTTTACTTGAGACCGGCTTCGATCTTGCCGCGCGCCTCGTCCGAGACCCACTTGCTCCAGATGTCGCCCTTGGTTTTCAGGAATTCGGCGGCAGCCGCCGTGGCGTCGACCTTGTTGTCGGCCATATAGGCGAGGCTGGCGTTGACCTCCTCGAGCGGGAATGTTGCCTTTTCCAGGATCTCGACGATTTCCGGCGCTTCCGAAGCGAAGGTGCTGTTCACGCCATAGGCCACGTCGACGGAAGGGAAGGCGCAGCCTTCGTCACGTTTGCCGTTGGCGCTGCTCAGTTCTTTCCAGCAGGCTTCGTTATAGGCCGGCTCTTCGAGCTGGATCAGCTTGAATTTCCCCATGATCGCGGTCGGCGACCAGTAATAGAAGAGGATCGGCTCACCCTGGAGATAGGCGGAGGTGATCGCCGCATCCAGCGCCGTCCCCGTCCCCGGCCGGAAGTTCACATAGGCCTCACCAAGCTTGTAGGCCTCGAGCTTGGCGGTGCTCACGCCCTCGCAGGTCCAGCCGGAGGGGCAGTTGAGGAACCGGCCTTTGGATGGCTCCTCCGGATCGGCGAAAATCTCGGCGATCTTCGGATCGGTAAGCTGTGATACGCTTTTCAGATCCGGCGCCTTGGCTTCGATATTGCGAGCGGGATCGCCGTGGACGACATAGTCGGGCACGAACCAGCCTTCGCTGGCACCTACGAAGGTCTTGCCGACGGCCACCACCTTCTTTTCTTCGACCGCCTTGTTCCAGACGTCCGAACGGCCGAGCCATTCCTCGGCGAAAATCTGCACGTCGTTGTTGGCGGTTGCCTGTTCGAGAGTCACGGAATTGCCGGGGATCGAGTCGACCTGGCAGTCGTATCCCTTGGCAAGGATCGTCTTCATGACCTCGGTGATGAAGGCGCCGCTTTCCCAGTCGATGCCGGCGAAGGTCACGGTCTTGCCGTCGCCGCAATAGGAAGCATTGGCCCCACTGGCGGAAGCCGCCAGCATCAGGCCGGCGGCAGCGAAGGTGAGTCTCATTGTGCTGATCGACATGCGCATTCCCCCTTTTTTTAATCGCGATTCGGTGGCTATTTGAGCTTGTTCAGAACGCACGCGAAGGCGCGATCGATGTCTTCCTCCCGGTCATGCCGTCCGTCGCGGATCTTCCATTCGCCAGCGATCATGACGTCGCGAACCGTATCCCCGCCGAGTGCGAAGAGCCAGCGGTCGAGAATCTGGTTGCCGCTTGCCGCGGCGATATAGGGATTGGATCCGTCGAGAACGACGAGGTCGGCCATCGCGCCGACGCGGATGCCCGGCTCTTCCATTCCGGCGGCATGTCCGGCCGCTTGGGCGCCGCCGGCAAGCGCCGCATCGAAGATTGTCCTGCCGACGGAGGCGCCGGCCGCGGCGAGCCGGTTGCGCCTGCGGTCGCGCAGGCGCTGCCCGTATTCGAGGAGCCGAAGCTCTTCCGCGACGCTCGTCGCGACATGGCTGTCGGTTCCGACCCCGAAACGTCCGCCTGCCGCAAGAAAATCGACCGCGGGAAAAATTCCGTCGCCGAGATTGGCCTCGGTCGCGGGGCAAAGGCCGGCGACCGCTCCCGACCGGGCGAGCCGGTTCGTCTCGTCGGGCGTCATGTGCGTCGCGTGGATCGCGCACCAGCGCTCGTCCAACGGCATGTTGTCGAGAAGCCATTCGACCGGGCGCCGGCCGCTCCAGGCCAGGCAATCCTCCACTTCGCGGGGCTGCTCGGCGACATGGATGTGGATGGGGCCGCTGAGGGGAGATGATTCCAGGATCGCGCGCATTTCCTCCGGCGTCGCCGCCCGCAGCGAATGGATCGCATAGCCAAGCCTCGCGCCTGTCGCATTGCAAGCGGGCGAGAGACGATCGAGCAGCGCGAGGAAGCGGTCGGGATCGTGCAGGAAGGGACGCTGCCCCGTGCTCGGCGCAGCTCCGCCGAAATTGGCATGGGCGTAGAAGACCGGCAGATGGGTGAGGGCGATACCGCTCGTCTGCGCGGCTCTTAGTATCCGCAGCGACATTTCCGCCGGGTCCGCGTAAGGCGTGCCGTCGAGCTGATGGTGAAGGTAGTGGAATTCGACGACACGGCCGAAGCCGCCTTTCAGCATTTCCACATAGAGCTTGGCGGCGATTGCCTCGAGATCGTCCGGGTCGACCAGACCGACGGTGCGATACATCTCCTCGCGCCAGGTCCAGAAGCTGTCGTCGCCTGTTCCGGCCACTTCCGCAAGGCCGGCCATCGCACGCTGGAAGGCGTGGGAATGCAGGTTCGCCATCGCCGGCACGACGGGTCCGGACAGATGCTCGTCGCCCGGTGCCTTCGATTGCCCTGCTTCCACCGCGAGAATGCGTCCCGCGGGGTCGACGGAGATCGCGACGTCCTTGGACCAACCGGTCGGCAGCAGCGCCTGTTCGGCAAACAGTCGATGAGCGGACAAAGCTGTCATGAGCGCCGTTCCTGTGCGTGGTTGTATATGGAACTATAGATATTTTCTTGTGGCGCGCAAGCTGGAAATAAAGGAAAACAATCGCTGATTTGCCGGGCCGGCGGCGCCCGGCCGCAACGGAGCATCGCATGGCGGTATCGGGTCGTAAGAGCGACAGGGCGGTTTTCGACGACGGGCCGGTACCGCGCTATGAAGCGGTCAAGCAGTTCATCCGCAGCCGCATCGAAAGCGGCGATTGGCCGCCGCACCATCGAATACCGTCCGAAAACGATATCGTCGCCGATCTCGGAGTCAGCCGGATGACCGCCAATCGCGCACTTCGCGAACTGGCGAGCGAGGGTGCGATCACGCGGGTCCAGGGGGTAGGGTCCTTCGTGGCTGCCCACAAGGGCAGCACGGCCCTTCTCGAGGTGCGCAATATCGCCGACGAGATTCGCGAGCGCGGCCACAGGCATACCTCGCGGATCACGCTCCTCGAGGAGGAGCAGGCAAGCACCGGGGTCGCAGAGGCGCTCGGGCTTGCGACGAACGCGCGGGTCTTTCACTCGATCATCGTCCACGCGGAGGACGACGTTCCGATCCAGATCGAGGACCGTTTCGTCAATCCTGCAATCTGCCCCAATTACCTGGAACAGGATTTCACCAGCATGACCCCGAACGTCTATCTGACGTTGGTGGCGCCGATCACGCGGACGGAGCAGATCGTCGAAGCCGTTCTGCCGAAGCCGTGGGAATGCAAGCTCCTTTCGATCGGCCGCGGCGAACCGTGCCTGATGATCCGTCGACGGACCTGGTCGGAAGCTGCGAATGTGACGGTCGCGTGGCTCACCTATCCGGGTACGCGCTATCGTCTTGAAGGTGTTTCGCAGTAAGAAGGACACCTTCGCAGAGACGGGAAGGAAATGATGGAAGACGAATTGCTGAAGCGCCGCACGCAGCTTGCGAGACCGGACGTGTCGATCGAAGAGGCGCAGGCGATCCTCGCCCAACATTACGGCCTTTCCGGCGATCTTACGGAACTCGGCAGCCAGCAGGACCGCAACTACCGCGTCGACACAAGCGAGGGGCGTTTCGTCCTGAAGATCGCGCGTGCCGAATATGCGCGGGCCGAGATCGAAGCCCAGAATGCCGCTTTGCGGCATGTCGCCACCAGGCCCGATGCTCCCAAAGTGCCCGAAGTGATGTCCGCTTTGAGCGGCGAGGAAATCGTTGCCGCATCCGTTCGCGAGGAAACCTATCAGTTCCGGTTGCTCACCTATCTTGACGGCACGCCTCTGACGCGCCGCAGGCACCTGGCCGTGGAAACCGTGGCGGCACTTGGCGATCTTGCAGGTCGATTGGCCGTGGCACTCAGGGATTTCGATCACCCGGGGCTCGAGCGGGAGCTGCAATGGGACCTCAGAAGGGCGGGGCCGGTCGCGCTTCACCTGCTTTCGGCCATGAGCGACATCGATCTGCGCCAGCGCATTGCCGAGGCGATGGTCGGCGCCATGCGCAGGGTTCAGCCGCTGATGCCGGAGCTGCGCCTGCAGGCGATCCATCAGGACGTCACCGACGACAATGTCGTGAGCCGCGCGAACAGGAGCGGGCGCCTCATCCCCGACGGCGTCATCGATTTCGGCGACGTGCTGAAAGGATGGGTGGTCGCCGATCTTGCCGTTACCTGCGCATCGCTGCTGCATCACTCGGACGGAGATCCCTTCCATATCCTGCCGGCGGTGAAGGCGTTCCATGCCGTCTGCCCTTTGACGGATGCCGAATTGAAGGCGCTCTGGCCGTTGATCGTCGCGCGTGCCTGCGTTCTCGTGGCAAGCACGGCGCAGCAGCTCGAGGTCGATCCGGAAAATGCCTATGTCGAAGGCAATGCCGCGCATGAGCGGGAAATCTTCGACGTTGCCGTTTCCGTGCCTCTCGAACTCATGGAGCATGCGATCGGAGCGGCCGTGGAGAGGGCTCCGCAGCTTCCTCCGCCCGAGATGGGCGGTCGGCTGCTGCCCGAGCTCGACCCTTCGGAAATAGGCATCGTCGATCTTTCCTCGCTCGGCCCGCACCTTCCTGCCGATCGCTGGCATTACGAGGACACCGAAGCCCTGCTCCTGCAATCGGCGGCGCGTGCGGCCGGTGCCGCGGCGACGCGCTATGGCGAGTACCGGCTGACGGAAACGAGGCTCCTGCAGGCAAGCGACCCCCGGACATTCGCCCTGCACGTGGATTTATGCCTGCATGGGCAGACTGCCGTGCACGCGCCTTTTGCCGGCCGGCTCCACCAGCGCGGCGGCAAGCTGATCTTCTCGGGCGAAGGTCTCCATCTCCATCTTTACGGCGTGGAGGCAGCCGACCTCGCCGAAGACTCGTTCGAGGCGGGCGCACGGATCGGCGTGGTCCCCGGCGATCCGTCGGCCCTGGGGTTCATGCGCGTCCAGCTTTGCACGACGCCGGAGGTGGACCCGCCCGCCTTCGCTGCGTCGCATCAGGCGGAGGCATGGCGCCGGCTGTGCCCGTCGCCCGCACCGATCCTGGGCTTCGATTGCGACGCGGCCTTGCCGGACGCGGCCGGGCTCCTCGAGCGCCGCCGCCGGCACTATGCCCGGCCGCAGAAGAACTATTACCGCACGCCGCCGCAGATCGAGCGCGGCTGGAAGGAGCATCTCTTCGACGTCGAAGGGCGCGCTTACCTCGATATGGTCAACAACGTCACGCTCGTCGGCCACGGGCATCCGCGCCTGTCGGCTGCGGTCGGGCGGCAATGGTCGCTGCTCAACACCAATTCGCGGTTCCACTATGCTGCCGTGACGGAGTTTTCCGAGCGGCTTGCGGCGCTCGCGCCGGAAGGTCTCGACACTGTTTTTCTCGTCAACAGCGGATCCGAGGCGAACGATCTCGCCATCCGGCTCGCCTGGGCCCATTCCAGAGCGCGCAACATGATCTCGCTGCTGGAGGCCTATCACGGCTGGACGGTCGCGAGCGACGCGGTTTCCACCTCGATCGCTGACAATCCGCAGGCGCTGACGACGCGTCCGGACTGGGTCCATCCCGTCGTCTCGCCGAACACCTATCGAGGCCCGTTCCGCGGGGAGGGTTCGACGGGCGACTATGTCGACGCCGTGTCTCGCAAGCTCGCGGAATTGGACGAGAAAGGCGGGAAGCTCGCCGGCTTCATCTCAGAACCGGTCTACGGCAATGCCGGCGGCATTCCGTTGCCTTCCGGCTATCTGGAAGCGGTCTATGCCATGGTCCGGGAGAGGAGCGGCGTCTGCATCGCCGACGAGGTGCAGGTCGGCTACGGGCGGCTCGGTCATCATTTCTGGGGTTTCGAGCAACAGGGCGTCGTGCCCGATATCATCACCGTCGCCAAGGGCATGGGCAACGGCCATCCGCTGGGCGCGGTCATCACGCGGCGCGAGATTGCCGATGCGCTGGAGAAGGAAGGCTATTTCTTCTCTTCCGCGGGCGGCAGCCCCGTGAGTTCCGTCGTCGGCTTGACCGTCCTCGACATTCTTCACGACGACGCCCTGCAGGAAAATGCCCGCGTGGTGGGCACCCATCTCAAGAGTCGGCTCGAGGCGCTCGGGGACCGGTTTCCTCTCGTCGTGGCCGTTCACGGCATGGGGCTTTACCTGGGCGTCGAATTCGTCCGCGACCGCGAAACGCTCGAACCGGCCACCGAGGAAACCGCGGCGATCTGCGACCGCCTTCTCGATCTCGGCATCGTCATGCAGCCGACCGGAGACCATCTGAACGTCCTGAAGATCAAGCCGCCGCTTTGCCTCGCCCGGGAGAGCGCCGACTTCTTCGCCGATATGCTGGCCAGGGTGCTCGAAGAGGGATGGTAGGAGAAAGGCGCCGCCGGAAGTCCCTGCGGCGCCTGCTTTGATCCGCTGCATGTCGTTGTCCTTCAATCGGCTGCGATCGAAGGAAATATGCAGTAGGTCAGCGGACCGGCGGCGCGTAGATCAGGCCGCCGTGGTTCCAGAGCCTGTTGAGGCCGCGATCGATCCTGAGCGCGCTCTCCTTGCCGAGGTGACGCTCGAAGATCTCACCGTAATTGCCGACCGCAGCCACCGTCTGGTAGGCCCATTTCGGATCGAGCCCGAGCGCCTTTCCGGCTTCGTTGTCGATGCCGAGGAAGCGCTTTTGTGCGGCGGTTCCGCTTTCGAGGAGCGAAGCGGCATTGTCCCGGGTGATGCCCAGCTCCTCTGCCTCTATCATCGCGAAGAGCGTCCAGCGAACGACCTTGAACCATTGATCGTCGCCCTGGCGGACGGCAGGGCCGAGTGGCTCCTTGGAAATGACCTCCGGCAGGACGACGAAGCGGTCAGGATCATTGAGCGTCAGCCGCTGCGAATAGAGCGCGGAGGCATCGGTGGAATAGACGTCGCAGCGGCCGGAATTGAAGGCCTGGATCGTCTGGTCCGCCTTTTCGAAGGCGATCACCTGATACTCGATCCTGTTGGCGCTGAAATAATCCGCCATGTTCTGTTCGGTCGTGGTGCCGGTCTCCGTGCAGACGGAGGCGCCCGAGAGCTCCTTGACGCTCTTCACGCCGATATCGCTGCGCACCATGAAGGCCTGGCCGTCATAATAGTTCACGCCGACGAAGCTCATGCCCAGATCCGTGTCGCGCGAAAGCGTCCAGGTGGTCTGGCGCGAAAGCAGGTCGACCTCGCCGGATTGGAGCGCGGTGAAGCGCTCCTTGGTCGAAAGCGGCACATATTTCACCTTCTCCGGACTGCCGAGGGTGGCGGCCGCGACCGCACGGCAGAAATCGATGTCGAAGCCGGACCACTCGCCCTTATCGTCGGGGGCGGAGAAGCCGAGCACGCCCTGGCTCACGCCGCAACGCAGCTCGCCGCGCTGCTTGACGACGTCGAGGGTTGCGGCCTGCGCCGTCGTGCCGGCAAGAAACGCCGTCGCAAAGAGTGCCAAAATGCCGGTTTTCATCGTCCTGTCCTCCTCCGTTATAAGACGCAATCATTGAGCTCCAGGACGCGCGTCGCGCCCGGAGTGGTCTGGTTCTTCGGTAATGCCTCTACTTCGTAATTATCCGGCTCGCGCCAGCACGGCCTCGAACGTTTCCTCGAGCACGGCGATCAGGTGATCCGCGTCGCGCTTCGAAAAGATCATCGGCGGCCGCATTTTCAGGACGTTGTCATGTGGGCCCTCAGTGCCCATCAGCACGCCGCGCTGGCGGGCTCCGTTCGCGACGGCCCGGGCGATCTCCGTCGCCGGCGCCCTGGTTCTGCGGTCGCTGACGAGCTCGATGCCGAGGAACAGGCCGAGGCCGCGAACGTCGCCGATGACCTCGTAGCGCTCCTGCATGGTCCGGAAGGCGGCGAGAAGATGATTGCCGATATCGAGCGCATTGCGGCGCAGGTCCTCGCCTTCGATGACGTCGAGCACGGCGAGACCGACGGCGCAGGACACCGGGTTGCCGCCGAAGGTGTTGAAATACTCCATGCCGTTGTCGAACGAGGCCGCGATCTCACGCGTTGTGACGACCGCGGCGAGTGGATGACCGTTGCCGATCGGCTTGCCCATGGTGACGATATCAGGAACGACGCCTTGCGTCTCGAAGGCCCACCAATGGCTGCCGACCCGGCCGAAGCCGACCTGCACCTCGTCGGCGATGCAGACGCCGCCGGCCTCCCGAATCATGCGGTAGACCTCCTTGAGGTAGCCATCCGGCAGAAACACCTGGCCTGCGACGCTCGGAATGGATTCGGCGAGGAAGAAACCCGGCGCTTCGTCTCGGGCGCGCATCGCCGCGATCAGCTCGGCCACGTCTTCGGCGAAGCGCCTGCCGTGTTCCTCCGGCGGCCAGGCGGCCGGCGCGTGGTAACTGTCCGGAACGGCCGCCACGTGAACATGCGGCTTCTGGCCCTTTCCGCCCTTGCGGCGGAACTTGTATGCGCTGAGATCGATCAGCTCCTGCGTCGTACCGTGATAGGCCCAGTCCAACACGACGGCGTTTTCTTTGCCCGTATGCGCCCGCATCAGGCGCAGGGCGAGACCGTTGGCTTCGGAGCCGCTGTTGGCGAAGGCGGCGACGGCGAGTTCCTTCGGCATCGTGGCCGTCAGCCGCTCGGCATAGGCGACGATGTTGTCGTGCAGGTAGCGCGTGTTGGTGTTGAGCGTCCCTGCCTGCCGGGCCAATGCGTCCACCACGGCGGGATGGGCGTGGCCGATGTGGCAGACATTGTTGAAGCAGTCGAGATAGGCGCGGCCGCGATCGTCGATCAGCCAGACGCCTTCGCCGCGCACGAACTTGATCGGCTTCTCGTAGGAGATCGACAGGTTCGGCAGCAGCAGCTCTTTCCGTTGCCTGATGATGTCCTCGTGGGGGCGGCCGCTCCGGTCGCAGAATTCCGGCGCGATGCCGGCAAATGTGCTCGCGTCGGGGAAGAGCTCCGCCCAGACGTCGAGGTAGCGCTCCTCGCCGACGCCGAGGATGTCCGTCGCTGCGAGACTTGTGTCGGTGGAGATCTGCAGATGCAGATGCGGCGCCCAGCCGCCGTTTTCGTCCGGAGCGCCCATTTCACCGACAAGCGCGCCGGCCTCAAGCCTGTCGCCGGCCTTCAACCGGCTGACGGCCTCATGGGCAAGATGGCCCCATAGCGTCAGGAAAGGCGGGCAGCCGTCCGGTTCATGGCGCAGAGCGATAAGGCAACCGTATCCGAGCGGATCCTTCTCGATCTCGACGCTCGCGACGGTGGCTGCAAGCGGCGTATGGACCTTGGTGCCCGCGGCCATGAAGAGGTCAAGGCCCAGATGGCGCGTGCGGCGCGTCTCTTCGACCATGCGGGAGATGAACATCTCGCCCGAATAGACAGTGCGGGCTTCACCCCAGGGGCCGATGCCGAGCTCGACGCCGGCCCTGCGGCATTGCTCTTCCCAGACCGACTGCGCGTCATGCGGCCGGCCGGCCGCCGAACTGACGGTCATCGGATGCGCCGGATCGCCGTAGGGGACGAGAGCGGCCGGATAGGCCGCGGCTGGACGATCGAGAAGCGGCAGGAGGCTCTTGCGATTTCCGACGATCCAGGAGGCGACGGCGCGGGCTCCGGCGACTGTCTCGAAACCGCAGGCCTTTCTCAGGATCGCCGTTGAGAAACGCGGGTTCATCGCATCGAGTTTGCGCAGCAGCGCCCAGGCCGGCCTTTCGCTGATCGCGAGATAAGGGTTGTCGGCGGTATGCGCCCGGCGTGATGCGGAGATCGTCACCGAGGTGACCAGCCGCATGGCAATCAGGTCGAAGAGGAGATCGACTTCTTCTTCGAGGAGTGGGTATTCGGCATGGTAGCCGTTGGCGATCGCAGCCGCAGCGCCGATCGGATCGGGGTGGTCGAGGCCGGCATAGGCGGCGGCGATCGCGACTTCGGCGATGACGGGGGCGTAGAGGGCGTCGCCAAAGTCGATGATGCCGGAAATGCGGTCGTGGTCGTCTTCATCGACGAGGACGTTCCAGTCGTTTGCGTCGTTGTGGATGACGGCGGAGCGCAGCATCGGGAGCCGCGGGGCGACCCGCTCGTCGAAGCGGTCGAGAAAGCGCTGGAGAAGAGCACGATCCTGGAGATCGGCCACATATGCGAGCCGTCCGGCAGAACGTCCGGCATTGCGGATGTCCCAGTCGAGCTCGCGCAGGGCGCCCGCATGCATGAAGCCTTTGAGCGAGGCATCGAAGCGGCCGAGCATCCGGCCGAGGGAGTGAAGTGCTCCATCGCTCCGATCGGACTGTGCGAGCGGAGTTCCCGGAACCCAGGTGACCAGCCGCAATCGATGGACGATCCCGCGTCTCGTGGTCGTCGCGAGGTTCTCGCCGGACAGTGTCGGTTGCAAATGCGGAACCGGCAGGTCTCCTGCATTTTCGCCGGCGTGCTTCAGCAGCGCTGTCTGGAAGTCGCTTTCGATTTCCGGTTCGGCGCCGTTGACGATCTTCAGAATGTAGCAGCGGCCATCACCGGTATTGACCTTGAAGTTCTGGTCCCGCTCGCTGTCCAGCGGCTGAAGTGACCCATCCAGGCCGAAGTGTTGCGCGAGGAGGGCTTGCGCTTCCTCGATCGTGAAATCCGGCGTCGTTTTCAGAATGTCGTTCATGGAGATCCCCGCTCTTGTGACGAGAGTTGCACGCCCGTCCGGCAAGTGCATCCGGCATTTCGCCGGTTGCACCGGCACTTTGGTTATAATAACCGTCATCTTGCCGGCGGCGCTCGACAGCCGCCCGGCAGTCCCTCTGGCCGGCCGCAGGAGGCAGGAAATCGACGCGACAGACCGAACGATCCTCAGCATATTGAGCCGCGAGGCGCGTATTCCCATGAAGTCGCTGGCCGGGCGTATCGGATTGTCGCGCAGTGCGACGGCCGAGCGTGTCGCGCGGCTGGAGAAGGCCGGCGTCATTCGCGGCTATCGCGCCGACATCGGCCAGCTGGAGGAGGGGGAGATCGAGGCTTTCCTGCTGGTGACGCTGAAGCGGACGCCCTCGCTCGGCGTGCTCGACCGGCTAGCCGGGTTTTCCTCCGTCAGACGCGTTTTCTCGGTCAGCGGCCAGCTCGATCTCATCGTGGAAGTGAAGGTCGCTTCGATCAACGCGCTGAACGAGCTGCGCAACGAAGTCGCGCAGCTCGACAATGTCGAGGATCTGACGACCTCGATCGTTCTGCGCCGCGATATCGAACGAAGCTGAGCGGCTACCTCTTCCGGGCGGAAAACCGTCCAACAGTTTTCCTGGAACTGCTCTAACCCTCGCTCAGCATCTCAACCTCGCCGATCGTACGGCCGATGAGGCTTCGGCGGACGCGGCCGACGTCGCGCATCGGCGGCTCGCCGAAATGGCGGGCATATTCGCGGCTGAACTGGGACTGGCTCTCATACCCGACCTTGTGGCCGGCATCGCCGGCATCGAGACGCTCCTCGAGCATCAGCCGCCGTGCCTCCTGCAGGCGCAGTTGCTTCTGGTACTGCAGCGGGCTCATCGCCGTGATCGCCTTGAAATGGTGATGAAGCGAGGAGACGCTCATGCTGACGCGGCTTGCGAGGTCGTCGATGCGCAAGGGGCGGGAATAATGTTCCTTCAGCCAGGACACCGCGCGGCCGATCTGGTGCGGCTGGCTCTCCGTGGTCGCCATCTGGCGGAGCCTGGTGCCGTGCGGTCCGAGCAGCAGGCGATAAAGCAGTTCCTGCTCGATCAGCGGCAGCAGCACCGCGATGTCATCCGGTCTGTCGAGGAGCCGCAGCAGCCGAAGCGCCGTGTCCTCAAGATCGGGTGTGAGCTTGCTGACCGTCATGCCGCGCGGCGAACCCGGAGCTTTCGCCGCCTCCGGGCCGATTGCGTCGAGGAGCGCCGGAAGCCTCGTCGTATCGATCTGGAAGGCCATGCTGAGATAGGGCTCCTCGGGCGAGGCGAGCGATATCTGAGAGAGAACCGGCAGGTCGATGGAGGTCAAAAGGTAGTCCGAGGCGCCGTAGACGAGGGTTTCCTCACCGAGCACGACACGTTTCGCCCCTTGGACTATGATCGCCAGGCTCGGCTTGTAGGCGGCGCAATTCGGCTTCGCGGAAACGGAATGCCGGTGAACGCTCAGCCCTGGTATAATCGTCGGATGATCGCCGTCCTCTCCGGCGATCCGGGCAATGATGTCGATCATTTCCTGACGCGGCATGCGCTGTGATTCTGTCATCTTCGGTGGACTTTCCAATAGCTTAGATCCGTGCGGAGACAGGGGGTCAGATAGGTTGTCGGTGCTATTCCGCCAGCTGCCTTCGGCGATTCTCGCAGGATCGTGCAAAAGTCTTGCAGGATCGCACTAACGCAATGGCCTTGTGAGGCAGCATAGTCCGCCCTGCCGCCTGCGGTCCATAGACCGATGGGCGCGCCACTCCCAGACATGCCACTCGCAGACATGCCACTCCCAGACATGAAGGACAGACCCATGGCCATTGCAAGAGGATATGCGGCGACGGACGCGTCGAAGCCGCTCGCACCCTTCACCTTCGAGCGTCGCGAACCGCGCGACGACGACGTGGTGATCGACATCAAATATTGCGGCGTCTGCCATTCCGATATCCACCAGGCGCGCGACGAATGGGGCAATTCGACCTTCCCCATGGTGCCGGGCCACGAAATCGTCGGCATCGTCAGGGCGGTCGGCTCCAAGGTCACCAGGTTCAAGATCGGCGATCGGGTGGGCGTCGGCTGCTTCGTCGACTCCTGCACGACCTGCGCCAAGCGCGACCTCGATCTGGAGCAATATCTGCCCGGCCTGGTGGTGACCTACAACGGCGTCGAGGCAGATGGAACACCGACCCAAGGCGGCTATTCCGACCATATCGTCGTCAAGGAAGGCTATGTACTCTCCATCCCGGACAACCTTCCGCTCGACGCTGCCGCACCGCTGCTTTGCGCCGGCATCACGCTCTACTCGCCGCTGCGTCACTGGAAGGCCGGCCCCGGCAAGAAGGTGGCGATCGTCGGCTTGGGCGGTCTCGGCCATATGGGCGTGAAGCTCGCCCATGCGATGGGCGCGGAGGTTACGGTGCTCAGCCAGACGCTTTCGAAGAAAGAGGACGGGCTTAAGCTCGGGGCGGATCACTACTACGCGACGAAGGATCCGGAGACATTCACAAAGCTCGCCGGCAGCTTCGACCTGATCATCTGCACGGTCGCGGCCGAAATCGACTGGAACGCCTATCTCAACCTCCTGAAGGTCGATGGCGATCTGGTGCTCGTCGGCATTCCGGAGAATCCGGTGCCGGTCCATGCCTTCTCGCTGGTGCCGGCACGGCGCAGCATTTCCGGCTCAATGATCGGTTCTATCAAGGAGACGCAGGAAATGCTCGATTTCTGCGGCGAGCACGGCATCGTTTCGGAGATCGAGACGATCCGCATGGAGCAGATCAACGAGGCCTATGAGCGGGTGGTGAGAAGCGACGTGCGCTACCGCTTCGTGATCGACATGGAATCGATCAAGGCGTGATCGATTCCGATAGGTGATTGCGGGCGGAAACCGCACACTTCTTAATCCCGCTCTGGCGGGCCGCTGCCGCTACTCAAAGCAGCGGCAGCGGCCCGTCATTCTTGATCTCTTCCATCACCGCATAGGTCCGGGTTTCCTTGACGCCCGGGAGCGTCCAAAGCACCTGGCCGAGGAAGTTGCGGTAGGCGGCCATGTCCTCGAAGCGGGTCTTGACGAGATAGTCGAAGCCGCCCGCGACCATGTGGCATTCGAGCACAGCGGGCGCCTGCTTTATGGCGGCCGCGAACTGGTCGAAGACTTCCGGCGTCGTCTTGTCGAGCATCACTTCGATGAAGACCAACAGCCCGAAGCCGAGCTTGTGCGGGTCGAGACGCGCACCGAAGCCGGAGACGTAACCTTCCTTCAGCAGCCGCCTCAGGCGTTCGCTGGTCGCCGTCGGGGAAAGCCCGATCCGGTCCGCCAGCTCCAGATTGGTAATCCGCCCGTCCGCCTGCAGGATATTGAGGATTCTCCGGTCCGTCTTGTCGATCTGGTGCATGGTCGCCTCCCGCTTTCCGTGCCTCAGGCGGCAAGCCGTGTTTCGGCGAGCTTCACCCAATAGGAAATTCCGTGCGGAATGGCTTCGTCGTTGAAGTCGTAAGCCGGGTGATGCAGTCCCGCCGTATCGCCATTGCCGATGAAGACGAAGGCGCCCGGCCGGGCCAGCAGCATGTAGGAAAAGTCCTCGCCGCCCATCATCGGGTCGAGCGCTGCGTTGACGTTGCCTTCGCCGGCGACGGTGGCGGCGACTGCGAGCGCGTGACCGGTCTCGGCGGCGTGGTTTACGGTCACGGGATAGTTGCGGCCGTACCAGACGTCGACGGTGGCGCCGTAGGCACCGGCGATGTTGTCGGCGATCTGGCGGATCCGGGCTTCGCCGGTGTCGCGCACTTCCGGCGTCAGCGCGCGCACGGTGCCGGCGAGTACGGCCTGTTCGGGGATGACGTTGTGCGCGAAGCCGGCATTGAACTTGGTGACGGAGACGACGATGGAGGCAAGCGGATCGACGGTGCGCGAGGCGATCGTCTGCAGCGCGTTGACGATCTGGGCGCCGATGGCGATCGGGTCGATCGTCTTGTGCGGCTGAGCGGCGTGGCCGCCGCGGCCCTTGACGGTAATGGTGAACTCGTCGGTCGAGGCCATGATCGGGCCGGCGCGGCTGCCGAAGTGGCCGACCGGCATCCCCGGCATGTTGTGCATGCCGTAGACCTCTTCGATCGCGAAGCGCTCCATCATGCCGTCCTTCACCATCTCGTTGCCGCCGCCGCCGCCTTCCTCCGCCGGCTGGAAGATCACCGCGACATTGCCGGCGAAGTTACGCGTTTCGGCAAGATACTTCGCCGCGCCGAGCAGCATGGCCGTATGGCCGTCATGGCCGCAGGCATGCATCTTGCCGGGGGCCGTCGAGGACCAGGACCTGCCGCTTGCTTCGGTGATCGGCAGGGCGTCCATGTCGGCCCTGAGCCCGACGGTGCGGCCCGGGCCGCGATTGCCGCGGATGAGGCCGACGACCCCGGTCCGGCCGAGGCCGGTCACGATTTCGTCAACGCCGAATTCCCTCAGTTTTCTTTCGACGAAGGCTGCCGTATTTTCCACCGCGAACAGGAGCTCCGGGTTCTGGTGCAGATGTCGCCGCCATTCGGTCACTTCGTTCTTGAGCTCGGCGGCACGGTTTAGAATCGGCATTGTTCGTTCCTGTCGGTCTGTTCGTTCACTTCGGTTCGACACGCGAGTCCCGACGCTTCAGCGTCGGCTGGAGTCTCGCCGCTGGAGTGTCCGGGCGGTGGATTGGCGCGGCAGCCCGATGAATGGGCTTTGCCATCTCCTTGCCATATAGGCTAAATAGCGGGACGATACGAGGCAACTCCGGAATTTCGAGGTTTGGATTGTGGCAATAGCACGATTCCCGTTGGGCGACAGATTGGGCAGGGTAGGCATGCTTGCGGGAGCTTGCGCGGTCGTCCTGGCTGCGGCGCTGCCTGCATCGGCCAATCCGCGGCTGGTGATCGACGTGGATACGCTCAAGGTCTACGAGCATCAGGACATCTTCCAGAAATGGTATCCGGCGTCACTGACCAAGCTCATGACGGCCTATACCACGTTCCGCGCCATCCAGGCGGGGCAGCTGACGTTGGAAAGCCCGGTGGTCATGACGAAGAACGCCGCTTCGGAGCCGCCGAGCAAGATGTTCTACAAGCCCGGCCAGAAGATGACGCTCGACAGCGCGTTGAAGATGATGCTGATCAAGTCGGCGAACGACGTCGCCGTCGCGATCGCCGAGACGGTCGGCGGATCCGAACAGGCCTTCATCGAGAAGATGAACGCCGAGGCGCGCCGCATCGGCATGACCTCGTCGCATTTCATCAATCCCAACGGCCTGCCTGGCAAAGGGCAATATACGACCGCTCGGGACCTTGCGGTGCTCGCGCTTACGCTGAAGCGCGAATTCCCGCAATATGCTTCCTATTTCGCGCTGGAAGGCTTCACCACCGGCAAGAAGGACTATCCCAATTACAACATGCTGATAGGCCGTTTCGATGGCGCGGACGGCATGAAGACGGGGTTCATTTGCGCCTCGGGCTTCAACCAGGTCTCCTCGGCGAGCCGTGGCGGCCGCAGGGTGGTTTCGGTCGTGCTCGGCGAAGACAGCCTTGCAGCGCGTGCCGACGAGTCGGCCAGGCTCCTCCAGATGGCCTTTACCACGGTGGGCACGGGCAAGCCCTCGCTTGCGGAGATCGTGCCGTATGGCGAAACCCGCGAGGTGGTTGCCGATATCAGCAAGGAAATCTGCTCGAAGCAGGCGGCGAAGGTGCGCAGCGAGGGGCGTGACGAGGCCGGCCGGCGGAAGCTGCTTTCACCCTATATCCACGAGATCGACCGCCCGCTGAAACTTGCCTTCGCCGGCCTCATACCCGGCAGCGACGACAAGACGGCAAAAGCCGGCAGCGATGCCACGGCACAGGGCGATGCGGTCGAGATCGCCAATGTGCCGATTCCGATCCCGCGCCCGAGCTTCTGAACGGAGTCTTTCATGAACGGTCCAATGCCGGTGGTGCCGGTCTCGATCCTCACCGGCTTTCTCGGCGCGGGCAAGACGACCCTTCTGAACCGGGTGCTCAAGGATCCGGCGCTTGCCGACACGGCCGTTATCATCAACGAATTCGGCGATGTCTCCATCGACCACCTCCTGGTCGAGGCTTCGAGTGACGGCGTCATCGAGCTTTCCGACGGCTGCCTGTGCTGCACCGTGCGCGGCGAGCTCGTCGATACGCTGGCCGATCTCATGGACCGGATGCAGACCGGCCGCATCAAGCCGCTGAAGCGCGTCGTCATCGAGACCACCGGTCTTGCCGATCCGGCACCGGTGCTTCAATCCGTCCTCGGCAATCCCGTGATCGCCCAGAATTTCCGGCTGGACGGAGTCGTCACCGTCGTCGATGCGGTCAATGGCGAGCAGACGATCGCCAATCATGTGGAAGCCATGAAGCAGATCGCGGTGGCCGACCGGCTGGTGATCAGCAAGAGCGGGCTCGCCAAAGGTGATGGGATCGGCAGGCTCGAGGCGCAGCTCAGGGATCTCAACCCGCGCGCGCCGATCATCGACGGCGACACGGAAAAGGCGGGCCGGGCCGATCTCTTCGCCTGCGGTCTTTACGACGCCTCGACCAAGGTCGCCGATGTCGGGCGCTGGCTTCAGGACGAGGCCCATGCGGACGACCACGACCACGACCATGACCACCACCACCACGAAGATGGTCACGGCCACGGGAACCACCGTCACGACGTCAATCGTCATGGTTCGGACATCCGCTCATTCAGCATCGTGCATGACCGGCCGATCGAACCGATGGCGCTAGAGATGTTCATCGACCTCCTGCGCTCGGCCCATGGAGAAAAGCTGCTGCGCATGAAGGCGATCGTTTCCGTCGCCGACAATCCGGAGAGGCCGGTGGTGCTGCACGGCGTGCAGACGGTCTTTCACGCGCTGGAACGGCTTGCCGCCTGGCCCGACCCGGCCGATCGCCGGACGCGAATGGTTCTGATCACCAAAGGCCTCGAGGAAGCATTCGTGCGCGACCTCTTCGACGCCTTCACCGGCAAGCCCCGCGTCGACCGACCGGATGCGCAGGCGCTCGCGGACAACCCCCTGGCGGTGCCGGGGATGAAGTTCTGACGGCTCCGGTGGGCTTGAGAAAGGAATGGGTCTTGGCCAGTTCGACCGTATTCATCAGTAACCGTAGCCAGGCGGTGCGGCTGCCAAAGGCCGTCGCCTTTCCCGAGAGCGTGCATCAGGTCGATATTCTCAAGATCGGCCGCAGCCGCGTGATCGTACCCCAGGGCAAAAGATGGGACGATCTGTTCCCCAGCGGGCCGCGCCTCAGCGAGGATTTCATGAGCGAGCGTAAGCAGCCGGTGGCGGAAACGCGCGGATCGTTCTGATGCTCACCCAAATGCGCGCAGCGAAGGGCTGATTGTCGTGACCAACAATATACGCGAGATCGTCCGCATGCCGGGTGTAAGGGTCGAGAACTGGCTGTGACAGATCCGAAGGCGCGATGCGCCGCCAATTTAGTTAGCACCGCTTGCGAATGAGGAAACGATGTCCGTCTGCGAGCGGCTCAGCCTGCTCCAGCCGGTGCCCGTCCTCTTTGCAGAAATGCGGGATGTCTATCACGGCCAGCGGGTCGGTCGTTTCGATCTCGATGAGCGCGCCGGGCGGCAGGTTTTCCATTCGCTTGCGCGTCTTCAAAACGGGAAGGGGACATTTCAGACCCCTCAGATCGTAGCGTAGTCTCGCTTCCTCGGGCATCAATTGCCCCAGAGTTTCCAGAACGGGCGCTTCTTCGGCTGCTCGGCGGGCTGCTGTTCTGGTGCTTGCGCTTGCGCATTTCCGGCGGGAGCGGCGGCCACCTGGGCATTGTCCTGCGCCGGCGGTGCTGCCTGTTGCACGCCGGCGGCTTGCGGCTGGCCCGGTGCGGGCTGTTGAGCGGTTGGCTGGCCTGCGGCCTGCTGCGCGGGAGCCCCGGCGGCGGGTGTGGCTGGCGCGGCCGCCGGCTCGTTGCGAGAGAACAGGCCCCAGAGCGACTTCCTCGCGGGCTCGGCTTGCACCGCCGCCTGCTCCACGGGGCGCTCGAGCGGGTTGGCCTGCGGCACCGGCGGGCCCTTGCCTTCGCGGGCTGCCTTTTCCAGCGCTTCCTTCTGGATCAAGGTTGCCTGTTTGGCTTCTTCGGCCTCTTTCTGTTCGGCAAGCTTTTTTTCGAGATCGCTTACCTTGAGCAGCTTGCCCGCATCGAGCGAGGTACCGGTCGGCGCATAGGCAAGCTCGCGGCCCTTGCGCTGATCGGCGACGACCGCCTTGCGTTCGGCCTCGGTCGGCTCGTACCAGACCATGCCCTCTAATTTCTTCAAGGCCTTCTCGTAGTCGCGCCGATAGTCCTTGTCGTAGCTCGCCATCGCCATCTGCAGCGCCGGCGGCGTCGTCATGGCAGGGCACTGGCCGGCCGCATTGAACTGCCCCTCTGCCTGCTGATTGAAGACGTATTTCCTCTCGCAGACATTCACTGCCGGCGGGCGCTTGGTCACTTCGAACTGGTCGTAGCCGGCCTTCAGCATCTTCCAGAACCCGATGTTCGGATTGTCGCGGTGGCGCGCCATGTTTTCCGCCGTCATGCGGAAGGGAAAGGCTTGAAGCTGCACGCTTTCCTGGCCGCCCTTGAACGCGTCGCGCGCGAGCGCGAAGATCTCGACGATCTGCTCGTTCGTCATCGAATAGCAGCCGGCCGAAGAGCAGGCACCATGGATCATCAGATGAGTGCCGGTGCGGCCGTTAGCCTTGTCATATGTGTTCGGATAGCCCGTATTGATCGCCAGGTAGTAGCTCGAATTCGGGTTCATCTGGTGCGGATAGAGCGGGTAAAATCCCTCCGGCGCCTGCCGGTCTCCCTCCTTCATCTTAGGCCCGAGCTTGCCCGACCATGCGCAGATCTTGTAGCTCTTCAGAAGCTGGAACCGGTTCGCCGTGTTCGCCTTCCAGACTTCGAGCGTCCCTTCTTCCTTGAAGATGCGCAACAGGATCGGGGACGTCTTCTGCATGCCCAGCTCGCGCATCTTGCTGACCATCTTGCCCGAAAGCTGATACTCGGTCTTGTTCTTGACGGACGACAGGTTGACCGAATCGAGAGTCTCGTTGGTGCAGCCCGCAAGGGCGGCTGCGACAGCGGCGGTGAGGACAAGGTTCCTGAAACGCATCGGCAAAAGCCCGTTCTAGCCACATTCTATCCGTGCACGCCTGTTCCACGAAGGACAGGCGTCAACGAATCAGTACGTCATTATTCTTCACGAAATCTTAACCGTGCAGGCGCCCCCTGCGAATGGCCACCTCTCATGACCTGATGAATATGGCCAAGATTTGGCCACAGTCCGATTTCCGGTTGCCGACCGCCGGGAATAATCGCAATGGTTCGGATTGGAACGGCTCGGATGGAGCCGTAATCAGAGGTTACGGCCGATATTCAGATATTTCTGCCGCCGGTCGGCCCGCAATTCGTCGCCATTGCGTGCGGAAAGCTCCTTGAGAGCGTCGCCGATCACGGTTTCCGTGCGGCTGATGACCGCGTCCGGGTCGCGGTGGGCTCCACCGACAGGCTCCGGGATTATTCCGTCGATGACGCCGAGCGACTTCAGGTCTTCGGCGGTGATCTTCATGTTGCTGGCGGCTTCCTTGGCGCGCGTCGAGTCGCGCCAGAGGATAGAGGCCGCACCTTCCGGGGAGATCACGCTGTAGATCGCGTGCTCCAGCATGTAGACGCGGTTGCCGGTCGCAATCGCGATCGCGCCGCCCGAGCCGCCTTCGCCGATTACCACGGTGACGATCGGCACCTTGACGTTGAGGCACATTTCGGTCGAGCGGGCGATCGCCTCGGCCTGGCCCCGCTCCTCGGCGTTGACGCCCGGATAGGCGCCTGCCGTGTCGACCAGCGTTATCAGCGGCAGGCCGAAACGGTCGGCCATCTCCATTATGCGCGTCGCCTTGCGATAGCCCTCGGGGCGGGGGCTGCCGAAATTGTGCTTGATGCGCGACTTGGTGTCGTTGCCCTTCTCCTGTCCGATGACGGCGACCGGCGTGCCGTGAAAGCGGGCAAGCCCCGCCTGGATCGCGTCGTCATTGGCGAAATTCCGGTCGCCGGCAAGCGGCGTAAACTCGGTGAAGAGGCGCGAGGCATAGTCCAGGAAATGCGGACGCGAGGGGTGGCGAGCGACCTGGGTCTTCTGCCAGGGGGACAATTTGGAATAGATCTCGACCATCGCATCGCGGACGCGCCCTTCCAATCGGGCGATCTCGTCTGATGTGTTAACGCTCTCGTCTTCGCTGGCGAGCTTCTTCAGTTCGAGAATCTTGCCTTCGAGATCAGAGATGGGTTTTTCGAAGTCGAGATAATTGTGCATCAGACGCGTTTCCGATCGTTTTTCGACAAGGGCCGCCCTGCCAAGTCATTCCATCAGGCGGACCTAATCCTGTTTTTTCGCCTGTTTGGCAAGGGGGTGATGGTTCTGCACGAGGTCGTGAAGCCGTTCTTCCAGCACATGCGTATAGATTTGTGTCGTGGAAATGTCTGAATGGCCGAGCAGTTCCTGCACGGCGCGAAGGTCGGCGCCGTTGGCGAGCAAATGACTGGCGAAGGCATGGCGCAGCACGTGCGGCGAAATCGCCGCCACCCGGATGCCTGCCCGCGCCGCGAGGCTCTTGAGGTCGCGGGCAAAGACCTGCCGCGGCAGATGGCCGGTCTTGCCATTGGAGGGGAACAGCCAGGGGCTGTCCGCGCCGTTTTCCTGCAGTTGTTCGCCATAGGCGCGCATGGCGCGGATCGCCGCCTGCGACAGCGGTACGAGCCTTTCCTTGTTACCCTTGCCGCGAATTATGAGAAAACGCCCGTTCTGCGCAAGCACACTTGCCGGAAGCGAAACGAGTTCGCTGACGCGCATGCCTGTCGCATAAAGGAGCTCGATCAGCGCGTGCATGCGCAAATTCGCCATCGCATCGCCCTTGCCGGACTTCGCCTCCGCTTCCGCCTGACCGATCAGCCGGGTGACGTGTTCGATGCTCAGCGTCTTGGGGAGTGTGCGGGCTTTCTTCGGCGCGTCGAGGATGCCCGTCGGGTCGTCCGTGCGCAGCCCCTCAGCATAGAGGAACTTGTAAAATTGCCGGAGTGCCGAGAGCCGCCGCGCTTGCGATGACGATTTGAAGCCCTGGCCTGCGAGATGGGAGAGATAGCTTCTGAGATCGTCGGCCGAGGCGTCGGTGAGCCCGGTGCCGCGCGAGCGCAGGAAGGAACGCGCGTCCTCGAGGTCGCGCTCGTAGGATTGCAGCGTGTTTACCGCCGCTCCACGCTCGGCGCTCATCATTTCCAGGAAGGATTCGACGTAGGCTGCGGACATATCCGTCATTGCGGCTTGTTGACCCGTTCCGAGGGAATGCGCACCGTCACGTCCCGCTCAACCGGGTCGACGAAAGTGACGAGCGCCACCATCGCGCCATAGACCATGCCGGCCCCGACGGCGCAGATGAACAGGAAGCGGAAGAGGGTGGGCATTCAAGTCTCCTCTGCATGGCGCCGGAAAGGAACGGTACGGCATCGGATCATGCCGTCTGTTCGAAGCGTTACCACGATCGCTGCAGTCGAGCAGGGCGTTTCGCTGGCGCGGATGCGTGATCTATATGAACGGGCCCGCCCTGAAGTTCAAGAAGCCCGCGCGACACCAAGCGACGGCTTGACGCTCCCCGCCGTTTTGTCGATACCGGAGAGGAATGGGGAATTTGAAGCGCAATGAACGATGTGACCGAACCGGTTTCCGCGACGCTGGCCGAAAGGGCGAAGCGCACTCTCGGTAAGCGTAATCTCGTTTTCATCGGCCTGATGGGGGCGGGTAAATCGGCAATCGGTCGGCTGACCGCCCAGGCGCTTGGCGTTCCTTTCGTCGATTCCGACCACGAGATCGAGCGGGTCTCGCGCATGACGGTCAGCGATCTCTTCGCGACCTACGGCGAGGAAGAGTTCCGGGCGCTGGAAGCGCGCGTGCTGAAGCGCCTGCTCAGGTCCGGCCCGCGGGTGGTGTCGACCGGCGGCGGCGCCTATATCAATGAGCGCTCGCGGCGGCATATCAAGAAGGGCGGCCTCACCATATGGCTCAACGCCGACCTGGACGTGCTATGGGAGCGGGTGAACAAGCGCGACACGCGGCCGCTTCTGAAGACCGAGAATCCGAAGCAGACGCTCGAGAACCTGAT
This sequence comes from Sinorhizobium meliloti, assembly GCF_035610345.1. Next base: position 2,715,898 of record NZ_CP141212.1, on the reverse strand, counting down.
GCGCGCGCGCTATCCGATCTATGCCGAGGCGGACCTGACCGTTCTCTCGCGCGATGTGAAAAAGGAAGCGATGGTCGAGGAGGTTCTCGCCGCCATCGCCGATCATCAGAAAGCCTGAAGCCATGACCAGCCATGTGATGCCAACCGCCGAGCGCAGGGTCCGCGTCGATCTCGCAGAGCGTTCCTACGATATTCTCATCGGCCCCGGTCTGATCGCCGCGGCAGGCCGGGAGGTCGCTTCCCGGCTCAAGGGCCGGAAGATGGCGGTTATCACCGACGAGAACGTCGCGCCCCGCTACCTCGAACCGCTTATGGCGAGCCTCGGGGAAAGCGGCATCGAGGCCGTCTCCCTGATCCTGCCGGCAGGCGAGAAGACCAAGAGCTTCGAACACCTGATCCCGGTTTGCGAGGCCATCCTCGGCGCCAGAATCGAGCGCAACGACGCGGTGATCGCGCTCGGCGGCGGCGTGATCGGCGATCTTACCGGCTTTGCCGCCGGTATCGTCCGCCGCGGTTCGCGCTTCATCCAGATTCCGACATCGCTGCTGGCGCAGGTCGATTCCTCGGTCGGGGGGAAGACAGGGATCAATTCGCCGCACGGCAAGAACCTGATCGGCGTCTTCCATCAGCCGGACCTCGTCCTCGCCGATACCGCCGCGCTCGACACGCTGAGCCCGCGCGAGTTCCGCGCAGGCTATGCCGAGGTCGCGAAATACGGCCTGATCGACAAGCCGGATTTCTTCGAATGGCTCGAGGAAAACTGGCAGGCGGTTTTTGCAGGCGGACCAGCCCGGATCGAGGCGATTGCCGTCAGCTGCCAGGCAAAGGCTGACGTCGTTGCCGCGGACGAGCGCGAAAACGGACGTCGCGCCCTCCTCAATCTCGGCCATACCTTCGGCCATGCGCTGGAGGCCGCCACCGATTACGACAGCAAGCGGCTGGTGCATGGGGAGGGCGTTGCGATCGGCATGGTTCTGGCGCATGAGTTCTCAGCCCGGATGAATCTCGCGAGCCCTGACGATGCGCGGCGCGTGGAGGCCCATCTGAAAACCGTCGGCCTGCCGACGCGCCTGGCCGACATTCCCGGGGCGTTGCCGCCGGCCGATCGGCTGATGGAGGCGATCGCCCAGGACAAGAAGGTGAAGGGAGGCAAGCTCACCTTCATCCTTACGAGGGGCATCGGCCAGTCCTTCGTGGCAGACGACGTGCCCTCCTCGGAGGTGTTGAGCTTTCTTACGGAAAAGCACCCGCGATGACCGATGTGCTACTGGGCTTTCTGACGGAATATTGGCTGTCGCTGCTTTCCGTTATTTCCCTTCTCGTTATTTCCGCCTTTTTCTCCGGCTCGGAGACGGCGCTGACCGCGGCCTCGCGCTCGCGGATGCATACGCTGGAGAACAACGGCGATGAGCGGGCCGGCATGGTCACCCGGCTGATCGAGCGCCGCGACCGTCTGATCGGGACGCTGCTCATCGGCAACAACCTCGTCAACATTCTCGCCTCGTCGCTGACGACGAGCCTGCTGATCGGCCTCTTCGGCGATTCGGGCGTGGCGATCGCCACCGTCGCCATGACGGTACTGCTCGTCATCTTCTCCGAGGTCCTGCCGAAGAGCTGGGCGATCGCGTCGCCGGACCGGTTTGCGCTGGCGGTTGCGCCTTGGGTCCGCCCCTTCGTTGTCGTCGTGGGTCCGGTATCCTCCCTCGTCAACGCAATCGTCAGACGCATCCTGCACCTCTTCGGCATCAATCTTTCTTCCGACTTGCCGATGCTCACCGCGCATGAGGAACTGCGCGGCGCGGTCAATCTGCTCCACCGCGAAGGGTCGGTCATCAAGGCGGACCGCGACCGGCTCGGCGGGGTGCTCGATCTCGGCGAGCTCGAAGTTTCCGACGTCATGATCCACCGGACAGGCATGCGGGCGATCAATGCGGATGACCCGCCCCAGACCTGCGTGCGCGAGATCCTCGAAAGTCCGTTTACACGCCTGCCGTTGTGGCGCGGCTCGGCCGACAACATCATCGGCGTCGTCCATTCCAAGGACCTGCTCCGGGCGCTCGCCGAGCCGAATGTGGAGCCCGAGACGCTCGATATCGTCAAGATCGCGCAGAAACCCTGGTTCGTTCCGGATTCGACCAATCTCAAAGACCAGCTCAATGCCTTCCTGCGCCGCAAGCTGCATCTTGCCATTGTGGTCGACGAATACGGCCAGGTGCAGGGGCTCGTCACGCTGGAGGATATTCTCGAAGAGATCGTCGGCGACATTGCCGACGAGCACGACATCGACATCCAGGGCGTACGTCAGGAAGCCGACGGTTCGATCGTCGTCGATGGTTCCGTGCCGATCCGCGACCTCAACCGGGCGCTGGACTGGTCGTTGCCGGACGAGGAGGCGACGACAGTTGCCGGCCTCGTGATCCATGAATCGAAGAGCATTCCGGAGGAACGGCAGGCTTTCACGTTCTATGGGAAGCGTTTCACCGTGATGAAGCGCGTGAAGAACCGGATCACCAAGCTGCGCATCCGCGCGGCCGAGGACGAGGGGCAGGTGGGTTAGGGCACTTCAAAGAGACGTGCGCAACGGCGGCTCAGCGACGCACCCTCTGCCTTTTGCACTTCACCACCGCGTCGGTTCCCCCGGCGCTGCGGGTTCCACCGCCAAAGCATGGAGGCCGGCATCGAGCTCCGGCTTCAGCAGATCGTTTATCGCGCGATGGCGCGCCACACGGCTCATGCCGGTAAAGGCGCTCGAAACGATGCGGACGCGCATATGCGTTTCGCCGCCGCCGTCGAATTCCGGCTGGTGACCGGCATGCTGACCGCTCTCATTGATCACCATCAGCCGCTCGGGATGGAAGGCTTCCACGAGCTTCTCTTCGATGCGGCGTTGCAGCGACATATTTTCAGTCCCATTTCCCTGTTTTGTTGCGGGGGCTGGAGCCAGGCGGCAGCATCATCCGCGCAATGCAAAATGCCCGCACAAAGCCAGCAACATTCCGTTTTGTCAATTCTTGTTGTGGCCCTCTGCAAACCCCATAATGTGCGTCATGAAGCTCGATTCAAAATATTTCGACCGCATCCGAACGCGCCCCCGGGGTCAAGCGCGCGTGGAGCCGTCCGCGCCGGTGTGCCAATGGGATGGCTGCGACAAGACGGCGGTCCATCGGGCTCCCGTCGGGCGCAATGCCGAGGGCGAATATTTCATGTTCTGCTTCGAGCATGTGAAGGAGTACAACAAGGGCTACAATTATTTTTCCGGCCTCTCCGACACCGAGATCGCCCGCTACCAGAAGGAAGCGGTGACCGGCCATCGTCCGACCTGGACGGTCGGCGTCAACAAGAGCGCCCGCAACGGCCCGACACAGTCGCAGACGCGTTCCGGCTCCGCCGGCGCACAGGCGCGCATGCGAGATCCTTTCGGATTTTTCAACGAGGCGCGCGCCCGACAGGCACGGCACGAGCCGCGCCTGCGCAAGCTGAAGACGCTCGAGGCGAAGGCCTTCGAGACGCTGGGCCTTGCGGCCTCGGCGACGACCGCCGACATCAAGGCGGCATACAAGGAGCTCGTCAAGAAGCACCACCCCGACGCAAATGGCGGAGACAGGGGATCGGAAGACCGCTTCCGGGCGGTTATTCAAGCCTACCAATTGTTAAAACAGGCTGGTTTCTGCTAACAACCCGGATTATGACAGAAGCACTATCTGCAGGCGAATGCGCGGGTGCCGGCGGGCGTCCGCTCTGGAGTTATGATGAGCAAGATTGACCTCGACATTTCCAACCTCCCCGACACGACGGTCTCTGTCCGGGAGGCTTTCGGCATCGACACGGATTTGCGCGTTCCGGCCTATTCGAAGGGCGATGCCTATGTGCCCGAAATCGACCCGGACTACCTCTTCGATCGCGAGACGACGCTCGCCATTCTCGCCGGCTTCGCCCACAACCGGCGCGTGATGGTTTCCGGTTATCACGGCACCGGCAAGTCGACCCATATCGAGCAGGTCGCGGCGCGGCTCAACTGGCCATGCGTGCGCGTCAACCTCGACAGCCATGTCAGCCGCATCGATCTCGTCGGCAAGGACGCGATCGTCGTCAAGGACGGGCTTCAGGTGACCGAGTTCAAGGACGGCATTCTGCCCTGGGCCTATCAGCACAATGTCGCGCTCGTCTTCGACGAATATGATGCCGGCCGGCCGGACGTCATGTTCGTGATCCAGCGCGTGCTGGAGTCCTCCGGCCGCCTGACGCTGCTCGACCAGAGCCGCGTCATCCGCCCGCACCCGGCCTTCCGATTGTTTGCGACGGCAAACACCGTCGGTCTCGGCGACACGACCGGCCTCTATCACGGTACGCAGCAGATCAACCAGGCCCAGATGGACCGCTGGTCGATCGTGACGGCGCTCAATTATCTGCCGCACGACAAGGAAGTCGATATCGTTTCCGCCAAGGTCAAGGGTTTCGTCGCCGACAAGGGCCGCGAAACGGTCTCCAAGATGGTCCGCGTCGCCGACCTGACCCGTGCCGCCTTTATCAACGGCGACCTGTCGACCGTCATGAGCCCGCGTACAGTCATCACCTGGGCCGAGAACGCCTATATCTTCGGCGACATCGCCTTTGCGTTTCGCGTGACTTTCCTCAACAAGTGCGACGAGCTGGAGCGGGCGCTGGTCGCCGAGCATTATCAGCGCGCCTTCGGCGTCGAACTCAAGGAGAGCGCTGCCAACATCGTGCTGGAAGCGACCGCCTGAAAATCGATGTGCTCGCATAACGGCCGATCCGGTTGAAGAAGGAATTGTCGTGAGTTCGAATTCCAAGGCGAAACCGACTACGAGGGAAAACGCCGCCGAACCGTTCAAGCGGGCGCTTTCCGGCTGCATCCGGTCGATCGCCGGCGATGCGGAGCTGGAGGTCGCTTTCGCCAATGAGCGGCCCGGAATGACAGCCGAACGCATCCGGCTGCCGGAGCTCTCCAAGCGCCCGACCCGCCAGGAGCTGGCGGTGGCGCGCGGCCTCGGCGATTCCATGGCGCTGCGCAAGGCCTGCCACGATGCTCGGGTCCATGCGACGATGTCGCCGCAAGGGGCGGACGCGCGGGCGATCTTCGATGCGGTCGAGCAGGCGCGCGTCGAGGCGATCGGCGCACTCAGGATGCCGGGCGTGGCGGGCAACCTCTCCTCCATGCTCGAGGAGAAATACAGCAAGGCGAATTTCGCTGCCATCGACGTTCAAGCGGACGCGCCGCTCGAAGAGGCGGTGGCACTGCTCGTGCGCGAGAAATTGACCGGGGAGAAGCCGCCGGAGTCGGCTGGTCAGGTCCTCGACCTCTGGCGCGACTTCATCGAGCAGAAGGCCGGTCCCGACATGCGCAATCTGGCGGGTACGATCAACGACCAGCAGGCTTTCGCCCGCGTCGTGCGCGACATGCTGTCCTCGATGGATGTCGCCGAGAAATACGGCGAGGACGATAACGAGCCGGACGAGCAGGAGAGCGAGACCGACGAGGACCAGCCGCGCAGCCAGGAGCAGGACGAAAACGCCAGCGACGAGGAAGAAGGCTCCGACGCCGCGCCCGCCGACGAAAACCAGTCTGCCGAGGAGCAGATGGAAGAAGGCGAGATGGATGGCGCGGAAATTTCCGACGACGATCTCCAGGACGAGAGCGACGAGGACAGCGAAACGCCCGGCGAGGTGAAGCGGCCGAACCATCCCTTCGCGGATTTCAACGAGAAGGTCGATTATTCCGTCTATACCCGGGAGTTCGACGAAACCATCGCCTCCGAGGAGCTCTGCGACGAGGCGGAACTCGATCGGTTGCGCGCCTTTCTCGACAAGCAGCTCGCCCATCTCCAGGGCGCGGTCGGACGCCTCGCAAACCGCCTGCAGCGCCGCCTGATGGCACAGCAGAACCGCTCCTGGGAGTTCGATCTCGAAGAGGGCTATCTCGACTCCGCCCGCCTGCAGCGCATCATCATCGATCCGATGCAGCCGCTCTCCTTCAAACGCGAGAAGGACACGAACTTCCGCGACACGGTCGTCACGCTCCTGATCGACAATTCCGGTTCGATGCGCGGCCGCCCGATCACCGTCGCCGCGACCTGCGCCGATATTCTTGCGCGCACGCTGGAGCGCTGCGGCGTGAAAGTCGAAATCCTGGGTTTCACGACCAAGGCGTGGAAGGGCGGACAATCGCGCGAGAAATGGCTTGCCGGCGGCAAGCCTCAATCGCCGGGCCGCCTCAACGACCTGCGTCACATCATCTACAAGTCCGCCGACGCGCCCTGGCGTCGCGCGCGCCGCAATCTCGGCCTGATGATGCGCGAGGGACTGCTCAAGGAAAACATCGACGGCGAGGCGCTGATGTGGGCGCATGATCGTCTTCTGGCGCGGTCCGAGCAGCGACGCATCCTGATGATGATCTCGGACGGAGCGCCGGTCGACGATTCCACCCTTTCGGTCAACCCCGGAAATTACCTCGAGCGGCATCTGCGCGCCGTTATCGAGCAGATCGAGACGCGCTCGCCGGTCGAACTGCTTGCGATCGGCATCGGCCATGACGTCACACGCTACTATCGCCGCGCCGTGACCATCGTCGATGCGGACGAACTGGCAGGGGCGATGACGGATCAGCTTGCGGCGCTCTTCGAGGACGAGAGCATGCGCCGCCGCCCGGGCGGAGCACGTCGCGCCGGTTAACGGATTTCCGGCCGCGGCCACCCGTAAGGTCATTCTTCAGATGTTCTGCCGAAACTTTGCCGTGCTTTTCCTGCTGATTTCGGCTGCTGTCGCGCGCGCGGAGCCGGCGCGCGAGATCGTTCCGGTCAAGAGCCGGCAGATATCCCAGTTCAAGGTCGGCTCCGGTCAAAGGGTCTTCGGCGCGCTCGAGTTCATGGGCGGCATCGAGATGACGTCGGCCAACCCGTTGTTCGGTGCACTGTCGGCCATCCGGTTTCTGCCGGACGGCCAGTCCTTCGTCGCGGTGATGGACACCGGCCATTGGGTCGAGGGGGCCGTCATCCGCGACGATGCCGGCGGGCTCGAGGGGCTCACCGATCTCAAGGTCACGCCGATGACCGACGCGACGGGCGAAGCTCAGCTCGAGAAATGGCGGGTCGATTCCGAAGGGCTGGCGCTACGCGAAGGTCAGGCGATCGTCAGCTTCGAGCAGTCGCCGCGCATCGAAATCTATCCTTATCCCGGCTTCGCCGAGGCGCGTCCCCTGAGGCAGATGACCCTGCCGTTCTCCGTCGAAGAGCTGCGCAGCAATGGCGGCATCGAGACGATCGCGATTGCGCCGAAGAACGGCCCGCTTCGCGGCGCGGCCGTGGTCGTCTCCGAGCGCAGCGTCGACAAGGCGGACAATCTTTTTGCCGGGATATTGGAGGGGCCGATGAAGGGCGCCTTCACGGTCGTGCGCGCGGATCCCTATTCGGTAACCGACGGCGCCTTTCTGCCGGATGGCGACCTGCTTCTCCTCGAGCGGCGATTCAATTTCGCCTCCGGTCTCGGCATGCGTGTTCGCCGTATCGCCGCGGGGGACATCCGACCTGGCGCAGTGGTCGACGGCGACGTCATGCTCGAAGCGGACATGAGCTATCAGATCGACAATATGGAGGCGCTCGACGTCATCTCGCGGCCTGACGGCGAGATCCGGGTGATCCTGGTCTCGGATGACAACCACTCGATCCTCGAGCGAAACCTGATGCTCGAATTCCGGCTGATCAAGTGACACGGGGCCGAATGCCCCGCCGCGCCAATGCTTTGAACCACGCACTTCCGCATGCGGAAGTGATCTGAGGGTTTCAGGCCGTTGCTTTTACGGCCGGCATGGGTTTGACGACGCTCATCAGCGCGCCATAGGGAAGCAGCAGCACGATACCGCAGAGGATCTTGACCGCGAGATCGCCGAGCGCCCAGGAAATCCAGCGCGGGGCGTCGACGCTGAGCAGGCCGAGAACGGGCGCGGTTTCCAGCGCAAAGCCGTCATTGGCACCCAAGAACACGAAGAACGGGGCGAAGGCGAAAGAGAAGAACATCGCCGTATCGAGGGCCGAACCGATCAGCGAGCCCGCGAGCGGCGCCTGCCACCAGGTCTGGCGCCTGAGCCGGTTGAAGACCGAGATATCGAGAAGCTGGCCGACCAGAAAGGCTGAACCGGAGGCGATCGCGATGCGCGGCGTCGCGGCGAGAACGGAGAGTATGACGGCGACCGCGAAGCCGGCAACGACGACGCGGCGCGCGATTCGCGGCCCGAACTGGCGATTGGTCAGGTCTGTGACGAGGAAGGCGAAGGGATAGCTGAAGGCGCCCCAGGTCAGGAGGTCGCCCAGTTGCATCCCGGCGATCGAACCGGGGAGCGGATACTGGACGAGGAAGTTCGACGCCACGACCACGAAGGTCATCAGCGTCACATAAAGGTAGAACGTACGGTTGATCAGCATTTTTTTATCCTGGGTTATGCCACCAGTTGACGGATGCGCAGGCAGGTGCTTGCGCGGCGATGGACGACACGAGAAAAAGGCTTGCCGGGTAAACCCGCAAGCCTCTTCAAGATATCGGCAGAAGTACCGGCGCTATCAGGCGGCTTCGGCAGCCTTCTTCACGATCTGACGACGCAGCAGGCGGGCGCGCATGCTGAGCTCGTTCTCGTCGGCCTTCAGCAGGAAGGCGTCGAGACCGCCGCGGTGTTCGACCGAGCGGAGAGCCGCAGCGGAAACGCGCAGGCGGAAGCGCTGGCCGAGGGCATCGGAAATCAGCGTGACGTTGCACAGGTTCGGCAGGAACTTGCGCTTGGTCTTGTTGTTGGCATGGCTGACATTGTTGCCCGACTGGACGCCCTTGCCGGTCAATTCGCAACTACGGGACATGGTACACCTATTCTCTTATCGCCGCCGGACAATGCGGTAGCGGGCCCAGAGCCCAGGCCGCGTTCCTGTTGGCCATTATTGGAAAGTCGCGGTTCTATAGTCACAGGTGGCCCGCCAGTCAAGTCAAACCTTTGCATTCCCGAGCGATCGGGGCGATTTCGCCTGTTCTGCACTCATAAGCACGGCCGTTCCGGCGCGCAAGACGCATTCCAAGAGAGCGGCCGATGCGCTATCTTTTCCATGAGGACTGCGCCAGATTTCGAGCGGGCGCATTTATGCCGCAAACCGCCTGCATTCCGGGGGATTGCGACATAAATGCGCCGGCTGTCTTCGGATCGGCAAGTCGCTGAAACACTGTGAACCGCTGCATGGAGTTTTGAGCCGGTCCGGTATCAGGGCCATGCAGCAGAGAATGGGGCTTTCGGGCATGAAGTTGTGCATTGGTTTTCGCGCGCCGGCACTCCTGGCCGCCATGATGTTTTCCACAGCCCCGCTTGCTGCGGAAGTCTCGCATCAGACGGACTACAGCATCGCGCTCGCCGGCCTGCCTTTGGCGCGCGCATCGTTCCACACCGAGGTCGAAAAGAATCGCTACACGATTTCGGGAACCCTGAATTCCGCGGGCCTCGTGGATATCATCAGCCGCACCACGGGGCAGACGCGTGTCTCCGGAGTAATCGACCGCGACCATCTCCGGGCAAGCGAATATTCCATGTCCTACCGCAGCGGCCGGAAGGGCCGGGCCATCAATGTGAGCTTCCGAAACGGCAATGTCGTGCGCGCGAGCATGGTTCCGAAGCGTAATCCACTGCCGAAGAACTGGGTGCCGGTCACGAGCCGGGACATGCGCAATGTGCTGGACCCGCTTTCCGGTCTGCTCATTCCGGCAAAAGCCCGGGTCTGCCCCAACACGCTGCCGATCTTCGACGGGGAATCCCGGCTCGACATAAGACTGTCTCCGAAGGGAACGCGAAACTTCAAAACCAGGGGATTCGAGGGCGAAGTGATCGTCTGCGGCATCCGCTTCGTACCGAAGGCGGGGTACCGGAAGGGCCGCGAGGACGTCGAATATCTGCGCCGCCTGGGAACGATGGAGATCTGGTACGCGAGGGCGAACGGCGTGGACGTCTATGCTCCGGTCTATGCCCGCATACCGACGAAGATCGGAGCGGTCACGGTTTCGGCGACGCGCTTCGGCGATTGAGCCCGCCGGCGGGATTCCCAGGGCTCTTGCTGACGGGGCCCCGAGAATCGCACTCCCTCTTTCCGGAATCACCTAAGCGCGATAGATCAGTGCGATTCGGTGGGGTGCCGGCCGCGTCCGCCGAAGTCTACATGTTTGATCAGCAGGGCCGCGGAGGGGGGAATGAAGTTCAAGGCAACGCTGATCGGTTTCACCGCGATCCTCATGTGGTCGCTGCTGGCGCTCTTTACTGCCGCATCCGGCAAGATGCCGCCGTTCCAACTCTCCGCCGTCTGCTTTCTCATAGGCAGTCTGCCCGGCATCGCCGTCCTGACGTCGAAGCCCGAGCGCCTCGCACTTCTGAAGCAGCCGGCAAGGGTGTGGATCATCGGCATTGCCGGCCTCTTCGGCTACCACTTTCTTTATTTCACGGCGCTTCGCAATGCGCCGGCCGTGGAGGCGGGGCTCATCGCCTATCTCTGGCCGCTCTTCATCGTTGTCGGCTCGGCGCTGCTGCCGGGCGAGAAGCTTCGCTGGCACCATGTTGCAGGCGCCCTTGCGGGGCTCGTCGGAACGATCCTGATCGTTGCGCGCAACGGCATCGCCTTCGATGACGCCTATGCACTCGGTTACGGCGCAGCATTCCTCTGCGCCTTTACCTGGTCCGGCTATTCGCTGATCACGCGCCGCTTCGATGCGGTATCCACAGATGTCGTGACCGGTTTCTGCCTTGCGACGTCCGCTCTGTCCTTCCTCTGCCATCTCGGACTCGAAACGACGGTCTGGCCTGAAACCACCTTCGAGTGGCTCGCCGTGGCGGGGCTTGGCCTGCTGCCGGTCGGTGCCGCCTTCTATGCCTGGGACTACGGCGTGAAGAACGGTGACATCCAGTTCCTGGGCGTTGCGAGCTATGCGGCGCCGGTGCTTTCGACCCTGATCCTCATTCTGTTCGGCTTTGCCGAGCCGTCCTGGCGGATCGTGGCTGCCTGCCTGCTGGTGACGGGCGGCGCCGTGCTTGCGGCAAAGGATATGATCTTCCGAAAGGGCAGGGCCACGCTGCCTGCGGAGTAGAACTCACTCCTCGGCCGGCCGCCAATCGGGGTGCGCCATTTCGAAGGCGGCGAAGTCGAAGCCGGGTGCGACGGTGCAACCGACGAGCGTCCACGCCCCAAGCGAAGTGGCGGATTGCCACCAGCCGGCGGGAACGACCTGTTGCGGTCTTTCGCCGCCGAGCAGGTCGGGACCGAGCCGGGTCTGCGAAGCGGGCCTGCCCGGCTCGGCGATGCTGAGCGCGAGCGGCGCGCCGGCGTAGTAGTGCCAGACCTCGGCGGCATCGTGGACCCGGTGCCAATGCGAACGGTCGCCCCGTTCGAGAAGGTAGTAGATGGCCGTCGAGTGGCCACGCGCGCCACCATTGGCGTCGCGGAACGTCTCCCCGTACCAGCCGCCTTCCGGGTGCCGGGCGAGACCCAGCGTTTCAATGATAGCCGCCGCCGTCATGTCCCGAGCTGCCATTTAAAAATTGTCCTTACGCTTTCGTATTTCCGCGAAGACGGCGGCATCGCTCGCCTTTTCCATGCCGAGCAGCGCGCGGATCTTCGGATCGCCGGCGCGCAGGAACGGGTTTGTCCGCTTTTCGAGGCCCATCGTCGTCGGCGCGGTGAAGCCGCCATCTGAGCGGGTCTCCTCGATCTCGGCCGCACGCTCCTTCAAAGCCGTATTTTCCGGATCGACCGTGACGGCGAAATGGGCGTTGGCAAGGGTGTATTCATGGCCGAAATAGATGGCCGTGTCGTCGGGAAGCGCCATCAGCCGGCTCAGCGATTGCCACATCGTTTCGGCCGTTCCCTCGAAGAGACGGCCGCATCCGAGCGCGAAAAGCGTATCGGCGGCGAAAAGCAGCCTGTCCTCGGGCAAATGGTAGCAGACGTGGCCGGAGGTGTGCCCCGGCGTTTCGATGACATCGACCGGATGGCCGGCGAAGTCGAAGCGTTCGCCATGTCCCACGGATCTGTCTATGCCGGGGATCTTCGACGCTTCGTTCTTCGGCCCGATGATGGTGAGGCCGAAGCGTTCCTTCAGGCTGGCATTCGCAGCCACATGATCACCGTGGTGATGCGTGGTGAGGATATGCGTCAACTGCCATCCGCGCCGTTCGAGCGCGTCGAGGATCGGCCGCTCCTCCGGTGCATCGATCGATGCCGTAGAGCCGCTAAGCCGGTCGTGGAGGAGTACACCGTAATTGTCGGTGCGGCAGAGAAAGAGATCGAGTTCGAGCGCGGCCATGTTTCGGTCCTCCGATCGGTGTGGGGCATCGGAAAGCGGCGATCCCGCCCGGTTCGAATGTAGCGAGGCTCGCCTTGAAGTCTACCGCCTGGAGTCTAACATGTTGCCCATGCACACCGATATCGTCGATCTCCGCCAATTCTATCACTCCGAGCTCGGCCGCATGGCGGAACAGTCGGTCAGCTCAGCCCTTGCTTCCATCTGGGCACGCCTGCCCGAGGAAAGGCTCCTTGGGCTCGGCTATGCGGTGCCCTATCTCGAGCGCTTCCGTGCCGATACGGAGCGGACCTTCGCCTTCATGCCGGCCGGGCAGGGTGCGGTGAACTGGCCGGTCGCAGACCTGTCCTCGACGGCACTGGTCTTCGACGAGGAATTGCCGCTGCCCGATGCCTCGATCGATCGCGTATTGATGGTCCATTCCCTGGAATTTGCCGAAAGCCCGCGCGAAACGATGAAGGAGATCTGGCGCGTGCTGGCGCCCGGCGGACGTCTGATCATCGTGGTACCGAATCGCCGCGGCGTCTGGGCACAGATGGAGCACACGCCCTTCGGCTCGGGGCGGCCCTATTCCCGCGGCCAGTTGACGGCGCTCTTGCGCGAGACCAACTTCACGCCCGGCGCCACGACGGAGGCGCTCTTCTTTCCGCCCTCGAAGCGCAAGCTTGCACTTCGGCTGCGCCACGGTCTGGAACGGTTCGGCCGATCGCTCTGGCCGGTCTTTTCGGGGGTGATCATCGTCGAGGCGCAGAAGCGGCTTTATCAGGGCCTGCCGGTGGCCGCACGCGCCTCGCGCCGCGTCTTCGTCCCGGTGCTGGCTCCGCGGGGCGTGCCCAGCACGCGCAGTCGGGCAACGAAAGCGCCGTAGGTCGCAGTCTGCTGCCCGTCACCCCTTTGCCTCCTGCCGCACCGGCCGTCACGTCGCACTCGACAAATATCACCGTCCCCGGTATTGGCTGGACCGCATTCTTCCCGTGAAAGCTGGTCCGATGAATCTTGCCCTGAAAAGCCCTGCGCCGCGTTCCGGCATCCTGGACATCGCCGCCTATGTGCCGGGCAAGGAACGTGCGCCCGGCGTCGCCAAGGTTCACAAGCTGTCGTCGAACGAAACGCCGCTCGGCGCGAGCCCGCGCGCGATCGAGGCTTTCCAGAAGGCGGCTTTCAATCTCGAACGCTACCCGGACGGTCAGGCGAATGCGCTCAAGGAAGCGATCGCGGCGGTTCACGGGCTCAACCCCGCCAACATCCTTTGCGGCAACGGGTCGGACGAACTGCTCGGTCTTCTCTGCCATACCTATCTCGGCCCCGGCGACGAGGGGATCGTCACCGAACACGGATTTCTCGTCTACAGGATCCAGATCACCGCGTCGGGCGGGATACCCGTCACGGTCAAGGAGAGAGACGAGCGCGTCGATGTCGATGCGATACTCGCGGCCGTGACCGAGCGCACGAAGATCGTCTTCATCGCCAATCCGGCAAATCCGACCGGCACCTATATCCCCGTCGAGGAGGTCCGGCGTCTGCATGCGAGCCTGCCCGCCGGCGTCCTGCTGGTGCTCGATGCGGCCTATGCGGAATATGTACGGCGCAACGACTACGAGGCGGGACTGGAGCTCGTTTCGTCCAACCGCAACGTGGTGATGACCCGAACCTTTTCGAAGATCTACGGCCTTGCCGGTCTGCGCATCGGCTGGATGTACGCGCCGCGCGACGTGGTGGAGGCATTGGACCGCGTCCGCGGTCCCTTCAATCTCAACGCGCCCGCGATCGCCGCCGGCGCCGCGGCGATCCGCGATCAGGCCTTCGTTGCCGCGGCGGCAGACCACAATCACATCTGGCTGGCAAAGGTCGGTCAGGGGCTGACGGATATCGGCCTGCGCGTCACCCCCTCGGTCACGAATTTCGTGCTGATCCACTTCCCTGAGGAGGCGGGCATGTCGGCCAGCGACGCGGATGCCTATCTGACGAGCCGCGGCTTCATCCTGCGCGCCGTCGGCGCCTACGGTTTCCCCAACGCGCTGAGAATGACGATCGGCTCGGAAGAAGCGAATGAGGGCGTCGTCGCGGCACTGACTGAATTCATGGGACGGAAATGATGGCTCAGCAGTTCGAAACCATCGCCCTCATCGGCATCGGCCTGATCGGGTCGTCCATCGCCCGGGACATTCGCGAGAAGCAGCTCGCCGGTACGATCGTGGTCACGACGCGCAGCGAAGCGACGCTGAAGCGCGCCGGCGAGTTGGGCCTCGGCGACCGCTACACGCTTTCGGCGGCCGAGGCTGTCGAGGGCGCGGATCTCGTCATCGTGTCGGTGCCTGTCGGGGCATCCGGCGCAGTCGCCGCCGAGATCGCAGCCCATCTGAAACCGGGTGCGATCGTCACCGATGTCGGTTCGACCAAAGGATCGGTCATCGCGCAGATGGCGCCGCACCTGTCCAAGGACGTCCATTTCGTGCCCGGTCACCCGATTGCGGGTACCGAGCATTCCGGCCCGGATGCCGGCTTTGCGGGCCTCTTCCGCGGGCGCTGGTGCATTCTGACGCCGCCGGCCGGCACGGACGAAGACGCGGTCGCCAGGCTCAGGCTGTTCTGGGAAACGCTCGGATCGATGGTCGACGAGATGGATCCGGAACATCACGACAAGGTGCTGGCGATCGTTTCGCATCTCCCGCATATCATCGCCTACAACATTGTCGGCACCGCGGACGACCTGGAAACGGTGACCGAGTCCGAAGTGATCAAATACTCGGCCTCGGGGTTCCGTGACTTCACGCGTCTTGCCGCTTCGGACCCGACCATGTGGCGCGACGTCTGCCTGCACAACAAGGACGCGATCCTGGAAATGCTCGCCCGCTTCTCCGAGGATCTCGCCTCCCTGCAACGCGCGATCCGTTGGGGCGACGGCGACAAGCTCTTCGATCTCTTCACCCGCACGCGGGCGATACGCCGCTCGATCGTTCAGGCCGGTCAGGACACCGCCATGCCCGATTTCGGCCGGCACGCGATGGATCAGAAGTAGGCTGCGGGAAGCCGGCTGCGAAGACCGTCGCTCACAGAGCCGGCAGCATACCGATCGGAACGAAGGCGAGGAAGGCGGTCCCGTCGCGGACGTTCAGTTTGACCGTCGCTTCGTTCTTGCCGCCGGCAAGCGCCTTCAACATGTTGGCGACGTTGTCGATCAGGTCGGTTTCGTCCGGAGCGATCTTCACGAAGTTTTCCCGCCAGGCGTCGATATTCGCAAGCGTGAGAGAGAATTCCCCCGAAATCAGCCCCTGATCATTCACCGAAAAGGGCCCGGTGAGTTTTGCGCTCATTCCGGAGCCCGCATCGAGTGTCAATTGCCGCAACTCGCCTCTGGTGCCGCGGAGCATATGGGGCGGCAAAGCACCCGCCTGAAGCCATTCTGCCTTATCCACAACGGTCAGGTCCATTGCGACATCGGCCGGTGCGGCAAGACTGGGTCCCTGGTCCGGACGCAGGTCGAGCTTTTCGATGCTGAGTGCCGCGTCCAGGTTACCGTCGTTCTGGCGCAGATGGAGCTCGCCATGGCTGGCGCCGAAGCCGAGGCCCTCGCCCGTCAGGGGGGGGAGCGCGGTGCCGGTCAGATTGTCATAGGCCACTGAGGTCCGGTCGATGCCGGAGAGGGTCGCGGCGACACTTGCGCGGAGCAGCGTCCAGTCGGCGGAAATGGTGACGCCGGGAGAAACACGGATTTCGGCAGGGCCGTCGAGCTCGAGGACCGCACGCCCGGGCTGATAGACCTGCGCCGCCGTTCGCAGGGCACCGAAGGATGCGGAGGCGCCGCGGCGCGTATCGTCGAGGCGAACCTTGTCGCAGAACAGACCGAGGCGGAAGGGAAAGCCACGCACCTCCATCTCGGCGCATTCGCCGCTGAAGCCGATCGACTGCCCCTTCGTCAGATAGGCGGTCAGCCGCTTTTGGATCTGGTCGGCGGCGAGAAACCAACCGGCGGAATAAAGGCCGATCACGAACACGGTACCTGCTGCCAGCCACAAGAACTTCCTGCCGGTAGGCGATGGCTTGGCGACGGCGGTCACAGTCATGTTGTCGGGTACTCCACACTAAATCACGACGGGTTCAGGTCGGGTCGACCTGAACCTCATCTCGCGCTTGCCGCCGGGAGCGGCCTTTCGGGTGGCCGACTCCCATGCGGCGAACTAACCTTCATCCGCAATCGCGACACGGGCTATCGGCGCGACCAGTTCGATTGCAAGAGAATTGCTGCACAATTTTGTCCTTCGACCGATACGGTCCCAGGAATTATGCAGTAAAAATTTCGGTACGCCGCAGGAGCGTCGAACACTGATTCGGTGGACTGATTCGGTGGCCGGCCGGCGGCATGTTTGAATGGCAGCGGATATGGACGAATTTTGGGTCTTTGGCTACGGGTCGTTGATGTGGAATCCGGGCTTTCGCTTCGAGGAGAAGCTGACGGCGCGCGCTTTCGGCTACCGCCGATCCCTCTGCGTGCGCTCCTGGGTTCACCGCGGGACCGAACGGCACCCCGGCCTGGTGCTCGGGCTCGACTATGGCGGCTCCTGCATCGGGACGGCATTCCGCGTGGCGCCTGCGCAAAAGGCGGAGGTGATCGACTACCTGCGCGAACGCGAGCTGGTCACGCACGTCTACAAGGAAAGGATCATGCCGGTGCAACTTTCCAGCGGACACCGCGTGCCCGCGCTGACCTATGTGATCGACCGCTGCCATGTCCAGTATGCCGGTGCGCTGAGCGCGGAGGAGGCGGCCGCGACGGTCGCCGTCGCCGCCGGCAAGTCCGGGCCGAACAGCGAATACGTTCTCAATACGCTCGAACATCTTCGCGAAATGGGTATCCGCGACCATTGGCTGGAGGAAGTTGCCGCGAAGTTGACGGCCGGCGGAGCTGCGTCCGTCCGGGCCTGAAGGGAGGCTACCGTGCCCCGAGTTCGCGCAGCCGCTGTTCGGCGGTGGGCGGCAACGGCAGGTGCGGATTGGCCCGCACGGTTTCGATGAGGAGGTCGTCGCTCGCGGCCTCGGTAACTTCCACCAGCTTCGCCAGAAATGCGTCCGGATCCAGCCCGGCCTCGATCGGCGGGAGGACACGCACCTTGAAGTGGCCAGGGAAACGGAGGAACTTGCGCCGCGGCCAGAACAGCCCCGGATGCATCGCGACGGGAACCACCGGCACCTGGAGATCCCGATAGAGCCGGGCAATGCCGTATTTGTATTCCGGCGGTGCGCCGGGCGGGCGGCGCGTCCCCTCGGGATAGATGATCAACTGACGCCCGGTCGCCATCTCGTTTTTCGTGCGGTCCATGACCTCTGTCATCGCCTTGCCGCGCGCGGCGCGGTTCACCGGAACCATGCGCTGCTTGACGATGTACCAGCCGAACAGAGGTATCCAGGTGAGTTCCCGCTTGAGAATATAGAAGGGATCGTCGAGCCAAGGCAGAAGCGCATAGGCATCCCAGAAGGACTGATGCTTCGGCGCGAAGATGTAGGCGCCCTTCGGAATGTTCTCGAGGCCCTCGATCTCGAAGGTCGTACCGACGATCTTCGCGAGCAGCCAATGGTTGCTGCGCGCCCAGTTCTTGGGCACGAACCAGGCCGTCTTGCGCGGCACAAGGAAATAGAACGGCGTCAGCACGATCATCTGCACGATCAGGTTAACGTAGAAGACCAGATTGAAGAGGATCGAACGCAGGATGATCATCAGGCAGACTCTCGGGTGCGGGTGCGGGTGCGCCACGCTGCCTACACGAATATGCGGCGGAGGAAAACAGCCTCGCGACGGGAGCGACTTTCCCCGGCGGCGCTATTGCCCGGCCGGCGCAACAGGCAGGGGCTCCGTCCTGAGGCCGTTCGTCCAGCGGGCGCCCATCACATCGCGCAGCGAGGCGACGGAGTATTTGCCGTATTCGAGCAGAATGGCCTTCAGCACCAGCGGATTGCGCAGCCAGTTGGTCGTCTTGAGATCCGAATTGACGACCGGGTAGGCAATGAATTCGGTTTCGGGCCTGGCGCGGCGCAGTTCGAGCAGGCTGCGCGGCATGTGGTAATTGTTCGTCACCACGAGGATCGTCCGATAACCTCGGTTGCGGATCCACTGCGAGGTTTCGGTGGCGTTGCCGATCGTATCGATCGCCGCACGACCGATATCGACGCAGCACTTGAACAGGTCGGCCGAACTCTGCGTATTGCGCCGGATCTGGCTTCGTGTCGTCGACGGATGAACACCGGAAATCAAGAGCCGCTTTCCGGCGCCGAGTTTCAGGAGATCGACAGCCTGGTCTATTCGCTGGAAGCCGCCGGTCAGCACGACGATCGCATCCGCTTTCGGAGTGGCAGGCGGTTGCAGCGAGGCGACGGTGTCGGCGAATTGCAGGAAGCCGGCGATGAATATGGTGAGAAAGGCGAGCAGCACGAAGAAGCCGCGGCGCAGCACTTTGCGCAACAGGCTGCGGGACTGGCGACGGCGCGCGGCCCTCTCCAGCCATTTGCCCCTTTCGGCCATCCCGCTCCCGCGTAGTTCTCCCGCCTTCATGATTCTCATCACATAGCCGCAGATTGCGGCAGGGAATAGATCGATTGCGGGCAATTCATGGTCTTCCGGCCGATTTCAACCCTGAAAGGTGTCGGTCCGGCCCGGATCGGATCGAATAAGATCGATTTCGTAGATCGTCCGCATGACTGTAAGGCGCGCCGTCAAGGTCGTCAGCAGGGCAATGACGACGATAATGGCGAAGATGCCGAGATAGCCGGTGTAACCGATGGCGAAGGTACCGAACAGAGCGGTCGCCTGATCCGTTTCAGGGGTTGCAAGCGTCTGCGACTGCCAGAAGCTCGCCAGCGCAAAGGACAGCGCAGCGAGAAGGCCGCCGGCGCCGGCGCCCTTCAGACTGATTCGGAGAAAGTGCTTCTGGAATTCGGCGGCGACGAAACTCGCTTCCGCCCCGACGAAATGCAGGACCTCGACGATATGACGGTTGCCGGAAAGGGCGCCGCGGGTGGCGAAAACCACCGTCAGCACCATTGCGGAGAAGACCAGTACCAGGACGCCGGTGCCGATCATCGTGGTCGTGCTCGCCATCGCAACCAGGCGATCGACCCAGGTGCGGTGATCATCGAGAAAGGCCTGCGGGATCGTTTCGGTGAGCGCCTTTCGCATCGCGGCGAAATCGGGGGGATTGCTCTCGTCGATCGTGATGACGACGAGCCGCGGCACGGGCAGTTCGTTCAGGTCGAGTCCACCACCGAGCCACGGTTCCAGGAGGCGCGCGGTCGCCGCGCGGTCGATGATTGTGCCGCCTGTCGTGCCGTTGAAGGTCAGGGCCAGATCACGGGCGTCGGCGAGCGCCCTCTCCATGTCGAGGTTGTCGTCCGGCTTGATCTGGATGGTGATCTCGCGGGAGATCTGTGATTGCCAGCTCTGGGCGGTCGCGCGCACCATGCTGACGCCGCCGAGGGTCAGGCAGGCCAGAAAGGACATGATGGCGATGACGCACATGAGCGCATGGCCGGAAACGTTGGCGGAAGGCACGATCGGCCCGGTCGGGCGCACGCGCATCTCGCTGCGACGCTGCTGCTGTTGCGGCGGAGGGGTAGGCTCGCTGCGGGCAACGCGGTTCTCATTCATAGATGTCGAGCCGTCCCTG
Organism: Sinorhizobium meliloti; assembly: GCF_035610345.1. Next base: position 2,695,916 of record NZ_CP141212.1, on the reverse strand, counting down.
TGACAGGATCATGCGCCGGGCCTCGACCTGATCCATCAAGGACAGGTCGTGCGTGGCGATCACCACCGCGGTCCCGAGCCGATTGAGTTCCATGAAGAGATTGAGCAATCGGCGCGCCATAGGCGGATCGACGTTGCCGGTCGGCTCGTCGGCAAGCAGGATCTCCGGCCGGTCGATCAGCGCCCGTGCGATGGCGGCGCGCTGCTTCTCGCCGCCGGAGAGCACGGGCGGCAGCACGTTGATGCGCTCGCCGAGCCCGACCCATTTAAGGAGTTCGAGCACGTCGGAACGGTAGCTAGACTCCTCCTTGCCGCGGACGCGGAGCGGCAGGGCGACGTTTTCATAGGTCGTCAGGTGGTCGAGCAGGCGAAAGTCCTGGAAAACGATGCCGACCCGACGGCGCAGCATCGGAAACTCCTCACGGGGAATGGAGGAGATGTTGCGGTCGAACATGCGGATGAGGCCGCGCGTCGGCTTGAGCGACAGGAAGAGGAGGCGGAGCAGCGTCGTCTTGCCGGCGCCCGACGGACCGGTGAGGAATTGGAAGGAACGGCGCGGGATATCGAATGTCAGGTCCCGGAGGATCTCCGGTCCCATGCCATAGCGCAAGCCGACGTTTTCAAAGTGAATCAATGGGACAGCCCAGTCTCTCGTCACGACCCTCGCCAATTCCGCCGAAGGCCGGATTATCGCAGCTCCACCCGTCTATCAGATGCGCGACGGCCGGTGAAGCACTTGAAGCACCGCATGTCTGCCTGCACCGGTTCCGAATTCAGGAACATGCAGTAGGACTGCGCTTCTGCCAAGGCAAAACCGGCGTGACACCATGGTTAAGCAAGGGTTAACGTTCCATGAAAAGACGCCGCTTTCGCGGCCTTGTTTTCAAAAGATTAACCATTTCGGTTTACGTCTCGTCAGGATTCGAAGCAATGCCTTGCATCCATCGCGGATGGCATGTGCATCGAGCGAAGACGTACGGCGCTGCAGGCAAGACGTCCGGCGCCGCGTTGGGGGAGCGCCCATGCAGGCATTTCGCGCAAAGACCGCGGGCATCGACCTCATTCCACCGGAGCGCGCCTCGCGTTCGAGCGCCGCTCAGCCGAGGCGCCTCGACTATATCGATGTCGAGTTCGAAACGGTTGCGCCGACCGCACGGCGCAGCCCGTATCCGGTGTTCAACGACAAGCGCCGGGCCAGCGCCCGGCCGAAGGCCGGCGCGGAGGCCGCCCCGGGAATGCGGAGTGCAGCACGGCGGATCCTGGTCGCGGCCGGGACCAGGATCGATGCGATGTCGCCCCGGCGCTTTGCCGGCCTGGCCGCCTTTCTCGGACTTACGGTTTTCCTGCTGATCGCCGGTTTCGGGGGCGACGGACGGGCCGACATGCACCCGCTGCCGATGGAGGGCGGAAAAGGCGGTGCTTCCGATCGCTGAATGTGCTAAGCGCGGCTAAAGAAGGGAAGGCCGGTGTTCTTCCTTGCGAATGGAGATACCCGTATGCCCGTCGTCCGCGGCAAGAATATCGAAGTCCTCTACAGCGCCGAAACCATTGCGGCGAGAAATCAGGAAATGGCCGGCGATATCGTTCGCGGGCCGCACAAGGATCTCCTGGTCATCTCGATCCTGAAGGGCTCCTTCATCTTCGCCGCCGATCTGATCCGCGCCATGCATGCGGCAGGCCTTGCTCCGGAGGTCGAGTTCATCACGCTTTCGAGCTACGGAACCGGGACCGAATCCAAGGGCGTCAAGATCACCAAGGATATCGACAGCGACGTGCGTGACCGCGACGTGCTCCTCATCGACGACATTCTGGAGTCCGGCCGCACCCTGCGTTTCGCCAAGGAACTGCTCCTGGAGCGCGGCGTACGAAACGTCACGATCGCGGTATTGCTCGACAAGCGGGTGAAACGCCGCGTCGATCTCGAAGCGGATTATGTCGGCTTCGAATGCCCGGATCATTTCGTGGTCGGCTATGGAATGGATGTCGCCTACGCGTTCCGCGAACTGCCGTTCGTCGGGGTTGTGACCGGCGACGCGACGTAACCGGCGCGCCGTTTCTGTCGTGGCCCCGTCACAGGGGATCGTTCCGGCGCGCTGAATGATTAAAATGCCTCCTATCGCGTTTACCGGAATCAAACGAAAAGCTGTTTGTTTGGAAGACGTATCGCGGCCGCATGAGGCGGCGGACGATACGCAGATCCAACGGAGCGTCCATGGCATCCAATCGCCGCGCCGCTCCCCGCAGAAATAATACGGGAGGCCATGATGGCGAAAATCCTGATCACCGAGGATGAAGACGGCCTGCGCTCGTTCGTCGCACGCGCGTTGCGGCTCGACGGGCACGAAACGGTTGAAGCCGGGGACGGAGCCGATGGGCTTGCCTGCCTTCGCGATCAGCCGTTCGATCTCTTGCTATCCGATATCCGGATGCCGGTCATGGACGGCATCGAGCTTGCGCATCAGGCGTCCGCCGCCTTTCCGGCATTGAAAATCCTGTTGATGACCGGCTACGCCGAGCAACGCGAGCGTGCCGACGACCTCTCCGGCAAGGTCGTCGACGTCATCGAGAAGCCATTTTCACTGCCCGACATTCGCAAGGCCGTCGCGCTCGCGCTGGCCGCCTGACGCCGATCGTAAACCTTTGATGCGGGACGCGGGAAGAGGGGCTTCGGAGAGGCCGCCCGACCCCTCGTCCCGCAGACCCATCACCGCATGTCGAGCAGCCGCTCGAGATACTGCCGCTCCAGTTCCGGCGACAGGCTGTCACCCAACTTGCGACGGATCTCTTCGAGAATCTGGCGGGCGCGCTGCGTGTCGATCTCGTCGGGCACCTTGACCTGATCGCCGAAATCGGGGCCGGCGTTCTGCTGCCGGCGGCCGAGAGGGTCACGCCCGTTCTGGCCATATTGCGGAATGCCTTGTCCGGGACCTTGTCCCTGTCCCTGGGCTTGCATCTGGTTCATCATGTCCTGCGCTCCCTCGCGCAGGGCCTGCAGAGCTCGGCCCTGGCTGCCGACCGCCTGCTCGCCCTGGCCCTTCCCGAGAGCGCCGGCGGCACCTTCCATCTCGCGCTGCGCCTGACCGAAGCCCTTGCCGGGCTTGATGCCCAAATTCTCGAGACCCTTCTGCAGGTCGCCGAGTTGCTTGCCGAGCGATTCCTGCTGCTCTCTCAATTGCTTGAGAGCTTCCTTCAATTGCTCGGCGGTCATGTCGTCCATGGGGTTGGGTTGGCCGTTGGGGTCACTCCGCTGCCCCGGATCCTGGGGCATGTCCTGTCCGAAAAGTTCCTCGTCCTCGCCTTCGAGCGGATCGCCGCGCTGCATCCGGTCGCGCAGTGCCTGGTCCAGTTTGAAAGTTTCGTCCATCAGCTGCTGTTGCCGCTGCATAAGCTCGCCGAGCTTATCCATCTGCTGCCGCATGGCGTTGTTCTGCTCGCCCATCTGCTGCTGCATGCGTCCGGCCTGGAGATTGTTCATCATTCTCTGCAGTTCGGAGAGCATCTGCCGCGCCTGATCGCGCGCGCCGGAGCGGGCCAGATTTTCGATCTGGTCCATCATCTTCTGCAGATCCTGCTGGCGCAGCACGTTGTTCATCTCGGGATTGGCGGCGACGGCGGGGTTCTTCGCGGCCTGCTCGGCGAGCGCCTGCATATATTCCTGCATCGCCTGGCGAAGCTCGTCCATCAGCCGGGCGATTTCCTCGTCCGAGGCGTTACGTTCGAGCGCGTCCGACAGCGCCTGCTGCGCGTCGCGCAGCCGCCGGTCAGCGAGCGACAGGTCACCGTCCTCGATGCCGAGCGCGATTTCCCACAGGTGGTCGGCGGCATCGCGCAGCATGTCGTCGTTCCGGGCGAGCTGCATGCGCGTGCGTGCCGATTTCAGCAGCAGGAAGTGGGTGGCGTTGGGAATCGTCTCCTCGGGATAAAGCGTCAGCGCATCGTTGAGATCGATCGCGCGCGGCAACTGGTTGGCGTCGAGCGCGAAGACCTGGCGCTGTTCTGCGACGGCAGCGGCGAGGGGTTCGAAGAAACGGCGCGCCGGCAGAACGATCTCCTGCGGCACGCTTCGTCCCTCCTGGCCGGCTGCATCACGAGCGACGAGCGTGATGCTCACGCGCTTTCCGGCAAGCGGATGCTCACTCAGATTGCGGCTCGTGGTACCCTTTGCTTCACGGGCATTGCGCCGCGGCAGATCGAGGCGATATTCAGGAGGGCCGTAGAGCGGATGGGCGTCCTTCGCGGGCTCCTCGATGGGCTTTATCTCGGCCCAGGCCTGCGCGATGCCGTAATCGTCATGGGCCAGGTAGCTGATGTCGAGCGCCGCATTGACCGTTGGACGCGGTTCGCCGTCGAAAGCGATGTCGGGCACGCTGTCCGGCGTGATCTTGAAGCTCCAGCTCTGGCCGCCGACGGAGAGCGTTCCGTCCTTGGCGATCTTGTAAACATGATTGCGGACCGCATTCGGAGTTGCCTGAGGGGTTTCCGGTTGGGCTTGCTCCGGCCTGGATGTCGTCTGCGCCTTGGCGTCCGACTGAGGGATAACCATGGGTTCATCGCCCGCGGCTGCGTAGCTGACCGGTTCCTCGGCCCCGGCGCCGGTTATCCGGACCGTCAGATCGCTGAACTGAGGTATCGTGATCTGAGGCTTCTCCTGCGGATCCTGCTCATTGTCCTCGGCCGGGGCCGTCGCGTCCTGACGACCCGTAAGAAAGATCGGCGCGCGGCCGGTATAGGCGGGCGGTGTCACCCATGCATCGATACGGATGTCGGCCGTCGCTGCCTCTTGCTCGGGCAGGCGGAAGGCATCCGAAACCAGTCCGGCGCGATTCGAATAGGAATAGGCGAAGGCGACGCAGGCAAGGAGGACAGGGACGGCCCTCAGCGCCCACGGATCATGCCGTGCGATATCGGGGCGCGGCAGACCCGTATCGAGTTCCCTGACCATACGCGCCATACGCGCCTGATGTTCGCGCCAGAGTGCGGCGCCGAAAGCGCCCTCCGTCGCGGGCGCATCTTCCTGCACGCGGATCGCCTGATGCGGCAGCCGGTTGCGCTCCTCCAGCATCCGGTCCGCCTCGGGCGTTTCGGGCCAGCGAATGCGGGTCAGCGGCAACAGGGAGATGAACAGCCCTATGACGAAAGCAAGTAGAAGGGCGGCATGCAGCCAGAACGGCGCAGCGCGAAAGAGGCCGACCCAGCCGGCGGAGAGAAACAGAAGAACGAGCGATGCGGGGACGAGCATGCGTGGCAGCAGCTCTTCGGCCAGAAGAACAAAACGGGCGAGGAATCGCTTCGCCGCCAGCATCCTGGCGAACGACTGCGGTTTTGGCGTTTCATCCTGCCGGAATTGCGTCATCCGCCGAAACTTCCTTTCGATCCTTCGACCGCAGGCGGTCAATGGTCAGGATAACATTGTTTGTGGCGAAGACGAGGGCGGCCCGTAAAACAATGCGTGATCGCCGCCGGCAACCCCAATCGTGACAGCGTCCGCTCGAGGTCAGTCGAGCCAGTCCGGCACCGAGTCGAGGCCGATCAGCTCGTCGTAGCCCCGGCGCGGGCGGATCACGTGGAAACGATCGCCCTTGACGAGCACCTCGGGCACCAGCAGGCGGCTGTTATAGGTTCCCGCCTGTACGGCACCGTAGGCGCCCGCCGAGCCGATCGCGAAAAGATCGCCGGGCTTCGGCATCGCCATCTCCCGGTCGAGCGCCAGATAGTCGCCGGTCTCGCAGACCGGCCCGACGACATCGGCCTTGATGCGCGGTGCGCTGGCCGCGGAAATCCTCACCGGGCGTAACTCGTGATAGGCCTCGTAGAGCGTCGGGCGGATGAGATCGTTCATCGCTCCATCGACGATGACAAAGGTCTTGTCGCCGCCGTCCTTCACATAGACCACTTCGGTCACGAGAATGCCGGCATTGCCGACGATCAGCCGGCCCGGTTCGGTGACGATCTTGCAGTCGAGGCCCTTGAGCTGGTTCTTGACGATATCGGCATAGGCGTCCGGCAAGGGCGGCGGGTTGTTGTCTTCACGGTAGGGAATGCCGAGACCGCCGCCGATATCGACGTGCTCGATGACATGCCCGTCGGAACGCAGCGTATCGACCAGTTCGCGCAACAGCTTGAAGGCGTCATCGAAAGGCTGCAGCTCAGTGATCTGGCTGCCGATATGCATGTCGATCCCGGTCACTTCGATGCCGGGAAGCTCGGCGGCGTGAGCGTAGACGCTCCGGGCCCGCTCCCAGGAAATGCCGAACTTGTTTTCCTTCTTCCCGGTCGAGATCTTTGCATGTGTGCGGGCATCGACGTCGGGATTGATGCGGAAGGAAACCGGCGCTCGTCTGCCGGCGCGTACGGCCCTCTGGTTCAGGACCTCCAATTCCGGCTCGGATTCGACATTGAAGCAATAGATGCCTGCCTCGAGAGCAAAATCCATCTCGCGCGCGGTCTTGCCGACGCCCGAGAACATGATCCGGCTTGCCGGAACGCCCGCTGCAAGCGCGCGGCGCAGTTCACCCTCGGACACCACGTCCACGCCTGCGCCGAGACGGCCGAGCGTTTTCAGCACGGCCTGGTTCGAATTGGCCTTCATCGCATAGCAGACCATGGCGTCCACATCGGCAAAGGCTTGCGAAAAGACCCTGTAATGGCGCTCCAGCGTCGCGGTGGAATAACAGTAGAACGGCGTGCCGACGGCGCGCGCGATCTCCGTCAGGGGCACGTCTTCGGCGTAAAGAATTCCGTCGCGGTATTGGAAATGATTCACGGTCTTTCCTCGGCTCAGAGGAGGGGGTCAAGCAGGAATGGGCGGTCGTCGACGGTTTGCTTCGGCGCGACAGTACCGGCGGGCGTTTTCGTATTGATCGGTGCGGTGGCCCCCGGCCGGTCGAGGTCGCCCTTACGCCCGCAGCCGGCGAGAACCAGCCCCGGGATTGCCAGAAGAAGCGCGATTCGGGCGGCCTTCCTGAATGTCATCGTCATTTCCCTTTGCCGAAGCTGAGAGCCGATTGATCTTGGGAGCGCGGGGGCGGCAGGAACATGTTCCCTGCGCCGCTCCGGTGCGATGTCTTACCGATTTTTCAGCGCCTTGTGCACCCTGTTTCTGCGCAGGAGAGAGCAGCAGTGGAGCCGACGCATTTTGCAACGGAAACCGTTACACACTTTTCCTGAAGCGCTCTAGTTGCGCGCCCGCCACCAGGAGATCTGCTTGCGGACTTCGGAGGGCGCAGTGCCGCCGAAACTGGTGCGGCTTGCCACGGAGGCCTCGACCGTCAGGACGCCGTAGACCTTGTCCGTTATCGCGGAATTGATCGCCTGCAGCTCGGCGAGCGGGAGGTCGGCGAGGTCGCATCCTTTCTGTTCCGCAAGCGCGACGACGCGGCCGGTCACATGGTGGGCGTCGCGGAAGGGCAGGCCTGCCTCGCGCACCAGCCAGTCGGCGAGATCGGTGGCGGTCGAGTAGCCGGAGCCGGCTGCAGCCTTCATCCGGTCGGCGCGTATCGTCACGTCGCGGATCATGCCGGTCATGGCCGCGATTGCGAGTTCGAGGCTCTCGGCCGCATCGAAGACCTGTTCCTTGTCTTCCTGCATGTCCTTGGAATAGGCGAGGGGAAGACCCTTCATCACAGTGAGAAGCGCAACCAGCGAGCCGTTGACGCGCCCGGTCTTGGCGCGCACGAGCTCGGCCGCATCGGGATTCTTCTTCTGCGGCATGATCGACGAACCGGTCGAAAAGGCGTCCGACAGGCGGATGAAGCCGAATTGCGGCGTGGACCAGATGACGATTTCTTCCGCGAGCCGCGACAGGTGGGTCGCCGCGATCGCGGCGATCGACAGGAATTCGAGCGCGAAGTCGCGGTCGGAGACGGTATCGATGGAATTGCGCGTCGGTTCGCGGAAGCCTAGCGCCTTGGCGGTCATGTGCCGATCGATGGGGAAGCCGGTGCCGGCAAGCGCGGCTGCGCCGATCGGGCTTTCGTCCATGTGCTCGATCGCGTGGCGAACGCGCGCCCGGTCGCGGCCGAACATTTCCACATAGGCCATGCAGTGATGTCCGAAGGTGACCGGCTGCGCCGTTTGCAAATGGGTGAAGCCGGGCATCACCGTGTCGGCATGCTCTTCGGCGCGGTCGAGAAAGGCAGCGATGAGACCGGTCAGCGCCTTCTCGGTCTTCTGAAGCTCCTCTTTCACCCACAGGCGGAAATCGAGCGCCACCTGGTCGTTGCGCGAGCGCGCCGTGTGGAGGCGCCCGGCGGCCGGGCCGATCAGCGCCGCCAGCCGCGCCTCGATGTTCATGTGGATGTCTTCCAGGCGGCGCGAGAATTCGAATGCGCCGCTGTCGATCTCTGACAGGATCGTGTCGAGGCCGTGAACGATCTTGTCTTTGTCTTCGGCGGAAATGATGCCTTGATGCGCCAGCATCGTCGCATGCGCTATTGAGCCGCGGATGTCCTGGGCATAGAGCTTCTTGTCGAAGCCGACCGAGGCATTTATCTCCTCCATGATCGCGTCCGGGCCCGAGGCGAAGCGACCGCCCCACATCTGGTTGGAGGATTTCGTCTCGGAACTGCCGTCAGCCATCAGGATGCCCGCCTTGGAGAATGAAATGCCAGACCAGAAGAAACACCCTCCGGCTCTTAAATTGTTCGCGCTCGCCGCCCTTCTGGGCGTGATCGCCGGTGCGGCTGCGGTATACGTGAAGGAGACGGGGTCTGGCAATGGCGGCGTTACGCCGACGGCGGATGCGAGCTGCCCGCTGGCCGGGCAAAAAGTGGCTTCGCTCACCCCGCTGATGCGCGGCCAGGTCGCGGCGATGACGCCGGCGGACAACGCGCGCCCGATCGGCGGCCTCGATTTCGCAGGTCCCGACGGCAAGCCGCTGACGCTTGCCGCCTTTGCCGGCAAGACAGTCCTGGTCAACCTCTGGGCCACCTGGTGCGTGCCTTGCCGGGAGGAGATGCCGGCGCTCAACGCCCTGCAACAGGCGCTCGGCGGCGATCGTTTCGAGGTGGTCGCAATCAACATCGACACCGGTGCCGACGACAAGCCGAAGGCATTCCTCGACGAGGTCGGCGTTCATGCGCTCGGCTACTACCGCGATGCCTCGATGGGAGTTTTCAACACGCTCAAGAAGGAGGGGCTCGCCTTCGGCCTTCCCGCTACCTTGCTTCTCGACGAAAAGGGCTGCCTTCTGGGGTCGATGAACGGACCGGCCGTATGGGACAGCGATGACGCGAAGAACCTTATCGAAGCGGCGCTGGCTCCGCCTGCGGGAAGTTGAGCGGTCGCCGCAGGAGCGTTCCGCCTGATCTGAAAGGTCAGCGCGTCGGTACGGGCACCTCGCCCCGGTAGTCGTAGAAGCCGCGGCCGGACTTGCGGCCGAGCCAACCGGCCTCGACATATTTCACCAGCAGCGGGCAGGGGCGATACTTCGAATCCGCCAGGCCGTCATGCAGCACCTGCATGATCGACAGACAGGTGTCGAGGCCGATGAAATCGGCGAGCTGCAACGGACCCATCGGATGATTGGCGCCGAGCTTCATGGCCGTGTCGATGGCATCGACGGTGCCGACGCCTTCATAGAGCGTGTAGATAGCCTCGTTGATCATCGGCAACAGGATGCGATTGACGATGAAGGCGGGAAAATCTTCGGCGACGGTGACGGTCTTGTCGAGATGCGCGACGAATTCCTTTGCCGCCTTGAAGGTCTCTTCCTCCGTGGCGATACCGCGTACGAGCTCCACCAGCTTCATGACCGGGACCGGGTTCATGAAGTGGATGCCCATGAACCGTTCGGGACGATCGGTCGCGGAGGCGAGCCGGGTGATGGACAGGGACGATGTGTTGGTCGCCAGGATGGCATCCGGCCTCATGACCGGGCAGACCTGACCGTAGATCTTGCGCTTGACGGTTTCGTCTTCGGTGACCGCCTCGATGACGAGATCGGCCTGCGCGAGGTCGTTGATGTCGCCTGAGCCCTTGATCAGGGAAAGCGCCCGCTTGCGGTCCTCGTCGCTCATCTTGCCGGAGGAGACCTGCCGGGCAAGATTGCCGTTGATGGTGGCAAGCCCCGCCTCGATTCGGTCCGCGGCGATATCGTAGAGCTGAACCTTATATCCGGCGGCTGCCGAAACATGGGCAATGCCGCAGCCCATCTGTCCTGCGCCGATAATTCCCACCGTCTTGATCATTGAAGCGAACACCCATGTTCAACAGGTTGCGGCAATGACGCTGCCGCAAATGCAAAATTACCGGGCCGGCAGGGCCGGCCCGGTATGATTGTTAATGCCATGTCGGCGCTTTTTCCAGCTTTTTCGTGCCGGTGGCCGGTGCGTCAAAGCGCCTTTTCGAGTTCCGGCAGGACATCGAAGAGATCGGCGACGAGGCCGTAGTCGGCGACCTGGAAGATCGGCGCTTCCTCGTCCTTGTTGATGGCGACGATCACCTTGCTGTCCTTCATGCCGGCGAGGTGCTGGATCGCACCGGAAATGCCGCAGGCGATGTAGAGGTCGGGGGCGACCACCTTGCCGGTCTGGCCGACCTGCCAGTCGTTCGGCGCATAGCCGGCATCGACGGCGGCGCGCGAGGCGCCGACGGCGGCGCCGAGCTTGTCGGCAACCGGGAGGATGACTTCCTTGAACTTCTCCGAGGAGCCGAGCGCCCGGCCGCCGGAGATGATAATCTTCGCCGAGGTCAGTTCCGGCCGGTCGGAGGACGACAGCGCATCGGAAACATGGGCGGAAAGGCCGGGATTTGCCGCGGCGGCAACCGTCTCGACCGGGGCCGAGCCGCCTTCTTGAGCAGCGGCAAAGGAGGCGGTGCGCACGGTGATCACCTTCTTCGGCTCGCTCGTCTGCACCGTCTGGATGGCGTTGCCGGCATAGATCGGCCGTTTGAAGGTATCGGGCGAGACGACCTCGATGATCTCCGAAACCTGGGCGACGTCGAGAAGGGCTGCGACCCGTGGCATGACGTTCTTGCCGACCGAGGTGGCGGCGGCAACGACGGTGTCGTAATTGCCGGCGAGCGAAACGATCAGCGCGGCCAGCGGCTCGGCGAGATTGTTGGCGAGCGAGGCGTCCTCGGCGACCAGCACCCTGGCGACGCCCGAAAGCTTGGAGGCTTGCTCGGCAATTCCTTTGACGTTCTGACCGGCAACCAGCACATGCACGTCGGTTCCGGTCCCACTGGCGATCTTCGTTGCCGCCGTCAGCGCCTTCGCCGTCTGGTCGGAAAGGTGGCTGTTGTCGTGGTCAGCCAGAAGCAGAATGGCCATGGTAGAATTCTCCTTTTCGATCGAGCTCAACGATCCGTTCCGGATCGGAGCTCATGAGTCTGAAGTGGTTCATGCGTTTGCCCGGAAGCCGGTGTCCGCTTTCCGGACGCATGAACTTAAAGCACGCCGGCTTCGGTCTTGAGCTTCTCGACGAGCTCGGCGACCGTCTTCACCTTGACGCCGGCCTTACGGCCGGAGGGCTCTTCGGTCTTCAAGACTTTCAATCGCGGCGCCGTGTCGACGCCGAAATCGGCCGGGCTCTTCTTGTCGAGCGGCTTCTTCTTCGCCTTCATGATGTTCGGCAGCGAGGCATAGCGCGGCTCGTTGAGGCGCAGATCGGTGGTGACGACCGCCGGCAGCTTCAGTTCGACCGTCTGCAGGCCGCCGTCGACCTCGCGGGTGACGTTGATCTTGCCGTCGCCGATCTCGACCTTGGAGGCAAAGGTGCCCTGGGCCCAGCCGAGCAAGGCCGACAGCATCTGGCCGGTCTGGTTGGAATCGTCGTCGATCGCCTGCTTGCCGACGATGATCAGCCCCGGCTGTTCGGCCTCGGCGACGCCCCTGACGATCTTGGCCACAGCGAGCGGCTCGACCTGGTCTTCGGTCTCGACCAGGATCGCCCGGTCGGCGCCCATGGCGAGCGCGGTCCTGAGCGTCTCTTCCGCCTTGGCCGGGCCGATCGACACGACCACCACTTCACTCGCCTTGCCGGCTTCCTTCAGCCGCAGCGCCTCTTCGACCGAGATCTCGTCGAAGGGGTTCATCGACATCTTCACATTGGCAAGCTCGACGCCCGTTCCATCCGCTTTGACCCGGATCTTGACGTTGTAGTCGACGACCCGTTTCACCGTCACAAGTATTTTCATGGATTCTTTCCCTCCAAGAACGTTCGCAGGAAAATGCGCCTTAACAAGGCGGCCTGATTGTCGGTTGGCGACATCGATACGCGTTTTTGCTCCATAGACAAGCCGTTCTTGACGCTAAATCGCGATGAACCAACGCCAATTCGATATGACCAGGCTTATTCATACTTACGTTTACGTACAGGTAAAAAAATCCGCTGGCAAGCGGAGGCGTAAGGCCGGCTTCTATCGGGCATCACCCCAAATGCAGGGCATGCAATCCCTTGAAAACTCGACCTTTATTTCTCGGGCTCCCCTCGAAAATCAACCCGGCCGGCCCCATTGCGGAGCGGGCTTCGAAGCGCCGGCGGCTGCCGGCAACGCTTCATCGGGCGCTCTCGTCCTGTGCTCCACGGCGCGTGGAGTGACGATGGTCCGATCGAACAGCGGCACACCGCGGCGTCGCAAAACGACAACGAGCAGGAGACCCGCGACGATGCCGCCGACATGCGCACTCCAGGAAACGCCGCCACCGGGGTCGGCCACGAACATGAAGAACTGCTGGCCGATCCAGAAGGCGAGCGGAATGGCGGCGGGGAGCGGCAGGGGGATGCGGAAGAGCACGAGCACCCAGACCCGCACCTTGGGGTGCAGGAGGAAATAGGCGGCAACGACGCCGGATATGGCGCCGGAAGCGCCGATCAGCGGCGCCTCCGAGGCCGGATCGAGGAGCCCATGGGCCAGCGCTCCGGCCGCCGCGCACAGAAGATAGAAAACGAGAAATCGGAAATGCCCGAGCGCGTCCTCGACATTGTCGCCGAAGACCCAGAGGAAAAGCATGTTCATGGCGAGGTGCATGAAGTCGCCATGCAGAAACGAGTAGGTGACGAAGGTGAATTCGTCCGGAACGATCACCAGCGAGGGATCGAGGGCGGCATACTCGAAGATGATCGCGGGGATATAGCCTAGCCCGAGGATCGCAGCATTGGCGAAAGCCTCGGTTGCGACGGGTCCGGTAGCGAGCCAGGCAACGAAATTGATGACGATCAGCGTGATCGTCACATACTGCATTCTTATGTGCTTCAGCTCGTTCCTGTCATGCAGCGGTATGAACATGCGATCCCCGAGACGACCCGCGCCGAAACAAAAATACGTTATCTGTTGTTGCCGGGGACCCAAAGGACATCGGCGCGCCCCTTGTCATTTGCCCAGCGGGCCGCGACGAACAGGAAATCCGAAAGGCGGTTGACATAGGCAACCGCCTCCGCGCTGACGGCCTCGCCTTCCATCGATGCGAGTGCGACCATTTGCCTCTCGCCGCGCCGCGCTACGGTACGGGCCACATGGAGCGCGGCCGAAGCGGCGCTGCCGGCCGGCAGGACGAAGGAGCGCAGCGGTTCGAGGTCGGCATTCAGCCGGTCGATCTCCCGTTCGAGGCGCTCGACCTGGGCGGCGACGATGCGAAGCGGCTCGTATTCGGGCTTCTCGCCCGTATCCGGTGTGGCGAGATCGGCGCCAAGATCGAAGAGATCGTTCTGGACGCGCATGAGCATCGCGTCGAGATCCGGGATCGCATGCGTGTGCTGGCGGGCGAGGCCGACAAAGGCATTCGTCTCGTCAATGGCGCCATAGGCCTCGACCCTGAGGTCGCTTTTCAGGCGGCGCGGGCCGGAGACGAGGCCGGTGGTGCCGTTGTCGCCGGTCCGGGTGTAGATCTTGTTCAATTTCACCATGATGCTGTCGCTTTACCTCAGCTCGGACGGCCGCCGCCGGTCACCCAGAGCGTCAGCATGATCAGCACGATGGCGATGGCCTGGAACAGCACGCGGGCCTGCATGAGTTTGTTGGAGGTGTTGCCGCTGCCGCCCCTGGCCATGTTGAGCAGGCCGCGGATCAGCACGATCGCTACCAGGCCCATGACGAGCAGGGTCAGACCGGTAAGGAAGCTGTTCATGGCGTAAATCCTTGTGGTTCGGTCAGCCGAGACGACCGATGATGCGGTAGAACAGTGCCGCCGGCAGGAGCTTTTTGAGAAACGCTCCCTGCCTGGCCGGCCTTGTCACTATATAATGCGGCCTCGGACGGCGTGCCGTCAAAGCGTGTTTCAGTACGGCATAAACGGCGTCGGGCCCGAGCTTGCCGGCTGCCGGTTTGCTCTCGCCGCGCAGGCGCCGCATCTGCCGCTCGTATTCCGCGCGATGGACGGAATTCTCAAGATCGATGAACCGCTCGATATAGGCGATCGCATTGGTCGTGAATTTCGAGGCGATCGGGCCGGGCTCGATCAGGCTCACGCCGATGCCGCTGCCGGCGAGCTCCATCCTCAATGTGAGCGAAAGCGCCTCGAGTGCGAACTTCGAGGCATTGTAGGCGCCGCGCCAGCGATAGGGCACGAGGCCGAGAATGGACGAGCACTGGACGATGCGGCCATGCCCGCGGGCGCGCATCGCCGGGATGACGCGCCGCGTCAGGTCGTGCCAGCCGATGACGTTGGTTTCGAGCTGGAGCCGCAAGGCCTCCGTCGGCAGATCCTCCACCGCGCCGGCCTGGCCGTAGGCGCCATTGTTGAAAAGCGCATCGATTCGTCCGCCGCTCAGCGCCATCACGGCTTCCACCAGCGCGGCAATCGTCTCCGGCCGGGTATAGTCCATGATGAAGGTCTCGATGCCTTCGGCCTCCAGCGGCGCCTGGTCCTCCGGCCGGCGCACGGTCGCGAAGACCCGCCAGCCGTCCCGCTGCAGCGCCCGGGCGCAATAGGCCCCGATGCCTGACGAGCAACCGGTGACGATGATTGTGGGGCGATCCGGCATCCACGCGATTCCTGTAGAAATCCAAGCCCCATTTCCCATATTCATCGTTGGGATACAATTGAATTGCAAAGGCGATGGCTGGGACCGGAACGTGACGTCAAGGCCGTTCGCAGGTACTGCGCCGGCTGGTCCTCATCAGGAGCGGGATTGGTGAAAGAGTGGGAGACGGAATGCCGGCATTCGTTCGCATCATCTGGAAGGTCGTGTTTGATGCGCTCTGGCATTTCAGCGAGGACGATGGCTGGGCGATGGCCAGTCACGTGGCGCTTTCTTCCCTTATGGCCGTCTTTCCCTTTCTGATCTTCGGCACCGCGCTCGCCAGTTTTCTGGGCGCCGATCAGTTCGCGCAGACGGCAGTCCATCTGATCTTCGACACCTGGCCGGAATCGATCGCCAAGCCGGTCGCCGACGAAGTCGTGCGCGTATTGACCATCCCGCGCGGCAGCCTGCTTACGATCTCCGTTCTTGCTGCAGCCTATTTCGCGTCGAACGGCGTCGAAGCATTGAGGATCGCGCTCAATCGCGCCTATAGGGTTGCCGAAAGCCGCTACTGGTATGTGACGCGGCTCGCGAGCCTCGGCTTCGTGCTCGGCGCCGTGCTCATTCTCGCCGCCCTCAGTCTTCTTCTGGTCGCGGTGCCTCTGGCGGTCCGCAATGCGGATCAGTGGTTCCCCTGGCTGGATACGCTGATGGCGGCGGTGGACGATTGGGGCTTGCCCCTGACGCTGACCATGCTGACGGCAGGCTTGCTCGTCGCGCATCTGTGGCTGCCGGCCGGCCACCGCAACGTCGTCGACGTCCTGCCCGGCATCTTCCTCACGCTCGTGCTGTGGTCCGTCGGCGGCTACGCCTTCGCCTCCTACATCGCCAATTTTTCCAACTACGTGACGACCTATGCCGGGCTTGCTTCCATCATGATCGTCCTGGTCTTCCTCTACATGCTTGGCGCGATCTTCATCATCGGCGCGGAAATCAACGCTGCCATTCTGAAATACAAGGTGAAGCTCATGGTCAGGCGCAGTTTCCAGGGGGGTCGAGGAGAGTAAGGCTGCGAATTTCTCTCCTCATCGTTCGCCGAGAACCATGGCCCTGACATCCGCAGGCCTGTGCCCCGAAGCCCTGAAGGAGGCGATTCCGGTGTCGCTGTTGCTTTTCGACAGTTTCCGTCCGTCCGGCCCGAGAACGAGGCGATGATGGTGATAGACCGGCTGCGGCAGGCCGAGAAGGCTTTGCAGCAGGCGATGCACCGATGTCGCGTGGTAGAGGTCGCGCCCGCGCACGACATGGGTGATCCCCTGCAGGGCATCGTCGACCACGACCGAGAGATGATAGCTCGACGGCGCATCCGAACGCGACAGGATGACGTCACCCCAGGCGGCCGGATCGGCGCCGACCGAGGCCGCTTCGCCCGAGCTCAACCCCGTTTCTCGCCAGGTGAGTGGCCCGCCGGCCCGCCGCAGGGCCTCTCCCATGTCGAGACGCCAGGCATAGGGGCGGCCGCTCGCCAGGAGAGCCGCCTGCTCGTCCGGCGTGAAGCCGCGCTCGCGGCCGGGATATAGCGGTGTCCCGTCCGGATCGCGCGGCCACGCTTGCCCCTTCGCCTCTGCCGCGGCCACCGCCGCCCTTATTTCACCGCGCGTCATCACGGCGGGATAGACGAGGCCCATCGCGTTCAAGCGCTCGAGCGCAGCGGCATAGACGCCGAGATGTTCGGATTGGCGCCGCACCGGCTCTTCCCAATCGAGACCGAGCCAGGCGAGGTCCTCGAAGATCGCCGCCTCGAATTCCGGCCGGCAGCGCGTCCGGTCGATATCTTCGATCCTCAGCAGGAAACGGCCGCCCATGGCTTCCGCCATGTCGTGATTGAGGATCGCCGACAGGGCGTGGCCGAGATGCAGGAGACCGTTGGGACTCGGCGCGAAACGAAAAACCGGTTGTTCTGGTCGTGAAATCGGCATTCTTTTCCTTTGCCATGGAAGCGTTGTAAAGATCACCCGCTTTCTACAGGGCCGTGCGTCTTCCCGCGCACCAAGGGATCTGTAGCACTTTGAATTCCTGCATGCTTCGTCCATAAATCGGCGACGATCCCGGACACATGCAGTGGGAGGATGCATGCGGATCATCCGGACGCACGAGGATATAGAGGCCGGTCTTGCCGGTCTGGTGATGCTCGATGCCCGGCTCGAACACGTCATCGACAAGGCGGGGCCGGTACCCTTGAGGCGCACCGACCCCGGTTACCGCGGCCTCGCCAACATAATCGTCTCCCAGATGGTCTCGAAGGCGAGCGCGGCGGCGATCTGGAACCGGATGGAGGCCTCGCTCGGCGAGATCACCGCAGACGCGGTGCTTGCGCTCGACGACGAAGATTGCCGACGCTTCGGCTTGTCCCGGGCCAAGGCCGATACGCTGAGAAGGGTCGCCGCTGCCGCGACCGCGGGCGAGATCGATCTCGACGCCATCTGCAACGCCGAAGCGATGAAGGCAATTCACGAACTGACGGCGATCAAGGGCATAGGCCGTTGGACCGCCGAGGTCTATCTGCTCTTCTGCGCCGGCCATCCGGATGTGTTCCCGGCCGGCGATGTCGCCCTGCAGAATGCCATCGGCCATGCGCTGGGGCTCGAACTGCGACCGACGGCAAGCGAGGTCGATTCGCTCGCGGGCGGCTGGTCGCCATGGCGCAGTGTCGCCGCGCGGCTTTTTTGGGCCTATTATGCGCAGGAGATGCGCCGCGATGCGCTTCCCGTGACGCCTTGAAGAAAAAAGCGGATCCTTTGCTCCCTTTTCTTTGTGGCTTCACAATCCTGTCGCAACGCGCCTAATATAGAAGAGGCAGATGCCGAATCGCTCAGGAGAATACGCTTGACGATTGCAGTCTCACCTCAGGCCCTGCCGGCGCTCGTGTTGAACGCCGACTATAGGCCGCTGAGTTATTATCCCTTGTCGCTCTGGTCCTGGCAGGACGCGATCAAGGCGGTCTTTCTCGACCGTGTGACTATCCTCGCCGAATACGAACACTCCGTCTCCTCGCCGAGTTTCTCGATGCGGCTGCCGAGCGTCGTCTGTCTGAAGAGCTATGTCCAGCCGTCACGCCACCCGGCCTTCACCCGGTTCAACGTATTCCTGCGGGACAAATTCGAGTGCCAGTATTGCGGCTCGCCGGACGACCTGACCTTCGACCACGTGGTCCCGCGTGCCCATGGCGGCCAGACCACCTGGGAAAACGTCGTCGCCGCCTGTTCTCCCTGCAACTTGCGCAAGGGCAGCAAGCTGCCGAAGCAGGCCGGCATGTTCCCGCACCAGAAGCCCTATCACCCGACGGTTCAGGATCTGCACAATAACGGCCGGCTTTTCCCGCCCAACCACCTGCATGACAGCTGGATGGATTATCTCTACTGGGATGTCGAGCTGCAGCCGTAAGGTTAAGACGCCCGACCCTGAACTGACGCCTTCAAGGCACCACGCAGCGCGATCGCCGCGAGGATCAGGCTCGCAATGACGTTCCAGCCTGCGAAAGAAAGCCCGAGCACGCGCAGCGCCGCATCCGTGCAGGAGGGCGCGTGCTTCGCATCCAGATCGCCGAGCAGGTCGCCGACATCGGAAGAAATGCCTTGCGCCGTGGTGGCGCAGGTCGAGGGGCCTTCCCAGAAGTGCCACTCGGCGCCCGCATGGTACACACCGAGGCCCGCACCGACCAGCATCAGTATGCCGACGCCGAGGAGCAGCGTGCGGGTGGTCCAGCCGGGCAGCTTCAGCACGCTGGTTGCGATGGCGAGAACTCCGAGCGGAATGCCGTAATAATAGGGATCGCGCTGAAGCAGGCACAGCGCGCAGGGGATATAGCCGCCGATATGCTCGAAGCCGAGCGCACCGCCGACGGTCGCCGCCATGCCGATGGTGACGAGTACGGCGCAAATGAGTTGCCGGCGCTGAGCGAACGAAACTGCAAACATGCACACCCCTCGGCGCGCGGAGCGGCGAACATGTCGCCCGGGCGCCAGTGAAATCGAACGCCGCCTTCTTAGGCAGGATCGCCGGCTCTGTAAATCGGGTCGCATGTTCGGCCGTCTGCACGCTTTTGTGATCGTACGGAGCAGCCGGCGGCCCTTTTTCGTGGGAGCACCCGGCCAAATTCACACGATCGGCGAAATTCGCAACTTCGCGGTTGACCGGCCCGAAATCGATCGTGTAAATCGCAAGCGCTGATATCACGCAAGCCTCTAGCCCCATTGGCGGAATTGGTAGACGCGCTCGACTCAAAATCGAGTTCCGAAAGGAGTGCTGGTTCGACTCCGGCATGGGGCACCACAACTACTTTATAGTGTTGGTTTCATTGCGCTTTTATCTTCTGGCGTCTGATAGTCCTCGCGCCATTCGCAAAACCTTCATCTTATTCTGATCTGTTTTCCGTCTATTCCGCCGGAGTAGTCCTCGGTTCTCGACGCGACCAATAGCTGCGCCGGCGGGCCTGTATGTCTGCGATACTTTTGAAAACAGTCGAAGAGGCACCTGCACGAGGGTTGCGAATACTAACTTCGGTTGTATTTTTTGGATCAACCTCCACCTCGAGCACACGCGGCGGAGGGGGCTTATCCGGGTCGCAGTTTCACGTCTCCCGGTACTCGGTCCGGGTACTGCGTCGGCGTCTCACGGCGCGTAAATACCGGGCAAGCGCAAGTCGGACATCAGCAAGCCTAGAGCTTCATATCGAGGAAGTGTCATGACTAGATCGCTACTTGATCGACTTTTTTCAGCTGCAGCCGGCATCACAGTGGGACTGACGGTTATCTCCGTCGCCCATGCGCAGCAAGCGACACCCGCTACCCCACCAGACAAGCCAAATATTTTGGTAATCTTCGGAGACGACATCGGTTTGACGAACATCAGCGCCTATGCGGATGGCATTGTGGGCTACAGGACGCCGAATATCGACCGCATTGCCAAGGAAGGCCTGCGCTTCACAGATTACTATGGCGAGAATAGCTGTACGGCGGGCCGGTCGACCTTCATTACCGGCCAGGCCTGCCTGCGCACGGGTCTCTGCAAGGTCGGTGCACCCGGAGCGCCGGTCGGACTCCAGGCCGGTGACATCACCATAGCGCAGGCATTGAAGCCGCTGGGTTATTCGACCGGCCAGTTTGGCAAAAACCACTTGGGCGACAGGGACGAGTTCCTGCCGACGAACCATGGCTTCGATGAATTTTTCGGTAATCTCTACCACCTCAATGCGGAAGAAGAGCCGGAAGCAGCGGCGTGGCCGAAGGACGATGAAGAATTCCTGAAGGTGTACAATCCCCGCGGCGTGGTGAAATCGTCGGCCGACGGGAAGATCGAAGACACCGGCGCGCTCAATCGTAAGCGCATGGAAACCATCGACGACGAAACGACCGCCGCCGCGATCGATTTCATCCGGAGGCAGGTCAAGCAAGGCAAGCCCTTCTTCACCTGGATGAACACGACACGCATGCATGCCTTCACCCATGTCCGCGAATCCATGCGCGGCCAGAGCGGCATGCCCGGCAATGAATATGCCGACGGGATGATCGAGCATGACGGCGACGTCGGCGATCTGCTCAAGGCCTTGGACGATCTCGGCGTCACGGACAACACGATCGTCGTCTACACGACCGATAATGGTCCGAACCAATGGTCATGGCCAGATGCCGCATCGACCCCGTTCCGCAGCGAGAAAGACACAAACTGGGAAGGTGCCTTCCGTGTACCGGCAATGGTCCGCTGGCCCGGGAAGATCAAGGCAGGTCAGGTCTCCAATCAGATCGTCTCCGGCCTGGACTGGTTCCCGACGCTTTTGGCGGCGGCGGGTGACCCAGACATCAAGACCCGTCTGCTGAACGGCTGGAAGCCCGAGGGGAGCACGACGACGTTCAAGAACCATCTCGATGGCTACAACCAGCTGGACTACCTTACCGGCAAGTCGGACAAGAGTGCCCGTTCCGAATTTTTCTATTTCGATGACGACGCCAACCTAGTGGCCACACGCTACGACGATTGGAAGGTGGTCTTTCATGAACAAACTGCCGGCGGAGGATTCGCTGTCTGGCAAACGCCGCTTGTGACCTGGCGCGTGCCCAAGCTGTTCAACCTGCGGATGGACCCCTATGAGCGTGCGGACCTGGTGTCCGATCAGTACAACGACTGGCTTGTAAGAAACGATTTCCTGCTGGTGAAGGGTCAATTGAAGGCTGCAGCGTTCCTGGAGAGCTTCATCAAATATCCGCCTAGCCAACGCGGAGCCAGCTTCAACCTCGAAGGTGTGCGGGCCAAAGTGGATAAGGCGATCGATCAATCGTTCAAAGACCGCGGCATCGAGCAATAACGTCGATAACCATCGAACCGGAAAGAACGCACCGACCCCGGTGCGTTCGCTTCTCCTCGAAATCCGCGCCCACGGTCGGCACCACCATTGAATTCCCCCGCGCTCAAATGCTAGCTGCATTGCAGCAAAACTCAGCTGCAGCAAGCTCATGCTCCCGAAGATCGAAGACTATGACGAACTCTACGGCGAATTCCGCTGGCGGATACCCGATACCTTCAACATCGGCGTAGCCGTCAGCGACGCCTGGGGCGCGCGGGAGCCGGAGCGCGTCTGTCTCCAGCATTTCAGCTCGGACGGCGCGCATCTTGCGTTGACCTATGGCGCCTTTGCCGCCCGTTCGTCCGCTTTTGCCGGCGGACTTGCCGCGCATGGGGTGAAGCCCGGCGATCGCGTTGCCATCCTGCTGCCGCAGGGGTTCGAGGCGGCGATAGCCCATGCGGCAATCTACAAGCTGGGTGGTATCGCGCTGCCCCTTGCTCTGCTTTTCGGCGCCGAGGCGCTTGCCTACCGGCTGAAGGATGCGGGTGCGGCAGCGATCGTCACCAATCGCTTCGGCCATGAGCGGCTAACGGCGATCCGGGAAGAGCTGCCGGATTTGCGCCTGGTGGTGCTTGCCGAAGAACAGCACGAATCCGGCACCGTGCGGTTCGGTGAACTCGTGGCCCGGGAGGGCCGATTCGATCCCGCGGAAACGAAGCCGGACGATCCCGCTCTGATGATCTACACTTCGGGGACCACCGGGCCGCCGAAGGGAGCCCTGCATGGCCATCGCGTGCTGCTCGGCCATTTGCCGGGGTTCCAGTTCCATCACCACTTCCTGCCGCAGCCTGGCGACCGGATGTGGACGCCTGCCGACTGGGCCTGGGCGGGCGGTCTCCTGAACGCTCTGCTGCCGTCGCTTTTCTTCGGCGTGCCCGTGGTGTCCTCGCCGGCGCAGAAATTCGATGCGCATACCGCGTTCCGGATCATGGAGGAAATGGATGTGCGCAACGCCTTCATCCCGCCGACGGCGCTCAGGCTCCTCAAATCCGTCGAGCGGCCGCGCGATCGCTACGCGCTCAAGCTGCGCACCGTCGGTTCGGCCGGAGAGGCGCTCGGGCGGGAGACCTTCGAATGGGCAAGGGCGGCACTCGGCGTCGAGGTGAGCGAATTCTACGGCCAGACGGAATGCAATATCGTCATCTCCTCTGCGACCGATCTCGGCGTGGCGAAGCCCGGCTCCATGGGCAAGGCGGCACCGGGTCATCAGGTCGCGATCATCGACGGCGAGGGGCGGGTTCTGCCGCCCGGCGCGGTCGGGCAGGTGGCGGTCAGGCGTCCCGATCCGGTGATGTTCCTCGGCTACTGGCGCAACGAAGAGGCGACCGAGTCCAAGTTCATCGGCGACTGGATGACAACCGGGGACCAGGGCGCCATGGACGAAGAGGGCTATTTCACCTTTTTCGGACGTGACGACGACGTCATCACGTCGTCAGGCTATCGCATCGGCCCGGGCGAGATCGAGGATTGTCTCGCCGGGCATCCGGACGTGCAGCTCGCCGCGGCCGTCGGCAAACCGGACCCGCTCCGGACCGAGATCGTCAAGGCCTATGTCGTGCTGAAACCCGGCGTCTCTGCCGGCGACGAGACCGCGGCAGGGATCCGCGACTGGGTGAAGAACAGGCTGTCGATGCATGAATATCCGCGCGAGATCGCTTTCGTCGACAGCCTGCCTTTGACCACCTCGGGCAAGGTGATCCGCCGGCTTCTGCGCGAGAAGGCGGCGGCAGAGGCGCGCGCCGTGTCCGGCGGCTGATGTTCGGCTGAAAGATCAGCGGCCTGCCAGCGCCCGGATCTTTTCACGCAGCAGCCGGGCCATGTTTCGGGTATTGCGATAAAGGTGGAGCTGCGCGGCGACCTGACGCACGTCGCGGTCGCGGTTCTGTGCCAGCCCGATCACGAGCGTGCCCATTTCCTCTCGCTCCTGCCACAGGCGGCTCATCACCGGATGATCGGGCACGGCGCAGGAGTCGGAGCGGATGATATTGGCATCGTCGAGATGCCACTCCGTGAGCTCCGCGACAAGCAGCTTGCCCGGAGAGTATTTCGCATAGCGCTCGTCATAGGCGGTCTTCCAGGCATAGGCTTCGCCGGCCATCAGCAGAACGACGATGGTCGCGATCGCCTTGCCGTCAAGATCGAGCGTGTGAATGCGGACGCTGTCGGCCTCGGCCAGATTGTTTACCGCTTCCCTCGCGAAAGCGGCGCGGAACCGGTCCATGATCATGGCGCTGCGTTCGCGGCCTTTCCAGCCGGACGCTTCGAGGACCAGGAACTCCTCCATGCGCAGGCGGATCTCATCGGGTTGGCGCGCGACATTGTAGGCCAGCGATCCCTGCTTCGCGAGATTGTTCCACTGCCGCTTCAGCTCCCTCAGGCGCTGGGGGCCCGCGGCCTCGCGCAAATAGGTGGGGCCGTCCAGCAGGCTTTCGAGCATCGGCCGGCTGAATGTATCCGTCACCGTCAGCGGCAGGTTTTCGCCGATCGCGACGGCACGGGCAAGCTGCGCAAATTTGCCGTTCAACCTGATGTCCGGAAGCACAAGCACCGGCGGCAGGCCGGCGGAAGGCGCGGCCAGCGCTTCGTAAAGATTGCTGATCGTTTCGGCCGCGTCCTCCGCGTCGAGGAGGGGCGTGCCCAGCGGCCCGAAAGGATTGGACCAGGCGCGAATAATGGTCGCGCCGATCGAAAAACCCGGCTTCTCTATCGAGAACGGCATGAGAAAGCGGATTCGGCTTCTCTGTTCGTTTCGGTCGCGGATGACCGCAAGCCGGATTACCCGGTCCTCGAGGCGCGGCATGGCGGGCGCGAGAAAGCGCCCGGTAAAGAAGACGTTCTGCTCGATGGCGCGATTGGAGAGAAAGTCGAGCTCCCGCTGCAGGTCGTATCCCGCTCTCGCCGGATAGACCGCGAGGTGCCGTCCGGGCCTTCCGACCATCAATGTCCGCTCGGACTGCAACGTATCGGAACCCGATTGCGCGAGGCTGCCAAGCAGGCGGTTGGCGCTGCCGTTCACGTCTGCGGGAAGGACATTGCCGATCATGGCTCAAATCGCCTCGTTCTTGTTGTTCACGCTCCCCGCGCCGGCAACGGCCAGCAGGGGAAAGCCGAAAGTGCGCCTTACGGCGAAATGCAGGATGGCTGCCTCCACGAACATCGCGCCGGCAGTGGCGGCAGCTGCGCCCGTCAGGCCGAAGACCGGGATGAGTGTCACGTTCAAGGCGATGTTGACTCCGAGCGCAGCCGCATAGAGCAGGACGCAGAGCTTTTGCCGCCCCGCCATCGTGAGCAGCGTTTCGGCGGGTCCGACGAAGGCCTTGGCGAGAATTCCCGTCAGCAGGATCGCCATCAAGGGGGCGCCCGCCGTGAAGGCCGGGCCAAACAGCGAAAGCAGGATGTTGCCGGCTGCGAGTACGCAGCCGCCGATCGCCAGGGACGGCCAGAAGGACCAGCGCGCGCTTTCGACGGCGATTTCCGCCAGCTGCCGGCGATCGCCTGCGGCCATTGCCGCAGAGAAACGCGGACCTGCTGCCGCCTTGACCGCGAACATCACGAAATGGACGAGCGCCATGGTCTTGGCCGCCGCAAAATAAACCGCCACATCGTCGGGATTGAGATAGAGGCCCACGATGACGACGTCGGAATTGGTGAGCAGGAAACCGAAACCGTCGACCAGAAAAATGGGAAGGGAGACGCTGAGCCACCGCCCGAGCTCGATCTTCATCGGCCCGCGCACGTAATGGCGGCGGAGCCGCCATGCCATCGTCACGAATTGTCCGAGCGTGGTGACATAGGCCGCCCCCAGCGCAGCGCCCATGGCTGTCGTCGCATTGCGCGGAAGCCCGGCAGCGATCGCGATGACCATGAAACCGAGGATCAGCAGCGGCCGCACGAGATAGGTCGGGCTCATCGCGACGATGGGCCAGCTATGCGCCCGCGCGGTGCCGTCCAGTACGTCGCCTAGCGCGATCATCGGCAGAGTGAACAGGCCGAGATAGAGGGGAACCACATAGTAGCTTTCGATGGCGGAGCCGAAGAGCCAGAGGCCGGCTCCGCCGACTGCGGCGAGAACAGTCGCGGAAAGCATCGCAAAGACGCGCGCCGTCGTGGTCAGACCGCGGATGTTCGCAAGCGCCGCGCTCGTATGGTATTCCGGCAGAAAGCGGATCACGGTCGCATGGAAACCGAGGCAGGACAGGTTTCCGAAGAGGACGACCAGCACCCAGACGAAAATGAAGATGCCGTATTCGAACTCGCCGACGAGGCGCGCAAGGACGATTTGCGAGACGAAGGCGATGGCTGCGCTGACGATACGGATCAGAAAGGCGATGAGCGCCACGCGCTGTGCACGGTTCCTGGGATCGTCCCCCGCAAGAAGCGACGCGAGGCCGTGCACGAGAAGAGGCAGGCGATATCTCAGCGCCGACGGCAGCATTCGTCCGGCCGATTGACATACCGCCATGAACACGAGGACACCCTGACATTACGCAATACTGGGCTTCACTTCTGTCAGATCAGCGTTAACAAAGGGTTCAGCACCCTCGTTTGAGGGCGTGGAAGCCGGGCTTTTGCCCGACTTCCTCTTCAATCATGCCTGGGCGTGCCTTCTGGACGGCAACTGCCGGCGCGCGATCAGCACGACACCGGCCATTGTCGAGGCATAGACCACGAGCGGCCACGCGCTGTCGCCCGGCAGTCCGATCACGAGCAGTGTTCCCGCCGTCCCGACGATGAGGCTTTGGACGCAGAAATAGACTGCGACCGCCGAACCCGCCATGTATCCGAACCCTTCGAGCGCGCCGTTTGCAGTTACCGATCCGGTGAAGACGATGCCGACCGCCATGACCCACATCGACGCGACGAACGTCCAGGACGAAGGGGTGCCGAAGCTCTGCCCGGCGGCCAGGAGCGCCGCCCCGAGAAGCAACATGCACATGCCCCGCAGGAGGCTGCCCGAAGTTCCCCATCGGGAGACGAACCGCCTGGCAAAGCGCGCCGTGATGATCATCACGATTGCTACAGTTGCAAAGGCGAGGCTGAACTGCAGCTCCGAATATCCCGCCCTGTCGATCAGAACGCGCGGAGAGGTGGAAAAGAACACGAAAAACGTGCCCATGGCGGCGCTGAAGCCGAGGGTATAGGTCCAGAAGGCGAGGCTGCGGAAAAGGGGCCCGAACGTGCACCGCGGCAGCGCGGCCGCCGAAGGGCGGGATTCATGCCAGCGAGGCAGTGCCTGCACCAGCGCGATTACGGCAAATGCACCGAGCGTAACGAAGATCGAACGCCATCCGAACCTCTCCGCCAGCATGGCGCCGGCTATCGGTCCCAGAGCGGGAACGAATGCCAGAATGGAACTGAACAGGCTGTAGATAACCGTGCTTTCCGGGCGGTCGGCATAGACGTCCCGGATCGTCGCAAAGGTGGCCACCAGGGCCGCAGATGCGCCAACCGCCTGCAGGAAGCGGAAAGCGACGAATGGTATGGCGCTGGAGGATGCCGCAAGGCAGAACGACGCCGCGGCGAACAGCATCGCTCCGCCGATCAGGACAGGCCGCCGTCCGATGCGATCGGAGACGGGCCCGAAGACGATCTGGCCGAGGCCGAGCATCACCATATAGAGGCTCAGCGTGAGCTGAACCACGGCAGGACTGGTCCCGAGAATACCGGGCATCGCCGGAACGATCGGGAGATAGATATCCATGGCCAGGGAGGCGAGGATATCGAAAGGCGCCATCAGCAGCAGCGCTGCCGGCAGCGAATAGCGCCAGACATGAGGTTGTGTAGGCATGGAAAGACATCCGCTCAAATGAGGAACATTCGGCGGCGGTCTGCCTTCGGCACGGGGGTCGGCTCGACAGACGCCGCAACAACAAGGAAAAAGCGTTGTTGCGGCTTACTTGTCCGAGGACTTTTGAGCTCCCATGCTACGGCTCCATGCGCATCTTGAGGTGAGGTAAGTTGCCTGCCATGTCAGTGGCAGGCAGACAATCGTTCGCGCGCCCGACCGGACGCGCAGCACCGCGCGGTCAGGCTTCGTAAATGCCGTGGCAATGCTTGTATTTCTTGCCCGAGCCGCACGGGCAGGCTTCGTTGCGTGCGACTTTGCCCCAGGTTGAAGGGTCGGCCGGATCGCGGTTCGCAGGCGCGACCGCCAGCAGCGTCTCCCCGGCCTGCGCGAAGTCGTCCTCGCCGGTCAGCGGATCGATGTGGTGCGCCTGCATCGGTGGCAGCGGCTGCGGTTCCTCGGGCGCCTCGCGGACCAGTTCGACGCGCATCAGCTGTGCCGTGACCGCCTGACGCAGATTACCGAGTAGCGCCTGGAACAGCTCGAAAGCCTCGGACTTGTATTCCTGCAGCGGATCGCGCTGGGCGTAGCCGCGGAAGCCGATGACCGACCGCAGGTGGTCGAGGTTGACGATATGCTCGCGCCAGAGGTGGTCGAGCGTCTGGAGGACGACGGAGCGCTCGACATATTGCATGATTTCGGGGCCGAAACGCTCGGCGCGCTCGGCAGCCGCCTTGTCCACTGCGGCAGTGATGCGCTCGCGGATATCGTCCTCGGCGATGCCTTCTTCGGCGACCCATTCGGCGATCGGCAGGTCGAGATTGAAATACTGCTGGACGTCGGCCTTCAGCCCGTCGGCATCCCATTTTTCGGCATAGGCCCGCTCCGGAATGCGTTTGGCGACGATTTCCTCGATCACTTCGTTGCGCATGTCGGTCACCGTATCGGTGACGCTCTCCGCGTCCATCAGTTCGATGCGCTGCTCGAAAATGACCTTGCGCTGGTCGTTGAGCACATCGTCGTATTTCAGGAGATTCTTGCGGATGTCGAAGTTGCGCGCCTCGACCTTCTTCTGGGCGCGTTCGAGCGCCTTGTTGATCCAGGGATGGACGATTGCCTCGCCTTCCTTCAGGCCGAGCTTCTGCAGCATTCCGTCCATGCGGTCGGATCCGAAGATGCGCATCAGATCGTCCTGAAGCGACAGGTAGAACTTGGAGCGGCCCGGGTCGCCCTGGCGGCCCGAGCGGCCACGCAGCTGGTTGTCGATGCGGCGGCTCTCGTGCCGTTCGGTGGCAAGAACGTAGAGCCCGCCGGCGGCGAGCGCCTTTTCCTTGAGCTTCTGAACCTCTTCCCGGATCGCCTTTTCGCGCGCTTCGCGCTCCGGGCCGGGCTCGACATCGGCCAGCTCCTGCTGGATGCGCATGTCGGGGTTGCCGCCGAGCTGGATGTCGGTGCCGCGGCCGGCCATGTTGGTGGCGATCGTGACTGCGCCGGGGACGCCGGCCTGCGCGACGATATAGGCTTCCTGCTCGTGGTAGCGGGCGTTCAGCACCTGGAACTTGGAGAAGCCGCTCTTCTTCAGCATATCGGCGAGAAGTTCGGATTTTTCGATGGAGGTGGTGCCGACGAGCATCGGCTGGCCGCGCTCATGTGCGGATTTGATCTCGTCGATGATCGCCTTGAATTTTTCGCCGACGGTGCGATAGACCTCATCGTCCTCGTCGACGCGCTTGATCGGCAGGTTGGTCGGCACCTCGAGAACTTCGAGGCCGTAGATGTTGCCGAATTCCTCCGCTTCCGTCGCAGCCGTACCGGTCATCCCGGCAAGCTTGTCGTACATGCGGAAATAGTTCTGGAAGGTGATCGAGGCGAGCGTCTGGTTCTCGGGCTGGATCTGCACCTTCTCCTTGGCTTCGAGCGCCTGGTGCTGGCCTTCGGAGTAGCGGCGACCGGGCATCATGCGGCCGGTAAACTCGTCGATGATGACGATCTCGCCGTTGCGTACGATGTAATCCTTGTCGCGGGTGAAGAGCTTGTGGGCCTTGAGCGCGTTGTTGACGTGGTGAACGATCGCCACGTTCTCGATGTCGTAGAGCGATTCGCCCTTCAGCAGGCCGGCCTCGCGCAGCATGTTCTCGAGCTTCTCGGTGCCTTCTTCCGAAAAATTGGCCGAGCGCTGCTTCTCGTCGATTTCATAGTCTTCCGGCGACAGGCGCGGAATGAACTCATTGATGGTGTTGTAGAGATCGGAGCGGTCGTCGAGCGGGCCGGAGATGATCAGCGGGGTGCGTGCCTCGTCCACCAGGATCGAGTCGACCTCGTCGACGATGGCGAAGAAGTGGCCGCGCTGCACCATCTGGGAGCGCTCGTACTTCATGTTGTCGCGCAGATAGTCGAAGCCGAGCTCGTTGTTCGTCGCATAGGTGACGTCGCAGGCATAGGCGTCGCGGCGCTGTTCGTCGGAGAGACCGTGGACGATGACGCCGGTGGTCATGCCGAGGAAGCCGTAGATGCGGCCCATCATGCCCGCATCGCGCTGGGCGAGGTAGTCGTTGACGGTGACCACATGCACGCCCTTGCCGGCGAGCGCGTTGAGATAGACGGGAAGGGTGGCGACGAGCGTCTTGCCTTCGCCGGTCTTCATTTCCGCGATGGCCCGCTCATGCAGGATCATGCCGCCGATCAGCTGGACGTCGAAGGGGCGCAGCCCGAGGACGCGGAGCGCAGCCTCGCGCACGACCGCAAAGGCCGGCACGAGAATGTCGTCCAGGGTCTTGCCGCCGGCGAGCTCACGGCGAAATTCCGCCGTCTTCGCCGCCAGGGCCTCGTCGCTCAGCGCCTTCATTTCGGCTTCGAGAGCATTGATGGCGTCCACCCGGCCCTTGTAGCCGCGGACGCGGCGATCGTTGGCGGAACCAAACAACTTGCGGGCAAAGCCGCCGAGACTGACCATGCAAATGGTCCTTTCCTTATTTGTCGCCTGGTGTTTCAGGCGCGCGGTCGAAAAACCGCGTCACGCCGCGAAACGCCCGGAAACTGTTCTGGACGCGAGGTTGCGTGACAGATAAGAGGGGGGTCGGATTATGTCAACGCACTTGCACGGCCGGACGGCTACAGAACCGCCACATTCTGGTTGTTGTGCAGCCCCTGGGGCCGGAGGCAATCGCGCTGGCGGCCAATGGTGAAAGGTTAGAAACATGTCTAGATACAAGACCCTTGCGGCCGCGGCACTGGTCGCGGTGATCGCGGCGGGTGTCGCCCGCGCCGAAGGGACCGACCCGGTCATTGCCAAAGTCGGGGACCAGGAAATCCACCAGTCGGAACTTGATCTCGCAATCATGAGCCTCGATCCGCAGCTCCAGCGGATGCCCGACGAGCAGAAGCGCGCAGCAGCACTTTCGGCCGTCATCGACGTGAAGCTTCTTTTGAAGGACGCCGAGAAGGAAGGCCTTCAGAACGACGAGGCGTTCAAGCAGCGCGTCGCGTTCCTGACCGAACGCGAGTTGCACAACGCCTTCTTCAAGAAGCATGTGGTCGATGCCGTGACGGCGGAAGAAGTGAAGGCGCGCTACGACAAGGAAGTCGCAGCGATTCCGCCGCAGGAAGAGGTCAAGGCCCGCCATATCCTCGTCAAGACCGAAGACGAGGCGAAGGACGTCATCAAGGAACTCGACGCGGGCAAGAACTTCGCCGACCTTGCCAAGGCCAAGTCCACCGACCCGAACAAGGAAGAGGGCGGCGATCTCGGCTACTTCACCAAGGGCCGCATGGTACCTGAATTCGAGACGGCCGCCTTTGCGCTCGAAAAGGGCGCCTATACGAAGACACCGGTCAAGACGCAGTTCGGCTTCCATGTGATCCTCATCGAGGACAAGCGTCCCCAGGCTCCGCCGACGCTCGAACAGGTCGAGCCGCAGGTTCGCCAGCTCGTCATGCGCGACAAGTACCTCGAGCTTCTGAATTCCGCCAAGGAGAGCACTGCGGTCGAAATCTCCGATCCGGCGCTCAAGAAGGCCTATGACGAGGCCGGCAAGCCGCAGGAAACCAAGTAATACGGCCGGGCGCCCTCTTAGGGAGGCGCGCCCCCGCGCGGAGGCTGAGGTCGCTCGCATTTGCTCCGCTCCGCCTTCAAAGATCCGGATGCCCGACGGCTGAATGCCGTTCGGGCATTTCGCACAACGTTCGAGGCTTCTGAAAAGCAGGTTCAATCCATGTCCGGTTCCGTCTCTCCGCTTGCTCCGAAAACCTTTGCCGAAATGCCGGCCCTTCGCGGCGTACGCATGGCGACCGCTGCCGCAGGGATCAAGTACAAGAACCGGACCGACGTGCTGATGATGCTCTTCGACCGGCCGGCATCCGTGGCCGGCGTGTTCACGCGGTCGAAGTGCCCCTCAGCTCCGGTCGACCATTGCCGGCAGAACCTGCCGGGCGGCATTGCGCGCGCCGTCGTCGTCAACTCCGGCAATGCCAACGCGTTCACCGGCAAGAAGGGCCGGGAGGCGACCAGGCTCACGGCCGAGGCAGCGGCAAAGGCCGTCGGCTGCAGCGAGGCGGAGGTTTTCCTGGCGTCGACGGGCGTCATCGGCGAGCCGCTCGACGCCACCAAGTTCGCCGGTGTTCTGGATAAACTTGCCGCGTCCGCCACCCAGGACTTCTGGTTCGAAGCGGCCAAAGCGATCATGACGACCGATACCTATCCGAAGGTTGCCACCCGCAGCGCCGAGATCGGCGGTGTCAGGGTCACGATCAACGGGATCGCCAAGGGCGCCGGGATGATCGCGCCCGACATGGCGACCATGCTCTCCTTCGTCGTCACCGATGCGGACATTGCCCCGGCGGCACTTCAGGCACTGCTTCAGGCAGGCGTCGAACCCACCTTCAATTCGGTGACGGTCGACAGCGACACGTCCACCTCCGACACGCTGATGATGTTTGCGACCGGTGCGGCGGCGGACGACGGCCAGGCTAAGGTCGAGGACGCGGCCGACCCGCGTCTCGACGGGTTCCGTGCCGCGCTCGACGATCTGCTGCGTGATCTGGCGTTGCAGGTCGTGCGCGACGGCGAGGGCGCGCGCAAGATGGTCGAGGTGACGGTCGAGGGCGCGGAAAACGATGCCGCCGCCAAACGCATCGCGCTTTCGATAGCCAATTCGCCGCTCGTCAAAACGGCGGTTGCGGGCGAGGACGCCAATTGGGGACGCGTCGTCATGGCGGTCGGCAAGTCGGGAGAGATGGCCGAGCGCGACCGGCTGGCGATCTGGTTCGGCGATATCCGAGTCGCAGTCGAGGGCGAGCGCGATCCGGCCTATTCGGAAGCGGCCGCGACTGCGGTCATGCAGGGCGAGACCATTCCGATCCGCGTCGATATCGGTCTGGGTTCGGGCCGCGCCACGGTCTATACCTGCGACCTGACCAAGGAATATGTCGAAATCAACGGCGATTACAGAAGCTGACACGGTTGAGGCGTTGAGAGCGGTTGCGACCGGACGGCCGCGCGCTCTTCCCGGCCCCGCAGCATTCAAGGCTATGGACATGACAACGAACGGCAGAGAGCCGCCCGGCAACGGGGCGGGGAACGGGGAAACGGTCGCGGTCGATTTACCGAGCGTGCGGCGTCTGGAGGCCGTCGGTTTTCGCGCCTGGCCGGCCTCGTCGGTGCAATATGACGGCAGCTGGCTTATCCGTCTGACGGCGGGGCACCCTTCCAAGCGCCTGAATTCCGTCAACCCGCTGGATCCGTCCGACTATCGCGACATAGCCATCCGCCTGGAGAAGGCGCGCCGGCTTTTTGCGCAATCCGGGCGCACCCTTACGGTTCGTCAGACGCCGCTGACGCCGCCGAAGATGATCGACCATATGGATGGCGAGGGCTGGACGTCGTTCGCGCACAGCCTGGTCCTGACGCTCGACCTGGCGGATCGCGATTTCAGCGAAGGCATCGACCACCTTCCGATCAAGGATATCGGCCGTTTCGTGGACGCCCGCATCCTGATCGGCGGGGATCCTCCGGAAGCCAAGCAGGCGCTGACCGGGATCATCAACGCCATCAAGCCCGAGTGCGGCCTGTTCCTGTTCGAGGACCGTAAGACCGGGCCGACGGCGGTGTCGCTCGTCGTCCACGACAATGATCTTGCCGGGATCATGCAGTTCGCGGTTTCCGAAGCGGTGCGCCGACGCGGCGTCGGCAGTGCTCTCCTCGACGCCTCGCTCCGTTGGGCACGTCTCAAGGGCGCAAAGAAGGCCTGGTTGCAGGTGGAGGCCGACAACCAGGCTGCGATCGAGCTTTATCGCAAGGCCGGTTTCACCGAGGTCTACCGCTATCTCTATCGAACGCCGAAGGTCTGACGGACATGCAGGGTAAGAAGATCGTGCTCGTTGCCGCCTGCGCGCTCGTCGATTCCGATGGACGCGTTCTGCTGGCGCAACGCCCGGAGGGCAAGCCTCTCGCGGGCCTGTGGGAGTTCCCGGGCGGTAAGGTCGAGAGTGGCGAGACCCCGGAGGAGACGTTGATCCGCGAGCTCGAAGAGGAGCTCGGCATCCGCACCAAAATCGCCTGCCTCGCGCCGCTCACATTCGCGAGCCACGGCTACGACGACTTTCACCTCCTGATGCCGCTTTACATCTGCCGCCGCTACGAGGGGTTTGCCGAAGGCCGCGAAGGCCAGGCTATCAAGTGGGTGCGCCCGAAGGCGTTGCGCGACTACGCCATGCCGCCCGCCGACGAGCCGCTGATCCCGTTCCTGATGGATTTGCTCTAAGAGCACTTGCGGGAAAAGTGTGTAACGGCTTTCCGTGCGGACGTGCGTAGCTTCGAAGTTGGAGCGTCAAGAACCGCGCTGGTGGCGCGCAATCCCGCTAAATTCGATAATTCGTTAATCGAACGTTTATCACCCTTGGGCAAGATGGGGTCAGTTCCGGCGCGCGTCACCTCGACGGCGCCGTTTTCGGGCAGGTGTGGTCAGGACGAGGCTTTGGGAAGGGTGCTTCGCCCGCCGCTCTTTACGTGTTGCATGAGGCTGGGATGGTGGACGAGGATTTCTGGAGGACGGTTCAGGACAAGGATCTGGTGATGAGCCAGTCCCGCCGGACAGGCGTGCTCAATCTGTCGCTGCTGTTCGGCACGGCGGTCATCGCGCTGACGCTCATCCTGACGCCGATGCTGTCGTCCAAGGGCGACAAGCGAATGCTTGCGAACACGCCGATCGACTACGACAACATCTCGACGGGCTCCATACCCTCGGGCGGTACGGCCAAGCGCTACACCGTTCGGCGCAGCGTGCTTCAGGAGATGCCGGGTGCCGTCTGCATCATCGACGCCGATGGCAGCAGGAGTGGATGCTGATCGCAGCGGAGCGCCGAAAGGCACCGCTTGCGGTTGACCTGTGGCGAGGCGACGCCTCGTTTGCCGTTGAAACGTTGCGTACTGCGTTGAAGCGCCGAAACGCCTCAACCTTTTGAAACGACGCACTTCGGACGGAAACCGTTATACGCTTTTCCGGCAAGTGCTCTGAGCGGCTGGAGGACCAATGGAGACGCTGAGACGCCTGTTTCGAGACCGCGACGGCGCTACGGCGGTGGAATACGGACTCCTGGCCGCGCTGATCTCGCTCGGCCTTCTCATCGGCCTGCAGAATTTCTCCGGCGCACTGCTCGGCATGCTCACCTTCGTCACCGACACGATCGAGGCGGCCTGGACCTAGAGCATTCAACGTGTTCCATAGAAACACTGAATGCTCCAACCATTTGATCCAACGCACTTCCGGACGGAAAACCGTTACACACCTTTCCTGGAAGTGCTCTAAGATCTCAGATCACGGCTCGCCTTCATCCTTGAGTTTGTGCTCGCTCGCGCCAAGCGCGTCGGACAATCTCTGCTTCGCCGAGCCGGGTTTGAGCGGCTTCTGCTGACTCTCGTGCGGCGCCCAGCCCGAAAGATAAATGATCGAGAAGGTCGCGCGGATGCGCCCGTCCGGATCGGAGAAGCGCTGCGCGTAGATTTCTGCGGCTCTGAGAAAGAAGCGCCGCGGCATCGGCTTGCGGTTGCGCGACGCCAGCGGGTTCGTCATGCCCATTGCGCGCAAGTCGCGGATGAGGCCGAAGAGCGAATCGTAGCGGACGGTGTACGTCTCGGTATCCGCCACCGGCAGGGCAAAGCCCGCCCGCTGCAGAAGGGCTCCCATGTCGCGCACGTCGGCGAAGGGGATTACCCGTGGGCTCGCCCCGCCCGTCAGTTCCGCCTCGGCTGCGAGAAGCGCCTCCCGCAGTTCCTGCAGCGTGCCGCTGCCGGGTATAGCGGCAAGGAACAACCCGTCGGGCTTCAGCACGCGGCGCGCCTGGATGAAGACGCCGGGCGTATCATTGGTAAGATGGAGCGACAGCGGCGACACGAGGAGACTGAGCGACGCCGGGTCGGCCGGGATACGCTCCAGAGGTGCTTCCGTCACCGGCTCGTCGGCCGAACCGAAGGCGCTGTCAGTCTCCACCCGCTCGATCGCGCCGACCTTGCCGGTCGTGGAAAGGCTGCGCGCGGCGGCACCCGTATAGCCGTGCAGCTCCATGGCCGTTTCGAACTGCCGTTCGACGACGCTTACGCGCTCGGCAAGTTCCTGTGCGACGATGTCGAGCAGGAAGCCTGCCTTCTCGTCGGCCTGGCGCAGTGCGCGCCGGCGGTGCGCCTCGACGAGGCTCTGGTCAAAGATGATTTCCACGACAGTCTCTCCGAAATCGCGGGGTGCGACAGAAACCCTACAGCGCCGCGTGTCTTGTCGGACGCGCAGAGGCCGCTGCAGCGCTTTAAAACTTGCTGCACCCTTCGTCCTCTGCTCAGTTAGGGTCTAACGCGACAGACAGCAACACGAATCAAGTCAAGCGCATGAAACGGGGCGGACAGGAAAACCGGGCGGTGGATTGGGCGGGCATGCTCCGCCGGATTGCGGCCCAGGCGGTCGATCTCGTCTTTCCGCCCGTCTGCTCGGGATGCGGCCGGCTGACCGGCCATGCCCATGCCGTCTGCGCTTCCTGCTGGGCAGGCATGCCGCTCATCGAGCGGCCCTATTGCGAGGTTCTGGGCTTGCCCTTCGCCTATGATCCTGGCGAGGGCGCGGTTTCGCCCGAGGCCATCGCCAATCCTCCGGTCTTCGACAGGCTGCGCTCGGTGGCCATTCACGAAGGAATCGTCCGCGATCTCGTGCATGGCTTGAAATACCGTGATCGCACCGACCTTGCACCCATGATGGCCGAGTGGATGATCCGCGCCGGCGACGGTGCCGTGGCAGCGGCGGACATGATCGTGCCGGTTCCGCTCCATGCGCTCCGCCTCTGGAGGCGCAAGTTCAATCAGGCGGCGGAGCTTGCACGCGTCATTGCCGAACGTTCCGCAAGAGCCTATCGACCGGATGTTCTTCGCCGCATCAAGCGCACGAGCCGCCAGGTCGGACTTGGCGCCAGGGCACGCGAGGAGAATGTCCGCGGCGCCTTCGCAGTCCCCGAAGGCGCGAAGCGGGAACTCGCGGGCAAGCGCATCGTTCTCGTAGACGACGTCTATACGACCGGAGCGACCGTTGCCGCTGCGACACGGGCGCTGAAGCGTGCGGGCGCCGGAGACGTCACGGTTTTGACCTTTGCAAGGGCCATGTCCGGTCCTATATGACAAGAAATGTCCGGCGATCGATGCCGGTGAAGGAGCAGTTGGAGACCATGGCTTCGGTCGTCATTTATACGCGTCAGTTCTGCGGCTATTGCACGAGGGCGAAGAAACTTCTGGAAAGCAAAGGCGTCGACTTCACCGAGTATGATGCCACTTATGCACCTGAACTTCGCCAGGAGATGATGGAAAAATCCAGGGGCGGCAGGACCTTCCCGCAAATCATCATCAATGATGTTCCCGTCGGCGGCTGCGACGAGCTGCATGCGCTCGATCGCGCCGGCAAGCTCGACGATATGCTCGCGGCCTGAAGTGGAATGTCACGACTGTCCTGCCCATCCGAAAAAGAGATGAGTGCTGCGATGCCGGATCGTTCTGATCCAGAGTTCCGCTTGGGAGAAAGAAAGCGATGACCTTCAAGGCTGCCGCCGTCCAGATGTGCTCCGGTGTCGATCCCGCAAGAAATGCGGAGACGATGGCGAAGCTGGTGCGCGAAGCCGCTTCGCGGGGTGCAACCTATGTCCAGACGCCGGAGATGACCGGAGCGGTCCAGCGCGACCGGACGGGTTTGCGGTCAGTGTTGAAGGATGGGGAGAACGACGTCGTCATTCGCGAGGCATCCCGGCTTGCCCGCGAGCTCGGCCTCTACCTCCATGTCGGCTCGACGCCGATCGCGCGCGCGGATGGGAAGATTGCCAATCGCGGCTTCCTGTTCGGGCCTGACGGCGCGAAGATCTGTGACTACGACAAGATCCACATGTTCGACGTGGATCTGGAGAATGGCGAGAGCTGGCGCGAGAGCGCCGCCTACCATCCGGGTCATACCGCGCGTATCGCGGATCTCCCCTTCGGCAAACTCGGCTTTTCGATCTGCTACGATATCCGTTTCCCCGAGCTGTTTCGTCAGCAGGCCGTGGCCGGAGCCGAGATCATGACGGTGCCGGCTGCGTTTACGCGCCAAACCGGCGAAGCGCATTGGGAAATCCTGCTGCGCGCTCGGGCCATCGAAAACGGGCTCTTCGTTATTGCCGCCGCTCAAGCGGGCACGCACGAGGATGGCCGGGAAACCTTCGGCCACTCGATGATCATCGATCCCTGGGGCAGGGTGTTGGCCGAAGCCGCTCCGACCGGCGAGGAGATCATCGTCGCCGAGATCGATGTGGCGGCGGTGCACGCGGCGCGTGAGAAGATTCCCAACCTCAGGAACGCGCGCAGCTTCGTGTTGGATGAGGTGGTTCCGGCGGGAAAAGGAGGCGCTGCAGCGTGATCCACTACAATCTTGCCTGTGACGTGGGCCACGACTTCGAAGGCTGGTTCTCCTCGAGCGACGATTTCGACCGGCAGGTCGAGCGGCGCCTGGTCGCCTGCCCCAGTTGCGGTTCCGTTTCCGTCAGCAAGAAACTGATGGCGCCCGCCGTCTCGACGGCGCGCAAGAAGGAGGCGCGCCGCGAGCTGGTGATGGATCAGGCGCAGAAGGAAGCGGTCGCCAAGCTCAAGGAACTGGTGAAATCGATCCGCGAGAACGCGGAAGACGTCGGCGAGCGCTTCCCGGACGAGGCGCGCAAGATTCATTACGGCGAAGCCGACCAGCGCGGGCTGATCGGCAAGGCGACGGCGGAAGAGGCGATTGCCCTGATCGAGGAGGGAATCGAGATCGCCCCACTGCCGGTGCTGCCGGACGACACGAACTGACGATAACAGGGCTCAGATCGGCCGTTTCGCCACGATCATGTAATTGACGTCCATATCCTTCGACAGGTTCCACTGGTTGGCCAGCGGATTGAAGAAGACGCCGGTGCGGTCGGCAATCTCCATGCCGCTTGCGGCGAGAGGCTTTTCGAGCTCCTCCGGCCGCACCAGCTTTTCATATTGGTGGGTACCGCGCGGCAGCCAGCGCAACACGTTTTCGGCCGCGAAGATCGCGAGTGCTGCCGCTTTCAGCGTGCGGTTAATGGTTGCAACGAACATCAGGCCGCCCGGGCGCACCATATGCGCGCAGGTGGTCATGAAGAATTCGACGTCCGCGACATGCTCGACCACCTCCATGTTCAAAACGACGTCGAAGCTCTCGCCGGCTTCGGCAAGGGCCTCCGCCGTTACGGCGCGATAATCGACGCTGACGCCGCTGCCGGCCGCATGCGTTTTGGCGATGCCTATGTTCTTTTCCGAGGCGTCGGCCCCCACGACGTCCGCTCCCATCCGGGCCATCGGCTCGGAAAGAAGCCCGCCGCCGCAGCCGATATCGAGGACTCGCAGCCCTTCGAGCGGCTGCCGGCTCTTCGGATCGCGGCCGAAATGCTCCGAGACCTTGTCACGGATATAGGCGAGGCGCACGGGATTGAATTTGTGCAGCGGGCGGAACTTGCCGGTCGGATCCCACCATTCGGCCGCCATGGCCGAGAAGCGGTCCACCTCGCTCTGGTCGATCGTCGTGCGCGCCGTCTCGCTCATGAGAGCCTCCTTGCCTCGTTCTTCGGTGCCGCGCGTCCTCATCGGGCGCGCAAAGCTCGCTGTAGCTCATCGATCCGATGCTGAAGTCGGACGATCGGCGGGGGATGTCAAGGGCCTGAGGCTCGCACCCGGCGAGCGTCGAGACTCCAGGCGCCTGCGCCGGCGAAAACGAGATAGAGATAGATGAAGCTGAAGAGAATTGCGGCGCTGCCCATATTGTTGGCGGGCCACATGTTCATCGGCGCATGAAAGCCCCAATAGGCGACGGCCATCATGCCCGACAGGATGAAGGCCGCCGCGCGGGTGAAGAGCCCGACGAGCACCAAAGCGCCGCCGACGAGTTCCAGGATGCCGGCCACCAGGAGGATCGGCTTCATTTCCGGCGGCGGCAACGGATGGGTCGATGCCGGAACGTTGAAGAGCAGCACCATGCCGGCATGAACGAAGAGCAGAGCGGTCACGATCCTGAGCAGGGAGAGCGCCTGCGGCGCATAGATGGAAAGACGGTTCTCCATAGCCTCCTCCTTCGCCGATCACGCCAATTCCGGCCGGTAATGCAGGATGACGACACCGGACTTCAGAGGACGGACATGAGTAAGCTCGAGCTTCGTCCGCTCGGCAACGTTTTGAAAGAGGGGTGTGCCCTTGCCCAGCAGCACCGGATTGATGCCGAGACGGTATTCATCGACGAGCCCTTGAGCGATCAGCGTCGAAGCGAAATCGGCGCTGCCGAAGATGAAGATTGCGCCGCCTTCGCGTTCTTTCAGGCGCCTGACCTCGTCGGCGGCCTCGCCGGAAACAAGGGTCGTGTTGTTCCAGTCGGCACTTCTGAGCGTCCTGGAGAAGACGTATTTCTCGACGCCGTTCATGAAGGCGGCGATATGATCCTCCGACGAGGGCCAATAGGCGGCCATGAGTTCGTAGGTGGTGCGGCCGAAGAGCAGCGTGCCGGCCTCGAACTGCGTCTCGCGGATATAGGCGTCGAGTTCGTCTTCGAAAACGAACCAGCCGATGTCATGCCCCGGCGCCTCGAAAAACCCGCCGACACTGACCATGTCCCACATGATGACTTTGCGCATTGTCCTTCCTCCCATTGGGCGGCCACCGCCCTGCGTCTGAGTGAGATTGACAGAACCAGTATCGAAATGCAAGTGGTTTTGAATCGACATCGGTTCCCCCTGGCGAGAGTCATGCTCTTGGCCACCGCTTTGACGGCCATTGCACGCAGCCCGCTGATCCGCTAAGAGACGCCGCGACTTTCCGCTCCCCGAGGCGGTGACTGGCCGATGTCCGAGAAGTCTCCTTCAAGCTTTTTGATCGTCAGGTGCCGGCGGGGGCGTTTTCCTGTCGCGTCTACGGCGACGCGCGTCTTCTTGGACGCTCCAAGGTCGCTGCATCGGGCGCGCAAACATGGTGGTACGGTAGAGGCGAAATGGCACGCATCGTGATGAAATTCGGCGGGACCTCCGTCGCAGATTTGAACCGCATCCACAATGTCGCGCGCCATGTGAAACGCGAGGTCGATGCCGGCCACGAGGTTGCTGTCGTCGTTTCCGCCATGTCCGGCAAGACCAACGAGCTGGTCGGCTGGGTCGAAAACATGCCGAAGGTCGCGGGCTCGAACGCCCCCTTCTACGATGCGCGCGAATATGACGCGGTCGTCGCCTCAGGCGAACAGGTGACCTCCGGCCTGCTCGCGATCGCGCTGCAGTCGATGGGCATCAACGCCCGCTCGTGGCAGGGCTGGCAGTTGCCGATCAAGACCGACAACGCCCATGGTGCGGCCCGCATTCTCGAAATTGACGGCGCCGATGTCATCCGACGCATGGGCGAGGGGCAGGTGGCGGTCGTCGCCGGCTTCCAGGGCCTCGGCCCGGACAACCGCCTGGCGACGCTCGGCCGCGGCGGCTCGGACACCTCCGCCGTCGCGATCGCAGCCGCCGTCAAGGCCGATCGCTGCGACATCTACACCGACGTCGACGGCGTCTACACGACGGACCCGCGCATCGAGCCGAAGGCCCGGCGTTTGAAGAAGATCGCTTTCGAGGAAATGCTGGAAATGGCGTCTCTCGGCGCCAAGGTGCTGCAGGTACGCTCGGTCGAGCTCGCCATGGTGCACAAGGTACGCACATTCGTGCGTTCTTCTTTCGAAGACCCCGATGCGCCGGGCATGGGTGATCTCATGAACCCGCCCGGAACGCTGATTTGTGATGAGGATGAGATCGTGGAACAGGAAGTCGTAACCGGCATCGCCTATGCCAAGGATGAAGCACAGATCTCGCTGCGCCGCCTGGCCGACCGGCCGGGCGTTTCCGCCGCGATCTTCGGGCCGCTTGCGGAAGCCCATATCAATGTCGACATGATCGTCCAGAACATTTCGGAAGACGGCTCGAAGACCGACATGACCTTCACCGTGCCGTCCGGCGACGTCGACAAGGCCCTCAGGGTTCTGGGGGATAACAAGGAAAAGATCGGCTATGACGTCATTCAGTCGGAGTCGGGCCTCGTCAAGGTCTCGGTGATCGGCATCGGCATGCGCAGCCATGCGGGCGTCGCCGCTTCCGCGTTTCGGGCACTTGCCGACAAGGGGATCAACATCAAGGCGATCACCACCTCCGAAATCAAGATCTCCATCCTGATCGACGGACCTTACGCCGAATTGGCCGTTCGCACTTTGCATTCCGTCTACGGTCTGGATAAGAGTTAAACGGCAGGCATTTGATTTGGGATTCGCGACCCGGCGCCGCGCGTCTGAAAAGACACGGAAGACGTCGCTGTAGTGATTGGAACTGCTGCATGAACTTGTCCTCGGATCGATTTCGCTTCGAGGATGCATGCAGAGGCCGCGGCGTCCCGCATGGGCCCGACGTTTATTCTTATTCAGGAGACCCCACGCGATGAGAGACCTTTCCGCAGGTCCGCGCGTTCTCCTCAAGCGGTTGCGCGAGCTCATGGCGGAACCGCTCGAGCCGCAGGAGCGCCTTGACCGGATCGTGCGCCAGATAGCGCAGAACATGGTTGCGGAAGTGTGCTCGGTTTACGTGCTGCGCTCCGATGGCGTGCTCGAACTTTACGCGACCGAAGGTCTGAACAAGACGGCGGTGCACCTGGCGCAACTGAAGATGGGACAGGGTCTCGTCGGCACGATCGCGGCTTCGGCGCGGCCGCTCAATCTCTCCGATGCCCAGTCGCACCCGGCCTTCACCTACCTGCCCGAGACGGGCGAAGAGATCTATCACTCTTTCCTCGGCGTTCCGATCCTGCGCACCGGCCGCGCGCTCGGCGTCCTCGTCGTGCAGAACAAGGCGCAGCGCAACTATCGCGAGGACGAGGTCGAGGCGCTGGAAACGACCGCCATGGTGCTCGCCGAGATGGTTGCGACCGGCGAGCTCAAGAAGATCACCAAGCCCGGGCTCGAGCTCGATCTGTCCCGCCCGGTGACGATCGAGGGCAACAGCTACGGTGAAGGCATAGGGCTGGGATACGTCGTCCTGCATGAGCCTCGCATCGTCGTCACCAATCTGCTCAACGAGGACACGGAGCAGGAGCTGCAGCGGCTTGCGGAAGCGCTCGGGTCGCTGCGCATCTCCATCGACGACATGCTGTCGCGCCGCGACGTATCGATGGAGGGCGAGCACCGCGCGGTTCTCGAGACCTACCGCATGTTCGCCCACGACCGCGGCTGGGTGAGAAAGCTCGAGGAGGCGATCCGCAACGGCCTGACGGCGGAAGCGGCGGTGGAGCGGGTGCAGAGCGAGACCAAGGCGCGGATGATCCGGCTGACCGATCCGTATCTGCGCGAGCGGATGCACGATTTCGACGATCTTGCGAACCGGCTGTTGCGCCAGCTTTCGGGTTATGGCGCCAAGCTTTCGGCTGCCGATTTCCCGAATGACGCGATCGTCGTCGCGCGCGCCATGGGCGCTGCGGAGTTGCTCGACTATCCGCGCGAGAACGTGCGCGGCCTCGTGCTGGAGGAGGGGGCGGTCACCAGCCATGTGGTCATCGTCGCCCGCGCCATGGGCATTCCGGTGGTCGGCCAGGCGGCAGGGGCAGTGGCGCTCGCCGAAAACCGCGATGCGATCATCGTCGACGGTGACGATGCGAAGGTGCATCTGCGGCCGATGGCCGATCTGCAGCGCGCTTACGAGGAGAAAGTGCGCTTCCGTGCGCGCAGGCAGGCGCAGTTCCGCGCTCTCCGGGATGTCGAGCCTCTGACGAAGGACGGCAAGCGCATTACGTTGCAGATGAATGCCGGGCTGCTGGTCGACTTGCCCCATCTGAACGAGGCTGGTGCCGAAGGTATCGGTCTCTTCCGGACCGAACTGCAATTCATGATCGCTTCGACCATGCCCAAGGCCGAGGAGCAGGAAGCTTTCTACCGCAACGTCATGAAGCAGACGGCGGGGAAGCCGGTCACCTTCCGGACGCTGGATATCGGCGGCGACAAGGTCGTTCCCTATTTCCGTGCCGCGGAAGAGGAGAACCCGGCGCTCGGCTGGCGCGCCATCAGGCTGTCGCTCGATCGGCCGGGTCTCCTGCGTACCCAGTTCCGGGCAATGCTGAGAGCGACGGTCGGCGCCGAGCTCAAGATGATGCTGCCGATGGTAACGGAAGTCGCGGAGCTGAAGAGCGCGCGAGAACTCCTGCAGAAGGAGATCGAGCGCCAATCGAAGCTCGGCGAACAACTGCCGCGCAAGCTGCAGTTCGGGGCGATGCTGGAAGTGCCGGCGCTGCTTTGGCAGCTCGACGAACTGATGGCCG
This sequence comes from Sinorhizobium meliloti, assembly GCF_035610345.1. The sequence continues at coordinate 2,651,971 of NZ_CP141212.1, read as the reverse complement.
AAGTGGATTTCGTTTCGGTCGGCTCGAACGATCTCTTCCAGTTCGCCATGGCGGTCGACCGCGGTAATGCCCGTGTTTCCGAACGTTTCGACATTCTCGGCCGGCCGTTCCTGCGGATTCTCCGGGAGATCGTGCGGGCCGGCGAGCGCAACAACACGCCCGTGACGCTTTGCGGCGAGATGGCAAGCAAACCGCTTTCGGCCATGGCGCTGCTCGGGCTCGGCTTCCGGTCGGTTTCGATGTCGCCGACGGCTGTCGGGCCGGTCAAGGCAATGCTCCTGGCGCTGGATGCCGGCAGGCTCAACGAACTCCTTGAGGCGGCGCTCGACGACGTCAAGTCCGACACGTCGATCCGCCAGCTCCTGGTCGATTTCGCTGCGGCGAACGGCATACCGGTTTAGATTGAACAAGAGGGCTCTCGTCTCCGTCCGGACGCGGTCCGGGCGAGGCGAGTGCATTTGGAGTGAGATTTGGCAAAGCTTCCCGTTGAAAAGATGCGCGAACTGGAGCGGCGGTTCGGCGAAATCGAGGCGCGCATGTCCGCCGGCCCGTCGGCCGACGTTTACGTGAAGCTGGCCTCGGAATATTCCGAGCTACAGCCGGTCGTGTCGAAGATTCGCGCCTATGAAAAGGCGACGGCCGAGCTTGCCGACATCGCAGCGATGCTTGCCGACCGGGCGACCGACAAGGAGATGCGCGACCTCGCGGAGATGGAAAAGCCCGAAGTCGAAGAGAAGATCGAAGCGCTTGAGCAGGAAATCCAGATCCTGCTCCTGCCGAAGGATGCGGCCGACGAAAAGAGCGCGATCCTCGAAATCCGGGCCGGTACGGGTGGCTCGGAAGCCGCCCTCTTCGCCGGCGATCTCTTCCGCATGTACGAGCGATACGCGGCGGGCAAGGGCTGGCGAGTCGAAGTGCTGTCCGCGAGCGAGGGCGAGGCCGGCGGCTACAAGGAAATCATCGCAACGGTATCGGGACGCGGTGTCTTCTCGCGGTTGAAATTCGAGTCCGGCGTCCACCGGGTGCAGCGCGTGCCGGAGACGGAAGCCAGCGGCCGGATCCATACGTCGGCCGCGACGGTCGCGGTGTTGCCGGAGGCCGAAGAGATCGACATCGAGGTCCGCCCGGAGGATATCCGCGTCGATACGATGCGTTCCTCGGGAGCAGGCGGACAGCACGTCAACACGACCGATTCGGCCGTGCGCATAACCCATATTCCGACCGGCATCGTCGTCACCAGTTCGGAAAAGTCGCAGCATCAGAACCGTGCCAAGGCGATGCAGGTGCTGCGCTCCCGGCTCTATGACATGGAACGGCAGCGCGCCGACAGCGAGCGCTCGGCCGACCGCAGGAGCCAGGTAGGTTCCGGCGATCGTTCCGAGCGCATACGCACCTACAATTTCCCGCAGGGACGCCTGACCGACCACCGCATCAATCTCACGCTCTACAAGCTCGACCGAATGATGGAAGGTGAGATCGACGACGTGGTGGATGCGCTGCTCGCCGACCATCAGGCAAGCCAACTCGCGCTGCTCGGCGAAAGGCAGAACTGAGTTTCAATGGCCCAAACCCTCGACAGCCTCCTAGCCGAGAGCCGCGACAGGCTGAAGGCCGCCGGCCTCGAATCGGCGGGGCTCGATGCACGCCACCTGATCTCCGGCCTGCTCGACCTTGCGCTAGCCGCGCTCCTGACGCGCGGAAGAGAGCTCGTCAGCGACGAGGATGCGGCTCGAATTCGTGCCGCAGTCGAGCGCCGCGCGGCGCATGAGCCGGTCTACCGGATCCTCGGCGAGCGGGAATTCTTCGGCATGAAGCTCAAGCTCTCGAAAGACACGCTGGAACCGCGTCCGGACACCGAGACCCTGGTCGACTGCCTGGTTCCCCATGCGCGGCGAATCGCTTCAAGCAAAGGGAGTTGTCGCATCGTCGACCTTGGAACAGGCACGGGTGCGATTTGTCTCGCTCTTCTCGCAGCGGTACTTGACGCGCACGGTCTCGGTACCGATATATCGGAAGACGCTCTGGCGACAGCACTTGAAAATGCGCGCAGGAATGGCTTGGCGGCACGCTTCGGAGCCGTTCGGAGCAATTGGTTCGAGGCGGTGGATGGGCGGTTCGATATCATCGTCTCAAATCCGCCTTATATCCGGTCCAATGTAATACCGGAGCTTGAACCGGAAGTGAGATACCACGATCCGGTCGCCGCACTTGATGGCGGAGAGGATGGGCTTGATGCCTATCGTGCCATTGCTTCTCACGCTGGTCGCCATCTCGAAACAGACGGCGTAATAGGCTTGGAAATCGGTTTCGATCAAAAACGAGCGGTAACGGCGCTATTCGAAGCGCAGGGCTTTCGTTTGCTATCTGCCGCGAAGGACCTCGGCGGCAACGATCGGGTCCTGATGTTCCAGCAGGATATTGAGCGCAGCAATAACCGTTGAAAAAATGCTGCACTCGCACTTCTCTTTTCCGGAAGAGCAAAGAAAGGGCTTGGAATCCCGAAGGAAGCGGGCTAGTTTCACCCCGCGCACTGGGCAGAAGGTCATGGACCAAGGATTCGTTCCAGTATGACCTGGCCACGGGGATTGCTCTCAAGAAAGAGTTGCTAGGGTTCGACAGTGCCTTGTGCGGGTACCTGTTAATTTAACGTTGACCGGCGCCGAGATCGCGAAGAGGCGATCTGTCATGGCGCATGTTTTCTCAGGTGCGGACTTTCCGCACCGAGAGCGGAACCACATGATCATCATTATCAAGAAAATTCAGGTGAATGGACTATGAGGCCAGGACAGCAAAACAAGCGCGGCCGTGGGCGGAATAACAACAACAGCGGAAACAACAACAACAACAATCGCAAGGGATCCAATCCCTTGACGCGGACCTACGACAGCTCCGGCCCGGATGTGAAGATTCGTGGTACCGCACAGCACATTGCCGAAAAATATGCGGCCCTTGCTCGCGACGCGCAGAGCTCCGGCGACCGCGTGATCGCTGAGAACTATCTGCAGCATGCCGAGCATTACAACCGCATCATCGCGGCTGCGCAGGCTCAGATGCAGGACCGGTTCCAGCGCGACGAACGTCAGGACTATCAGGAACGTGACTCGTCCGATCGCGATCAGGACGATCTGGATCAGGGCTATGCAGAGGAAATGCCGGCCGCTCCGGCGGCCGCAGCGGCTCCGGCCAACGAGCCTCAGCCGGTCATCGACGGTTCGGGTCCTCAGCCGGTGATCGAGGGCATGCCCGCCGAAGTCGCCATGGAAGAGGAAGCGCAGGGATCGGCCGGTCGCTCGGCCTCCCGTCGCCGCAGCACGAGCCGGCCTCGCCGGCAGCCGCGCCGCGGCGCGCAGGAAGAGGCAGGGGGCGATGCGCAGCCCGAAACCGACGGCAGCACCCCGGCGCTCGCCGCCTCGGAATAACCCTCCCGCAGCGATTCTCTTAAAGGCCCAGCCCGTAACGGGGCTGGGCTTTTTGCTTTCGCAAGATCTCGACGCGTGCCGCATCCATTGCGAGCGCATTCGCAAGCGATTGTCTCTGCTGCCTCCATTTGCCGCCCTTTAATTCCGAAGAACGCTGCACCATATTTCGCTTCGAAGGCTTGCCGAATGCGGGAGCCTGATCCTGAAACGCCGGCCAGTGCCACGATGATGGGCTCGCCGGGCTATGGAGGTAGAGAATGGATATCGAAAAATATTCGGAACGCGTCCGCGGTTTCCTGCAGTCGGCGCAGACCTATGCACTGGCCGAAGGGCACCAGCAATTCACGCCGGAGCACGTCCTCAAAGTATTGCTCGACGACGATCAGGGCATGGCGGCTTCGCTTATCGAGCGCGCCGGCGGCAATGCGCGCGAAGCCAAGGTTGGTACGGCCGCAGCTTTGGCGAAGCTTCCGAAGGTGACCGGCGGCAACGGCTCCGTCTATCTGTCGCAGCCGCTCGCCAAGGTGTTCACCGCAGCGGAAGAGGCCGCCAAGAAGGCCGGCGACAGCTTCGTAACCGTCGAACGCCTGCTTCTGGCACTGGCGATCGAAAGCTCGGCCGCGACGGCGTCGATCCTCTCCAAGGCCGGCGTCACGCCGACGAAGCTCAACCAGGTCATCAACGAAATCCGCAAGGGCCGCACCGCCGACAGCGCCAATGCCGAACAGGGTTTCGATTCGCTCAAGAAGTACGCGCGAGATCTGACCGCCGAGGCGAGGGAAGGCAAGCTCGATCCGGTGATCGGCCGGGACGACGAGATCCGCCGAACGATCCAGGTGCTCTCGCGCCGGACGAAGAACAATCCCGTGCTGATCGGCGAGCCGGGCGTCGGCAAGACCGCGATCGCGGAAGGCCTGGCGCTGAGAATCGTCAACGGCGATGTGCCTGAAAGCCTGAAGGACAAGCGCCTGATGGCGCTCGACATGGGCGCGTTGATCGCCGGTGCGAAGTTCCGCGGTGAATTCGAAGAGCGGCTCAAGGCCGTGCTGAACGAAGTGCGCTCGGAAGGTGGCGAGATCATCCTCTTCATCGATGAAATGCATACGCTGGTCGGTGCAGGCAAGGCGGACGGGGCTATGGATGCCTCGAACCTCCTGAAGCCCGCGCTCGCCCGCGGCGAGCTGCACTGCGTCGGCGCGACGACGCTCGACGAATACCGCAAGCATGTCGAGAAGGACGCGGCCCTTGCCCGCCGGTTCCAGCCGGTCATGGTCGAGGAGCCGACGGTCGAGGATACGATCTCGATCCTGCGCGGCCTGAAGGAAAAATACGAGCAGCATCACAAGGTGCGGATCTCCGATTCCGCGCTGGTTGCGGCCGCGGCCCTTTCCAACCGCTACATCACCGATCGTTTCCTTCCCGACAAGGCGATCGACCTCATGGACGAGGCAGCCTCGCGTCTCAGGATGCAGGTCGATTCGAAGCCTGAGGAACTCGACGAACTCGACAGGCGCGTCATTCAGCTGAAGATCGAACGGGAAGCCTTGAAAAAGGAGACCGACGTTTCTTCCAAGGATCGCCTTGCCAAGCTCGAACTCGATCTGTCTTCGCTCGAAGAGGAGGCAGCCGCATTGACGGCGCGCTGGCAGGCCGAGAAGCAGAAGCTCGGGCAGGCAGCCGATCTCAAGAAGCAGCTCGACGAAGCGCGCAACGAGCTGCAGATCGCGCAGCGCAACGGCGAGTTCCAGCGGGCAGGGGAGCTTGCCTACGGCGTGATCCCGAATCTCGAAAAGGAACTGACGGAAGCGGAAAGCCAGGATGGCGTCAGCGCCAACCCGATGGTCCAGGAAGTCGTGACCCCCGACAACATCGCCCACATCGTATCTCGATGGACCGGCATTCCGGTCGACAAGATGCTGGAAGGCGAGCGCGACAAGCTGCTCAGGATGGAAGACGAGCTGGCGAAATGGGTCGTCGGTCAGGGTGATGCCGTGCAGGCCGTCTCGCGGGCGGTTCGCCGTTCGCGCGCAGGGCTTCAGGATCCGAACCGGCCGATCGGCTCCTTCATCTTCCTGGGTCCGACAGGGGTCGGCAAGACGGAGCTCACCAAGGCGCTTGCCCGCTTCCTCTTCGACGACGAGACCGCGCTGATGCGGATCGACATGTCCGAGTACATGGAGAAGCATTCGGTCGCCCGCCTGATCGGTGCGCCTCCCGGCTATGTCGGTTATGAGGAGGGTGGGGCGCTGACGGAATCCGTCCGCCGCCGGCCCTATCAGGTCGTGCTGTTCGACGAGATCGAGAAGGCGCATCCGGATGTCTTCAACGTTCTGCTGCAGGTGCTTGACGATGGGCGTCTGACCGACGGTCAGGGGCGCACGGTCGACTTCAAGAACACGATGATCATCATGACCTCGAACCTCGGTGCGGAATACCTGACCGCACTCGGCGAAAACGAGGACAGCGATGCGGTTCGCGATCAGGTCATGGAAGTGGTGAGAGCCGCTTTCCGTCCGGAATTCCTGAACCGCGTCGACGAGATCATCCTGTTCCACCGGCTGCGCCGTTCGGAGATGGGCGCGATCGTCGACATTCAGCTCGAAAGGCTGCGCAAGCTCCTCGCGGATCGCAAGATCACGCTCGAGCTCGAGGACGATGCACGCGTTTTCCTGGCGGACAGGGGCTACGATCCGGCCTACGGCGCTCGCCCCCTGAAGCGGGCGATCCAGAAATACGTGCAGGATCCGCTGGCCGAAAAAGTGCTGCAGGGCGAGTTCCCGGATGGCTCGGTTATCAAGGTCGTTGCCGGTTCAGACCGTCTGAACTTCAAGCGCGGGGCGGGGGCGAACCAGGAAGCCGCGTAAGCCTCGCATTCCGACAGCCGCGAAGGCCGCCCTCCGGGCGGCCTTTTTGTTGCGAGTTCGCGATACGGTCGATGGGTCGACTACTTGCTTGCGACCTCGTTCGCATCGTCGCCGAGAAGCTCGTCGATGCGTTCGCGTTCCTTCTCGAACTTCGCCAGCGCCTCGCCCCCGAGCGATTTTCCTCCCGGCAGCCGGATACGCAATGGATCCACCTTGTTGCCGTTGACGATAAGTTCGTAGTGGAGGTGCGGGCCGGTGGAGAGGCCGGTCGTTCCGACCCAGCCGATCACCTGACCCTGGACGACCTTCGTTCCCGGCTTGACGCTTTTGGCGATCGCGCTCTGGTGATTGTAGGAGGACACATAGCCGTTGGCGTGGCGGATCAGCGTCTGGTTGCCGTAGCCGCCGGAGTCCCAGCCGGCCTTCTGCACGACGCCGTTTCCGGCCGCGATGATCGGAGTGCCGCGCGGAGCGGACCAGTCGACGCCGGTGTGCATGCGCGAGAAGCCGAGGATCGGGTGGCGGCGCATGCCGAAGCCGGAGCGGAAATGGCCGTTCGGAACGGGATTGCGCAGCAGGAACTGGCGAATGCTCTTGCCGTCCTTGTCGAAATAATCGATCGAATTGTCGTCCGGATCCTGGAAGCGGTAGAACCGCGTCTCGGCGTCGCCGAATTTGGCGTTGACGT